>SVIJ01000028.1 GCA_015069565.1 Clostridiales bacterium
GATCGCAGGTTCGATGGGCTTCAAGAACGGTTTGGAAAAGGCACAGCCTGTACTTCTCGAACCGATCATGAAGGTTCAAATCATCACCCCCGAAGATTACTTTGGTGACCTTATGGGCAACGTTTCCGGTCGTCGTGGTACGATTCTTGGTACGGACGATAGAAACGGCGCGAAGATCATCGACGCGGAAATTCCCCTTTCCGAAATGTTCGGTTATGCTACGGAGCTTCGTTCCCGTACGCAAGGCCGTGGTCAGTTCACGATGCAGTTTGATCACTACAACGAAGTACCTGGCAGCATTTCGAAGGAAATCGTTGAAAAGCGTGGCAAGAAGGACTAAGTCCAATCAATCCTTACAAAAGCTATTCTTGCCCAAATAAAAGGGCAAGAATGGCAAAAAATATCAAAGTTTTTCCAAAATAAGGCGTCAAACGATTGATATTTTCAAAAAATTACGATATAATAGAATTGCCTTAGTAAGGGGGCAAAGTTATATCAAGCCAAAAAAGAAAAAAAATAATTAAAGAAAATCGGAGGATTTCAAAATGGCTAAAGCTAAATTCGACAGAAGCAAACCCCACGTAAACATTGGTACCGTTGGCCACGTTGACCACGGTAAGACCACCCTCACCGCAGCTATCACCATGGTTATGGCAGCTCGTGGTGGCGCAGAAAAGATGAGATACGACCAAATCGATAAGGCTCCCGAAGAAAGAGCTCGTGGTATCACAATTAACACCGCGCACGTTGAATATCAGACGGACGCACGTCACTATGCACACGTTGACTGCCCGGGTCACGCAGACTACGTTAAGAACATGATCACCGGTGCTGCTCAGATGGACGGCGCTATCCTTGTAGTTGCTGCTACGGATGGTCCTATGCCTCAGACCCGTGAACACATCCTTCTTGCTCGTCAGGTAGGCGTTCCTTATATCGTTGTATTCATGAACAAGACGGACCTTGTTGACGACGAAGAACTTCTTGAACTCGTTGAAATGGATATCCGTGACTTGCTTTCCCAGTACGACTTCCCTGGCGACGACATCCCTGTTATCCGTGGTTCCGCATTGAAGGCACTCGAAGCTGCTTCCGCAGACGTTCCTGCTGATCAGATCATGGCTAACCCTGCAGTTCAGCCCGTTCTTGAACTTATGGACGCTGTTGACAGCTACATTCCTACCCCTGCACGTGAAGACTCCAAGCCCTTCCTTCTTCCTGTAGAAGACGTATTCACCATCTCTGGTCGTGGTACGGTTGCTACCGGTCGTATCGAACGTGGTGTAGCTCACGTTGGTGAACCCGCAGAAATCGTTGGTCTTATCGAAAAGCCTTTGACGACGACCATCACCGGTCTTGAAATGTTCCACAAGCTCCTTGACGAAGCTCAGGCTGGTGACAACGTTGGTGCGCTTCTTCGTGGTATCAACAGAACGGATATCCAGAAGGGTCAAGTTATCGCTAAACCCGGTACGGTTAAGACTGGTACGGTTTTCGAAGCTCAGGTATACGTTTTGACCAAGGAAGAAGGTGGCCGTCATACCGCATTCTTCAACAACTATCGTCCTCAGTTCTTCGTACGTACGACGGACGTGACCGGTAAGATCAACCTTCCCGAAGGCGTAGAAATGGTTATGCCTGGTGACCACACCACGATGACCGTTGAACTCATCAAGCCCGTTGCGCTTGAAGAAGGTCTTCGTTTCGCTATCCGTGAAGGTGGTAGAACGGTTGGTTCCGGTACGATCTCCAAGATCATCAAATAATCTTGGGTTTGTTTTGACAAACGAAATAAAAACGGCTTGTCCATTCGGGCAAGCCGCTTTTTTGTTGTCAAAAATGCTTAGAATTTGCTGTAAAAGTTGTTGTTTTATGCTTAAAATTTGCTGTAAAACTTGCTATTTTTGCGTAGATATGATACAATAGTGGAAAGGAGAGCGTAAGCATGAAAAACGTCAAAATAAAGTCCAAATACGTGCTCATTGCAGTGCTTTGCGCGATAATGATAGCGTTTGAGCTAATTCCGATATGCAAGCAAATAACGTTCACAAGCGACGTGGTGTATAACCGTTTGATTTGCTTGCTGATTCCGCTAGTGGCTGGTTGCGCCGCCGTGTATATGATTGCAGGGGAATGTGGCTTAAAACTCTTCCAAAAGCCGCAATATCTTTGGGTATTATTGCCTGCGATGATTATTGCGCTTGATAACTTCCCTTGGCTTGCGTATTTTGCAGGAAAGATGGAGCTAATACATACGACGCTGTGGCACTTTGTGTTATTCGCCTTGTACTGCTTGGCGGTGGGCTTCTTTGAAGAAGTGTTGTTCCGCGGCGTGTTCTTTTCCTTGCTCGCAGGGATATTTGAGCGGACACATAGGGGCTTTCTCTATACCTACGTATTGTCTTCGGTGGTATTTGGAGCAGTGCATCTGTTAAACATCTTTTCAGGTGGTGCTGGCGCAGTGTTGCAGGCAGGCTATTCTATGCTGACAGGCGGTTTGTTTGCATTCGTGATGATTAAGACAAAAAACATATTATTCCCTGCGCTCATTCACGCTGTTTATAATTTTTGCGGCTTGCTGTTCACAAAGGAAGTTGGCTTAGGGCTCGGATCTATTCTGGACTTGCCTACGGGCATTATGATGGCGGTGATCAGCGTGGTTGTTGGGGCTTTTGTGCTGTATAAGGTATGGAAATACCCCGAAAACGAGCGTATAGAGCTGTATAACCGCTTGGGCGTGGAAGATATCAAAAAAGAGTAATTACAGCAAAAAAAAGGCGATTTTCTAGCAAAAACTAGACGAAATAAGCGATATTGCTTGTATATAAGAGAATGGACGCGCGAGAAGGCTCGTAGCGTCCATTTTTCCTCAAATTGGGTAGTATGTCAGATATAATACCTATGTTTGACATACTAATATGGGCGGTATTATGTCTAACATAATAATTATGTGTGACATAATACAAAAGAATAGCGGGTTTTCGAGAGAAAATCCGCTTATTGCATTGATTTTGATTGCACGCATTTTAGAAGAAGGTGATATCGCTCCACATGCTGTTTGCGCGAGCGTTTGCATCGTAATTAAAGTATTGCATAGCTACGCATCTTGCTAAAGTGTTTTCGTCGGGGTACTGCGCGAAGAGCTGGCGGTTGACTTGATCGGCATACGTAGTGATTACGTATTGTTCGTCGTGCGTTGCTGCTTTGCTCGCTGCATTCGTCGTATCGTAGGCAGGATTGAAGTAGTAGTTCAAATCGTATTGCACGGTATCTTCTTCGCCTTCTTCTGCACCGTAGCAATCGAGTACAAAATCGTCGAATACAGTCTTGCTGCCGATACAGCTTGTGTAGCCGATATAGTTCATGTTGCGCACGGCGTTTTCGGGCATCGACAGAAAGTTGATGAACATGGTTGCCGCATCAACGTTTTTGCAGTCTTTCATAATCGTCCAGCCATCAAACCAAAGGTTGGAAACCGTTTCGGGAATGCTGTAATTAAGGTATACGGGCGTTTCGACGGGTTCATCGTCGTATAAGCCTTCTGCAACGTCCATAACGTATACGGCATCGCCGCTCCATTGGTAGTTGACGGTGATTTCACCTGCGATAAGCTTCGCCTTGCCTTCGTCCGTTTCAAAGCCGTACAAATTGTCGGTCATGGACATCAATTTGCCTTTTACGGCGCTCATTGTTTCGGGCGTGGTGTCGTTCATCAAGACTTTTAGTTGCGCTTGATATTCCGCTAAAGAAAGCGTTCCTGCTTCGTATTGTGATTTTAACGTGCGAAGCTCGGCATCGTAGTGCATTGCAAGCCCTGTGAAATAGGTGTCGCGAATGTTGTTCTTTGCCGTCACCTTTTTGTTATAGGTGGGGTTGGTGAATACGTCCCACTTGGCAACGTCTTCTTCTTTGACGAACTCAGGGTTATACACAAAGCCCGTCGTGCCCCACATATAGCCTACCGCGTATTCTTTCCAAGCCGCGCCGTCCGTCATATAGTTTTCGGAGAACGTCTTTTCGATAAACGGAGAGACGTTTTTTGCGTAATAGTTGGTGTCAATGCTAGTATCGTAGAAGCTTTCAGGGAGTTTTTGTACCCGTTCTTCCGCGACAAGCTTCATAAGCATATATTCAGAAGGGCAGACAAGATCGAAATGGTCGCCCATTTTGATCATATTATACAGCGTTTCGTTGTCGTCGGCAATACAGTATTCTACGCGAATATCCTTGCCTGTTTGCTGTTTGTACCAGTCTTCAAATTCGTGGATGAGCGGGCTGTCCGCGTCGCCGCCGTCGATGTATTCCGCCCAGTTGGCGACCTTCAATACAGGACGTTTGTCCACGGCAAAGTTTGTAAAAGAGAGTCCGATTAAGCCTATAACGCCCGCGGCGGCAATCGCAATTACTTTTTTCATTGTTTCTTACCTGCCTTTTTGTTTGCGAATACGTTCATCAAAACGACTACGACGACGATGGCAACGAAAATGATTGCCGTCAACGCCCAGTAGGACGATTTGATCATTTCCACGGTACTGCCTTTTGCAAGGCTGTAAATGTGGGTAGAAATCGTTTGGAAGGTGTTCGGCTTCGTGTATGCGGCGATGATGTAATCGTCCAAGGAAAGGGTGATTGCAAGCATAAAACCAGACACGATGCCAGGGGAAATTTGCGGAATTACAACCGAGAAAAGCGCCCGTGTAGGGGATGCGCCCAAGTCGAGCGCCGCTTCGTAAAGGTTGTTATCCATTTGTTTGAGTTTCGGGATAATCGACAATATTACGAAAGGTGTACAAAGCACCATTTGACCAACTATGAGCGGAATAAACGTCGATTTGGGCAGGTTAAACGCTACGAACAGGAATGCCAAGGAAATGGCGGTGACCACTTCGGCGTTGATTACGGGGATTTGGTTGATCCCTGAAAGCATCGTACCGACGCGCTTTTTGGAATAGAAAATGCCGATCGCGCCGATGGTTGCCAAAATCGTCGAAAAGCTTGCCACGACAAGCGCCAAACAAATCGTTTGGAACACGATGGGAAGCGGTTGGTTTTCGGGATTGAAGAAATATTCGTAGTGCGTCCAGCTGAACTCACCCCAGTCCGTGATCGTTTCCGTTTCGTTGAAGCTGTATACAGTCAAGAGCAAAATGGGAGCGTAGATAAACAACAGAACGAGCCCGATAAACGCCCATTTTAAGATTTTTCTAAACTTTACCATAAGGACGTCCCCCTCGATTGCGTTTCGGATTCCGTACTAAATCCGCCCGTGAGCCACGTGATCAAGAACATCAGCGTCAAAAGGAGCAGGGCGGTCACCGAGCCTAAGTTCCAAAGATCGTTGCGGAAGCATTCGTCGATGAACGCGCCGATGATCTTCGTGTGGTTGAAGGTCATATAGTTGGATACGACGTAGTTGGTCATAGACGGCAGGAAAACCATGGAAATGCCGCTCATAATCCCTGCTTTGGAAAGGGGGAGCGTGACCTTTACAAAGGCGCTAACGCCGCCTGCGCCAAGGTCTTTCGCCGCTTCCAAGTAGCTTTTGTCGATCTTGGAAATCGTCGTATAGATGGGCAAAATCATAAACGGCAAAAAGTCGTAGACCATACCCAAGATGGTGTTGAAGATATTCCAACCGTTCGACTTGTTGTAGACGCCGATCCAGTTCAAGAGCTCCTTCAAGGCATTGATACGCAAAACGAAGTTGACCCACATAGGCACGATGAACAAAAGGAGCAAGCCCATTTTGTTTTTAACGTGGCTTTGCGCAATAATGTACGCGACGGGGTAAGCGATCAAAAGACAAATGAGCGTGCTGGCAATCGAGATGCCAAAGCTCTGCACAATCGTTTTGAATCGGCTGGACTCAAAGAAGGTCTGACCGCCCGTACCGCTAAAAAAGTTTGCGAAGTTTTCAAAGGAAAGCTTGCCCGTGTCGCCATTCGTGAAAGCATAGTAGAGAATGATGAGCAGGGGTGCAACCACAAACACGAACAGGAAAATTGCGTAAGGGATCGCAAGCAGCTTTCTTGAAAACCGAAGTTTCGGTTTTGTAATCGTCATTTCTTGCTTTCCTCCGTGTTCTTCAAGGTCAAGCGGATCTTTTCCTTAGGGATAATCAGGCTGACAAGGTCGTTTTCGTTCCAAAGATCTTCGCAGGCGAGTACGTAGTCTTCTTCGTTCTCAGTGCGGACAATGTAGCGATAATATTCGCTCTTATAGATTAAGGAAATAATATGCCCCTGCGCGCCGCCGTCGTCCAAATTGTCGCTCATCGTAATGTCGTGCAAGCCGACTTCGACGTTGACTTCTACGTCCGTCAAATCGAGCTTTTCGCCCTTGGCGGTGATTAAATATCCTTCTTCGTCCAAGTGACTGCCAGGGTAGAGCTGGGTGACGTCGCATTCAAACTCGCCGTCGCCGAACTCGACTGTGTTGCGTTTTGTGATCACGCCGTTGAACTTATTGACGCGGAACTTTTTCTTCATAACGTGAATGCCGTCGGGATCGACGCAAAGCCCAACCTGCTCGCCGACCTTAGGCGTAGTGGTGCTTTGGATTTCGATTTCATAGCGGCCGCATTGTACAAGGATTTGATAGTGGATACCCTTGAAAATAACCGAAGTGACCTTGCCTTTCAACATACCGTTTTCGGGAGTGGTAATTCTGACGTCTTCGGGACGAACGACGATATCGACGGGCTCGTCCTTTTCAAAGCCTGCGTCCAAGCACTTGAACGCTTTGCCGCAGAAACGCACGTCGTAATCTCTTGACATAACGCCCGAGAAAATGTTGCTTTCGCCGATAAAGTCTGCGACGAAGGTGTTTTTCGGTTCGTTGTAGATCATTTCGGGTGTGCCGATTTGCTGAATCGAACCATCGGACATAACCACGATGGTATCGGACATGGTCAACGCTTCTTCTTGGTCGTGCGTGACGTAGATGAAGGTGATTCCAAGTCGCTTGTGCATTGCTTTGAGTTCAAGCTGCATTTCTTTGCGCATTTTCAAATCGAGCGCGCCGAGCGGCTCGTCTAAAAGCAGGATTTCAGGCTCGTTGACAATCGCGCGCGCGATAGCAATACGCTGTTGCTGACCGCCTGAAAGGGTGGAAACGCTACGCTTTTCAAAGCCTGCCAAGTCTACGATTTCGAGTGCCTTTTTTACCTTTTCCGTAATAACGGCTTTGGGAAGCTTTTCGTATTTGATACGCTCTACGCCTTTCTTGTCAACGTATTTCTTTTCAATCCGTTTCAGCTTCAACCCGAATGCTACGTTTTCAAAGATATTCAAGTGCGGGAAAAGAGCGTATTTTTGGAATACGGTGTTGACGGGACGCTTGTTGGGGGGGAGCTCGCTGATATCCTTGCCATTGAGCAAAATTTGCCCAGAGGTGGGAATATCAAAGCCTGCGATCATACGCAAGGTGGTCGTCTTGCCGCAGCCTGATGGGCCAAGGAAGGTGACGAACTCACCTTTGCGGATATATAAATTGATGTTTTCAATGACGGAAACCCCGTCGAATTCTTTGCAAACGTCCTTTAATTCAATAATGCGTTGCGTTTCCTGTTTTTCGATAGCCATAGCGGTTTTCTCCTGCGTGTAATCGATTAAAAGTTGGGTGGGGTGGAAATCCAAATAAATTTCGCTTTGTTTTTTCCCTTGTTTATAATGGAGTGCGGCTTGCTTGCCGTGTAGTAAAAGGCTTCGCCTTTTTTGCAGACGTGGTGCTTCTTCCCAAGGACGATGGCGATCTTGCCTTCTAGAACGAACCCAAACTCTTCCCCTTCGTGCGGAATGTCCCCTGCGGTTTCCGCGCCTTCGGAAAGCTCTACCAAGATTGGCTCCATCATATTTTTTTGCGCGTTAGGAATCAGCCAGTGTTGCAGAACGCCGTCGGAGTCCTTTTCAATAAACTCTTCCTTGGAAAAGACAACCTTTTCTTCGGGATCTTCCCTGAAAAATTCGGAAAGATTGCTACCTAGCGCCGATAGAATGTCCGTCAAGGTGGCGATAGAAGGGCTGTTTAGATTGTTTTCAAGCTGAGAAATGTAGCCTTTTGTGAGCTCGCAACGATCCGCAAGCTCTTCTTGGGTTAGGCTCTTTTGATTTCGCATTTGTTTTATCTTTGCGCCGATGTCCATTTTTACTCCGTAAATACCGAAAAGTTTAGTAAAAGTAAACTTTTTACTGTTTTCTAGTAAAGTTTGTTAAAAATAAACCAAAAGTTTAGCAAAAATAAACCTTTGATGGTTTTATTATAGTGAAAATCATGTGTGTTGTCAATCATATATACGTACTTTTTTATAGAAACTATAAAAAAATCCGCAGATCGTTTTGAACTGCGGAGTGGGGAAACAATTTGAAAATATGGAAAGGGGCTTTTGTGTTCGATAGGGGAAGATTTTCTTTGTAAAAAAACGTTTCTATATACGCAAAAAGGGGTCTACCAAAAGGCAGACCCTCATATTTATAAAAGTGTCGTACTGTATTTTACGCCATTGCAGCAAGCTTCTTAGCGAGCTTAGCCTTTCTGTTGTTAGCGTTGTTCTTGTGAATAACGCCCTTCGTAACAGCGCTGTCGATTGCGGAAACGGTAGCGGGGAAAAGCTTTTCAGCTGCTTCCTTATCACCTGCGTTCACTGCTTCAAGGAATTTCTTGATTTGGGTCTTCAACGCAGACTTGATTGCTTTGTTCTGCATGGTCTTCTTTTCGATAACCAGTACTCTTTTCTTTGCGGATTTAATATTAGGCATAATGTTCTCCTTGCTTTTACTAAGCGATTTTTTGATATTTTCTTAATGCAAGGTTTATTCTAGCATAATTTTTTGTGATTGTAAACTGTTTTTTGGGTAAAAATCGGGAAAATTATAATTTTTTTGATTTTTTTTCTCTTTTAGGTGGTGGAATATGATGAGAAAGGGTGGGATAGGCTTTTTTGATAGCGGCGTGGGGGGGTTGAGCGTGCTCCGCGCTTGCAAAGACGTGCTTTGCGGCTACCCTGTATATTACTATGGGGATAACGCAAATGCGCCGTATGGCAATCGACCTATATATGAAGTGCGCGCGTACGTGCGCGAAGCCTTTGATTTTTTTGCGCGAATGGATGCCTTGGCAGTGGTGATTGCTTGCAATACGGTCACGGCGCTTTTGATCGACGAATTGCGCGCGGCGTATGCTTTTCCTATTGTGGGGGTCGAGCCCGCTGTTTTTCCTGCGGCAAAAGTAGGAAAAAGGTTGCTGGTGGTCGCAACTAAGGCTACGGCGAGCAGTTTGCGCCTAAAAAATCTTGTCAATAGGGTGCAGATCACCTATCCAAACGTGGAAATAAAAGTATTTGGTAGCGAAAAGCTGGCGGAACTGGTCGAGGGTGGTTTTGATGGCGCGCCTTCAGAGCTTTCCCGCTATTTACCGACGGAAAATCCCGAATGTGTTGTGCTTGGCTGTACCCATTACAGCTTTTTAAGCGAAAAGATAGGCGAGTATTACGGCGCAAAGGTGTTCGACGGGAACGAAGCGGTGGCAAAACGCCTTGCAAACGTTTTAAGTTTACGCCAAGAAAGTAGGCAAAAAAAGGATTTTTCGAGTGACTATCCGCCGATGGGTTGCCTGTTAAGAAGCTTACCATTTTTTGTGCGGACAAGTAAAGCAAAAAAGACGGTTTTTCGGCTCAAAAAATATGGCGTTTGCGTCAAAGTCAAAAACGCTACAACCCTTTATTTTGTTGGGAGTGGAGCGCTTAAAAACATTCAATTTTACAAACGTATGTTCGGATTTTAGCGCTAAACAAAAATTGTGTGGACTTTTTTCCCAAATTCTTCAAATTTTTTTCAAATTTTTCTCAAAAAACTATTGACAAAATGTCACTGGTGGTCTATAATGGTCACAATGAATGTCAAAAGGGGATAGTCTACGCTTTGGCAAGACGGTCTTTAAGGACGACGAAGTTCTAAAAGGCGAAGGAGGTGCAAATGGCTATATACTTTTGCGGTACTTACGAGCATCAATTAGACGATAAAAACCGTTTGCGCATTCCTGCGAAGTTCAGAAAGGCGTTGGTCGGCGAGGACGGTGATAAGTCGTACAGCTTTGCGCGGGGTATGGTTGACGGCTGCGTGTACGTTCTTCCCGAAGAAGAGCTGCAAGCGATTATGGAAAAGCTCTCCGAAGAAAAAATGGGGGAAGCGTCCTTGGCAACGATGCTCTTTTACGGAAGCGTGTACGAAGCGGAAGAAGATCCGCAGGGCAGGGTGGTGCTTCCTGCAAAACTCAAAGCGGCGGCAGGGATCGAAAAGGATATCGTGACGGTTGGCCGAGGGAAACGAATTGAAATATGGGCGGCGGACGTTTACAACAAGATTTGCGCCGACGCAAATTATAGGGCTGAATTTAAGAAACTGGGGATTTAAGAATGTTAGAGTTTTCGCACAAACCGGTAATGCTGGAAGAATGTATGGAAGGGCTTGCGTTAAAGCCTGACGGAATATATTTCGACGGTACGGTGGGGGGCGGAAACCATTCCTACGAGATTCTTCGAAGATCTTCACCAAACGGACGGCTGATTGCCACCGATTTGGATGATGAAGCCATTGACGCGGCGACGAAAAAGCTCTCGCCCTTTGAAGGAAGATTTCGTATCTATAAATCCAACTACAAGGATTTTGAAGCCGTCTTCGAAGAAGCGGGGATTGATAAAATCGATGGGGCGCTTTTGGATTTTGGGATTAGCTCCCACCAAATCGACGATGAAGATAGGGGATTTTCCTATAAGATTGCAAGCGCGCCGCTCGATATGCGAATGGATACCAGCTCACCGCTGACTGCGGAGATTGTCTTGAATACCTATTCCGAAAGCGAGCTTTACCGCATCTTGAAGGAGTATGGTGAAGAAACGTTTGCAAAGCAAATTGCAAGAAACATCGTCAAATACCGCGAAAACAAGCCGATTAAAACGTCGGGTGAGTTTTCCGAAATCATCCGTAGCAGTATTCCTGCAAAGTTCCGCTACGGCGCTCCGTGCGAGAGAAAGAGTTATCAGGCGATTCGCATCGAAGTGAATAAGGAACTGGACGGCTTGTACGACCTAGTATTGAAGCTTACGCGGAGATTAAAGAAGGGCGGACGAATTGTGATTTTGACCTTTCAATCGTTGGAAGATCGAATCGTAAAAGAAGCCTTTCGATATATGCAGAGCCCTTGCAGTTGCCCGTCAAACTTTCCCGTTTGCGTGTGCGGCAAGAAGTCTGAAATTGAAATTGTAAACCGCAAGCCGATTACGGCAAGCGAAAAAGAACTGTGTGACAATTCCCGTAGCAAATGCGCGAAACTGCGAATTGCGGAAAAAATATAATGATAAAAGGAGAACAAGGTATGGCGAACAATAACGGCAAGGTGACTGTAATGGACAGAGAAGCCGAATTACATAATGCCCGCATCAACAATATGTACAGCATTTTGAGCAACGCGGGTAGCGATGAATTAGAATCGTTGTGGGAACAGGCAAAGCAAGCCGCTCACGCGTCTGTTGTTGCGCCCGAAAAGCCTTCGACTCCTGCATACGAGCATACGCCCGTAAGCTCGGAAATCTTCACGGCGGAAACGTTGGATAGAACGATCGGTAGAAGCGCGGCAACGTACGCGCCTTCGTACATGCCTATGCCTTCCGCGCCCGTAGTGGAAGAACAAAAAGCGGAAGAAATGGTTTTCAGCTTGACGTCTGCGGCGAAAAAGGCAATCGCGATTTTTGCGTCGGCGGCTACGGTGATGATGACGCTTATTTGCGTAAACACCAACGTGATCAAGGCGCAGGATGCAAAGCTTGCGGCGCTTGAAGCAAGCAACGCAAGCGCGCGCGCTCAGCTTGCGCAGATTCATGAAGATATCGAGCATTACAGCAGCGAAGAAGTGATTTATGAATGGGCGGCAGAACAAGGTTTGGTGCAAAAATAATTCTCATTGGGAGAACGAGTAAAAATTGAATAACGATTATTCTATATCGATTTTACGAAAGAGGTTATTGGCTATTAGCGTAGCAATAACCTTTCTTTTTTGCTTTTTATGCGGTAGATACCTGTACGTGCAGGTGATTTGGCAACAGGAATTAGCGGCTCGGGCGCTCGATCAATGGACGAGAGAGATTCCGCTCGTTGCCGAACGGGGAGTGATTACCGATCGAAACGGCGAAGTTTTGGTTGCCAACGATACTGCGTACACGGTCTATGCGCGCGCGAACGCGATTGACGATAAGGAGCGCACGGCAAGGGCGCTTTCATCAGCGCTTTCCGTTGATGAAGGGGAGTTGCTAAATAAGCTAAACACCGTAAGGGCTTCGGAAATCACGGTCGCGAAAAAAATTAAGAAGGATGCGGTGGCGACGCTCACCGAGCAATCGCTTGACGGCGTGTATTATTCCCGCGATAATTTGCGTTATTATCCGTATGGCGATTTGCTTTGTCAAACGCTTGGTTTTACGTCTTCGGACAACGTAGGGACGACGGGGATAGAGCGTTATTACGAGCAATATCTTGCAGGAAAAAACGGGGAACTTTTATATGAAACCGATCTTGTCGGCGTAGAGCTAAAAAACGCCGTCGCCGCGTACCTGCCTGCTGAAAATGGACTAAACTTGCAGTTGACGGTGGACGTTCGTATTCAAATGCTCGTCGAGAGCTCGCTTCGGGAAACGGTGGAAGAATATTCCCCAGTCAGCGCGGAGTGCATTGTTTTAGACCCAAGCAATTTTGAAGTGCTTGCGATGGCGAATTATCCGTCTTACGACTTGAACGAGATTCCGCGAAACGATATAGAACTGCTCAATTCCCTTTCCCGAAATCGAATGGTTTGCGATATTTATGAGCCTGGCTCTACCTTTAAGGTGATTACGGCGGCGGCAAACGTGGAAGAGCATTTGCGCGGCAACTCTTCGGCGTTCTCACAAACGCATATTTTTCCTTCGTCGCGTACTCGTTCGGTCGATAGTACGACGGTTAAGTGTTGGAGCAATCACGCGAACGGCAAGCACAGCAATCAAACGCTGTCCGACGCCTTAAATAATAGCTGCAATCCATGCTTTACGGATATTGCGATGGCGCTTGGAAAGGATACCTTTTACGAATACCTTTCCGCGTTCGGCTTTGGACGAAAAACAGGGCTGGATTTTGGCGGCGAAGCCTACGGGCTTTTGATGCCAAAAGGGGCGGTTCGCGGTTGCGATCTTGCGCGTATAGGGTTTGGGCAAACGGTAGCGGTGACGGGCTTGCAGCTCGCTTGCGCGACGGCGGCGGCTATCAACGGCGGAAGGTACTACACGCCGCATATTGTGCGCAGAATATACGCTTCGGACGGATATACGGAAAAGGAAATTGACGGCGGCAAGGGGCGGCAGGTAATTAGCGCGGAAGCTTCCGCGATTGTGGCGAAGATGCTCGAAGGCGTCGTTAGCGAAGGAAGCGGCAAGAAGGCGTACATAGAAGGCGCGCACGTTGGGGGAAAAACAGGAACGGCGCAAAAATTTCAGGACGGAAGAATCGCCGCAGGGAAGTACGTTTCTTCCTTTGTCGGGTTCTTTCCAGCGGACGCGCCGCGCTATTTGGCACTTGTGATCGTAGACGAGCCGCAGGGCGCGTATTACGGTAGCGTGGTAGCCGCGCCGTGTGCAGGGGAGATCTTTCAAGGAATCCTTGCTTTGGAAGAAGGAACGGAAGTAAATATATAAAAAGTGGGTGGCAGGTATGCAATTAAAGACTTTGATTCAAGACGTAAATAGCGCAAGGATTGTTGGGAAAAATACGGAAAACTGGGAAGGTGTTTCCGTTGCAGGGTTGTCGGATGATAGCCGATTTATCCAAAAAGGGGAAGTGTTTTTTTGCCGAAACGGGCAAAACTACGATACGCATTTTTTTGCGGAAGAAGCAAAAAAGCGGGGCGCGGTGGCAATCGTTTGCGAGCGGGAGCTAGGGATTGCGCTTCCGCAGATTTTGGTGGACGATAGCCGTAGGGCGATGGCGCAAATGGCGGCGACCTTTTACGGCTATCCTGCCAATGTGTTAAAGGTTATAGGGATTACAGGCACGAACGGAAAAACGACCACTTCCTACATGCTGCGTTCGATTTTGCAGGCGGCGGGGAAGCAGGTAGGGATTATCGGAACGCTAGGGATTTATTACGGAAGAAAGATGATTGCGCCCGAGCTTACGACGCCCGATCCCATCTTTTTGCAAAAAACGCTTGCGGATATGGTGGAAGAAGGAGTGGAATACGTCGTAATGGAAGTATCGGCGCACGCGCTCTATTATCAAAAGGACGCGTCCATTCGCTACGCGGCGTGTATTTTTACAAATCTCACCCAAGACCACTTGGATTTCTTTCCGACGATGGAAGAATATGCGAGCGCAAAAGAGAGCCTGTTCTTGCCGAAAAAGTGTCCTATATGTATTTTGAACGGGGATGAAGAAATGGGCAGAAAAATCGGCGCGAGCCGTGAGAATGGCGTGGTTTTTTACGGCATGGAAACGCCCTGCGACGCTTTTGCGATTGTGGAGCAGGAAACACTTTGCGGTTCGGAGTTTGTACTCAACGTTTTAGACGATCTTTGTAGCGTGCAAATGCAGATGACGGGGCGGCACAACGTCTACAATGCTTTGGCGGCGGCGACCTGCGCGCGAATGCTTGGCGTGGCGATGTCGCAAATCAAAAAGGGCTTGACAGAAATCAAACAAGTCAAGGGACGTTTAGAAATGATAGGGGAATATGCAGGGGCGCGTATTTTCGTGGACTTCGCGCATACGCCCGACGGGCTTGAAAAATCGCTGAATGCCTTGAAAAAACACGCAAAAGGACGGCTTCTATGCCTGTTTGGCTGTGGTGGAAATCGCGATAAAAGCAAGCGCCCCTTGATGGGAGAAACGGTGGCGAAGGTTGCGGATTTTGCGGTGCTGACGTCGGACAATCCGCGCTACGAAGATCCGATGGATATTATCTGCGCAATCGAATGGGGCTACCGCAAGTATTCCAGCCGATACGTGATCGTTCCCGATAGAGAAAAGGCAATAGAGTATGCCTTGGAAAGCTTGCAGGAAGGGGACGTTTTGTTGGTGGCAGGCAAGGGCGGCGAACGGTATCAAGAGATTATGGGTATAAAATACCTGCTTTCCGACGATGATATAATCAAAACCTGGATAGGCGGTAGAAAAGAGAGATGAAGGTCGGTATAGGGGCGGCGCTGATTGCCTTTGGAATATCCTTTTTGGCGTGCTTGCTTTTGATTCCCTTGTTGCGAAAAATGCGTGCTGGGCAAAACGTTTTGTCCTACGTAAAGGAGCACTATAAAAAGAGTGGAACACCCACCTTTGGCGGTTTGGCGTTTTTGCCTGCGGCAGTGCTTGCGTGCCTGTTTTTTGAAGGGGTATATAACCGTAGATTTGCCGTTGCTTGCGCCGTGGGGCTTGCCTATATGCTCGTCGGTTTTTTGGACGATTTACTCAAAAAACTGCACGGTAAGAATATGGGGCTTACGGCGTGGCAAAAACTGTTGTTTCAAACCCTGGTAGCCGTATTTTCGGGGATTTACTGTGTAAAATCGGGTTTGAGTGTGATGAAAATCCCGTTCGGGTTTGGGAAAGTGGACGTCGGCTGGTGGGTGCTCCCCATCTCGATGTTCGTCAACGTTGCGACGGTGAACGCCGTCAATTTAACGGATGGTTTAGACGGGTTGGCGGCAGGGTCGTGTCTTCCCTTTTTCCTGTTTATAGGCTTGCTCGTATTTGGCGGCGATAGCGGTGGGCTGGATACCCTGTGTTTTGCGCTCGTTGGGGCGCTGGCGGCGTATCTACTTTTCAATACTTCGTCGGCAAGCGTCTTTATGGGGGATACTGGCTCGCTTGGGCTTGGCGGCTTCGCGTCGTCGATATGCCTGCTATCGGGAACGGCGTTTTTTATTCCCGTTATCGGCATTGTCTTCGTCTTTTCGGTTATATCGGTGATCTTACAAGTAATATATTATAAAGCGACGGGCGGAAAACGCATTTTTCGTATGGCGCCCGTGCATCATCATTTTCAGCAAATCGGGTATTCCGAGAGTAAAATTGCGTATTGCTACGCCGTCGTGACGGCGCTTGTCGGCGCGGTTTGCTTGTTTTGGGTATAGGTGGTATAAAAATGAATTTGAAAAGACAGTCGTTTTTGGTGTTAGGGCTTTCAAAATCGGGGGAAGCGGCGGCGGAGTTTCTTTTGTCGCAGGGTGCGAAAACCTTTATTTTTGACGATTTAGACAGCGAAAAGATACGCAGGCAAAAACAAGCGCTCTTGGCGCTTGGCGCGGTTTGGGCGGAGAAGGAAAAGTTGAACGAGATGGTCGACGTCTGCGATGGGTTGGTTTTAAGCCCAGGGATTCCCATTGATCATCCGCTTGCCGTTGCGTTTAAGCGTGCGAGAAAGGCGGTGCTTGGGGAAACGGAGCTTGCGGCAAGATGCTTTCACGGGCTTTCGGTGGCGGTGACGGGTACGAATGGGAAGACGACCACCGTTTCCATGATCGAACAATGCTTGAAGGACGCGGGCTTTCCCGCCGTTGCCTGTGGCAATATCGGCGCGCCGATGATCGGCGTTTTGAAGGGAAACGAGAATGCGTTGGCGGTGGCGGAGATTTCAAGCTTTCAGCTGGAAACCTTGAACTCCTTTTGTCCGCATATAGCGGTGGTTTTGAACGTCACGGAAGATCATCTAAACCGTCATTATAACATGGAAAACTATGTTTTCTTAAAGCGCAAGCTTCTCAAAAACCTGACGGAAACGGAATACGCGGTGCTCAATTACGACGACCACACGGTGCGTGCGTTTGCGGACGGCTTGAAGGCAAACGTGCGTTGGTTTTCGGTGCGTGAACGGGTCAACGGCGCGTATTTTAGCGGTGGGGATATTTACTATCAAGGGGAAAAGATTCTTTCCGCAGGCGATATGCTGCTTACGGGCTTGCATAACGTACATAACGCCTTGGCGGCGGTCGCTTGCGCGAAGCTTTTGGGGGTAGAAAACGAGCAAATTGCCGCTTCGTTGCAATCGTTTAAGGGGATCAAGCATCGGTTGGAAACAGTCGATTGTATCGACGCGGTCACGTACGTAGACGATTCCAAGGGAACGAACGTCGATGCGACGAAAAAAGCGGTGGAGAATATGCAATCGGAGACGATTTTGCTGCTCGGCGGCAAGGATAAAGGCTACGATTATGGGAAGCTGTTTGCCGCGCTTTCTGAAAGCAAGGTAGTGCGGGCAATCCATAATCG
>SVIJ01000029.1 GCA_015069565.1 Clostridiales bacterium
CGGTTACAGACCGCTGGGGGTATGCGCCCTCACAAAACACTTGCCTTTCTTGTATTTTTCTCGTCAATTCGCAAAAAATAATTTTCAGCTAAAATCAACCATTCTCTGTGACATAGCCATAAAAAATAACACAGCTCCAAAAGCTTGACGGCTTTTGGAGCTGTGTGGCTATATAGCGGTTTAGTTGTTGGGGTTAAATTTCGGGCGTAAGCTGAGCTCCGCAATCATTTGACCGACGTAGCGGACAGGGATTAGCTCGATTTTATCCGCGTATTTTTCGCACGATTTCATGCACTTTTGCGGCAAAATTACCCGCTTAAAACCGTTTTTCATGCACTCGATCACTCGCTTTTCCGCATAGGTGACGGGGCGAACTTCACCCGTCAAGCCCACTTCGCCGAAAATCGCTGTGTATTTGTCAATCGGCGTATCCGACGCCGCGCTTGCCAAGGCGGCGCATACCGCAAGGTCGATGCTCGGCTCGCTCATCCGTATGCCGCCCATCGCGTTGACGTAGATATCTGAGTTCCAAAAGGGGATACCGCAACGCTTTTCCAGCACCGCAATCAGCACCGCGAGCTTGTTGCCGTCGATGCCGAGCGCCATTCTTCTTGGCATACCGTACGCCGTCTTTGCAATCAGCGTTTGTAGCTCCACGTTCATGCAACGGTTGCCGCTCACGCCAGGGGTGACCGCAGAGCCAGCCGCAAGTCCGCGCGTGTCGGACAAAAACAGCGAAGAATAGTCCTGCACGCTGATTACGCCTTGGTCGGTCATCTCGAATACGCCCATTTCCTGCACCGAGCCGAAGCGGTTTTTTACCGCTCGCAAAAGCTTGAAATTGTCTTCCTGCTGACCTTCAAAATACAGCACCGTGTCCATGATATGTTCCAGCACCTTCGGGCCTGCCAGCGCGCCTTCCTTCGTCACGTGACCGATCAAAAAGAAGGTTATGCCGTTGGATTTTGCAATCCGCATAAGCTTAGCGGCGCATTCGCGCACTTGACCAACCGAGCCTGCCGCGCTTGAAAGGGCTTCCGTGTAGATAGCTTGAATGGAGTCGATCACGACGAACTTGTTTTCGCCCAAGTTCGTTTCGATGTCTTCCAAGCAGGTTTCGTTGAGAAGAAGCAGGTTCTCGCTATTCAGCCCCAAGCGCTCGCAACGCATTTTGACCTGCGAACAGCTTTCTTCCGCCGATACGTAGAGCACCGAATGGGCTTTTGCAAGGTGAGCGGAAACCTGCGTCAAAAGCGTGCTTTTGCCGATGCCAGGATCGCCGCCGAGCAGGACGAGAGAGCCAGGGACAATGCCGCCGCCAAGGACGGTGTCGAATTCGTCGATGCCGCTTTTTACTCGCTGGAACTTTTCCACGCCGACCTTGGATAAGGGGGTGGGGCGGTTGACGCTCATACGGCTGACCCCTTTACCGCCGACGGCGGTGGGGGCTTCGGGTGCGACAAGCTCTTCCTGCAAGGTGTTGAACTCGTTGCAGGCTGGGCATTTGCCCAACCATTTGGGAGTGATATACCCACAGGACGTGCAGACGAACTGGCTTGTGGGGGTTTTGACTGTTTTTGCCATAGGGAACTCCTTGGGAAGTGAATTGCTTTACCGACGGTAAGGCGTGAATTGGTTTCTTGCGAAAACGTGAAGTTTTTGTAAAACAAAAGTGAAGTCACTCCGTAGTGAAGTTGCGAACAAGTTTGCAGTGAAATTTGCGCTACGCGCAGTTGTGGAATTATTCCATAATTTTTCCGCAGGAAAAACTTCACTTTGGGCAAAGCCCAAAACTTCACTCACAAGGGGAACTTCACTCGCAAAGCGAACTTCACCGTGTTTGCGTCAGCAACACGTACGCGTAAACGGTAATGCCTTTCCCTTCGCCGACGTAGCCGAGCTTTTCGTTTGTGCCTGCCGAGATGCCGATGCGGTCGGTGGGCAAATTGAGCGCGCGGGAAAGGGTGTGTTGCATTTCCGTGATGTATTTTGCAAGCCTGGGCTTTTCCGCTTGTATCGCAATCGAAACGCTATACGGCGCAAGAGCGTCCATCTGCAAAAGCCGCATCACCTGTTTGAGCATTTCCATAGAGTCCGCGCCTCGCCATTTTTCGTCCGTATCGGGGAAGTAGTGACCGATGTCTTTCTTACCTGCCGCCGACAAAAGGGCGTCCATCAGTGCGTGGATGGCAACGTCGCCGTCGCTGTGTGCGATCAAGCCGCTCTCGGACGGAACGCGAACGCCGCAAAGGGTGATATAGTCCTGTGACTTGCCAAAGGCGTGCGTATCCACCCCAAAGCCCACCCGTTGGGGGTGGGGTTGAAAATCTTCCGCGTAGGTCAGCTTGCGGTTGGCGCGGTCGCCTACGAAAATATGCGGTCGTTTTTGGTGTTTCGCATACACCGAGCTATCGTCGGTATACGTGCATCCGTCTGCGCGTGCTTTTTTATAGCAAGCCTTGATCTCGTCCGCGATAAAGCCCTGCGGCGTCAAAACGTCGTAGCACTCGTTGCGGTTGGGGACTTCTACGATTTCCCCATCGACAACTCGTGCCTGTGTGTTGATGGTGGGCAGGGCGCAAATACCGCTATCATGCGCGCGTACGCACGCTATACATTCTAATATTTCACGCGCGGAAACGAACGGGCGCGCGCCGTCGTGAATGAGTACGATCTCGCCCGTCACCGCTTGCAGAGCGTTATACACCGTTTCCGTGCGCGTAGAGCCGCCCTCTACGAGCTCGATAGGGTACTTTTTAGAAAGGGCAAGAAGCTCGACTTCGTCGCTGGGATTGTGCGCCACGATGATCTGCGTGATTTCAGGCAACAAAAACGCCGTAATCGTTCGCTCGATCACGGGAATCCCTTCGTAGGGCATAAAGACCTTGTTCTTTTCAAAGCCTGCGCGCGAGCCTGTGCCTGCCGCGCAAAGGATCACGGAAACGCTCATTGAATCACCTCGTACAGGCTTGCCGCCTCGTCCTTTTTCACCGTTTCCTTGATGGCAAGGACGCGGACTTTCAGGCTGCCGCCCGAAAAGCATACTTCGATTTCGTCGCCGATCTTGACGGCGGCGGAAGGCTTTGCCGCCTTGCCGTTCAAATACACCTTTTCGCCGCTGCATGCTTCCTGCGCTACGGTGCGGCGCTTTAAGATACGGGATACCTTTAAGAATTTGTCGATACGCATAGTTCTTCCTTTTTGTTGAAAAAAATCCATTTTTTTTGTGATTTTTTGCCAAAAATGCTTGACAAGCTTTTTACCACGGATTATAATAAGATGATGTATAATAGGTTAGTATGGCATATTGCCGCTTTTGGGTGATTTTTCACCGAAAAAAACGCTCGAAAAAAGGTTTTTTTAGGGGGATTTTGCCACCTACTTTATACATTATACCGCAAAAGTGAAAAAAAGTAAAGCTTTAAGGCGAAAAAAATTATTAACTTTGTTAAAATTTCGATTTTCATCGATGAAAAGATATACTCGGTAAATCGGTTAAAGAAAACATATAAGGAGTATTTAGCGAATGGAATTACCTATTTCCAAGTATGGCAAAACCGAAAGAAGACGGTTTGGTAAGATTCAGGAAGTTATCGACATTCCCGATCTTGTTGAGATCCAAAAAGAAAGCTACAAGTCCTTCATCGAAGAAGGGATCAGCGAAGTCTTTGAAGATTTCTCTCCGATTACCGACCACGCAGACCGCTTCGAACTGTATTTCCTTGACCACCGTTTTGGCGATAAGCCCAAGTACGATGAGAAGGAATGCCGCATGCGTGAAGCAACCTACGCGTTGCCTTTGCGCGTAAAAGTCCGCCTTGTAAACAAAGAGAAGGGCGGCGAAGTGATCGACTCGGAAGTGTTCATGGGCGATATGCCTTTGATGACCGAGAACGGCGCGTTCATCATCAACGGTGCAGAACGTGTTATCGTATCCCAGCTCGTTCGTTCCCCCGGCGTTATCTCAAAGTCGGAAAAGGACAAGACGGGTAAAGAAATCTTCAAGACCACCGTTATCCCCAACCGTGGTGCGTGGCTGGAATTTGAACAGGACTCCTTAGGCGTCCTGCACGTTCGCGTGGACAAAAAGAAGAAGATGCCCGCAACCGTATTGCTCCGCGCAATCGGCTACGGCTCTAACCGCGCTATCGAAGATTTGTTCCCCGATGATAGCATCATCACGGCAACGATCGCTAAGGATACCGCAAAGAGCGAATCGGACGGCTTGCACGAGCTCTTCCGTCGTTTGCGCCCCGGCGATCAGCCTACGGAAGAATCGGTGAGAACGCATCTTAACAACCTGTTCTTCGACGCTCGTCGCTACGACGTCGTAAAGGTTGGCCGTTATAAGTACGACAAGAAGCTTTGTCTTTCTTACAGATTGACGGGCTGCGTCGTTGCGGAAACCTTGGTGGATCAGGAAACGGGCGAAGTGATCGTAGAAGAAGGCGCAAAGGTTTCCGAAGAGCAGGCAAGAAGAGCGCAAAACTGCGGTATCAACGAAGTATTCGTTTGGGTGGAAGATCCCGAACAGGGCAAGATCAAGCACAAGATCGTTGCAAACAATACCGTAGAATTTGCGGAAATTTCCGACGTGCCTTTGAAGGTACGCGGCAAGGACTTCGGTCTTCTTCCCCACGTATACTATCCGAACTATAAGTTCTCCAAGGTGATCGCGGCAGAATGTGCGGATAAGACGGTGGAAGAAGTGGCGGAAATGTACGTTGACGAAATCAACGCGCTTTACTATACCGTTGAAAAGGCGGAAGAACCCGACGAAAAGCCCGAAGAAAGAAAGAACAGAGAAAAGAGACGCGACAACCGCAGAAAATTCGTTGCGGCTTGTAAGCTTTTCCATGAGCTCATGAACGCGGAAGTTCCCGTGCCCACGAGAGAACAGAAGAAGGAAATGCGTCCTTTGATCGACAAGCTTTGCTACAAGCATCTTACCCACGACGATATCCTTGCGTCCGTATCCAGCAACTTGGATTTGCAGTACGGCATCGGTACGTTGGACAACATCGACCACTTGGGCAACCGTCGTGTTCGCTCGGTTGGCGAATTGCTCCAAAACCAGCTCCGCATCGGTATCAGCCGTTTGGAAAGATTGATCCGTGAAAGAATGCAAACGCAGAGCTCGGACGAAGTGACGGCTTCATCGCTTATCAACGTTCGTCCCGTGTCTGCGGTGATCCGCGAGTTCTTCGGCTCTTCGCAGCTCTCCCAGTTCATGGACCAGACCAACCCCATCGCAGAACTTACTCACAAGCGTAAGCTTTCCGCGCTCGGCCCCGGCGGTTTGAACAGAGATCGCGCAACCTTCGAAGTTCGTGACATTCACCATACCCATTACGGCCGTATGTGTCCTATCGAAACGCCCGAAGGTCAGAACATCGGTTTGATCTCGTCCTTGGCTACCTTCGCAAGAGTAAACGAATACGGCTTCATCATGAGCCCGTACAGAAAGGTGGACAAGGAAACGGGGATCGTCACCGATCACGTGGACTATTTGACGGCGGACGAAGAAGATAGATACGTCGTTGCGCAGGCAAACGAACCTTTGACGGAAGAAGGGAAGTTCGTCAACGCTCGCGTTGGCTGCCGTTATCGCGACGATATTACCGAAATGCCTGCGTCCAAGATGGACTATATGGACGTTTCGCCCAAGCAGCTCGTATCCGTGGCTACCGCGCTTATTCCTTTCTTGGAAAACGACGATACCAACCGTGCGCTCATGGGCTCGAACATGCAACGTCAGGCAGTTCCCCTTTTGAAGACCGAGCCCGCAATCGTTGCAACGGGTATTGAAAGCTCGATTGCAAAATATTCGGGCGTTATCGTCACCGCAAAGGAAGACGGTTTGGTTGTCGGCTGCTGCTCGAACATGATCAAGATCCGCGAAAACGACGGTACGATCAGAGAATATCCTTTGAAGAAGTTTGAACGTTCGAACTCCGGTACTTGCTTGAACCAGAAACCCATCGTTGCTACCGGCGACAGAGTGTTCAAGGGCGAAATCATCGCGGACGGTCCTTCGACCGCAAACGGCGAACTTGCGCTCGGTAAAAACATTCTCGTCGGCTACATGGAATGGGAAGGCTATAACTACGAAGACGCTATCTTGCTTTCCGAAAAGCTCGTGCAAGACGACGTGTTCACGTCCATTCACATTGAAAAGCATGAAATGGACGCGCGTAATACCAAGCTCGGCCCCGAAGAAATCACCCGCGAAATCCCCAACGTCGGCGACGACGCTTTGAAGGATCTCGACGAAGACGGTATCATCCGTATCGGCGCGGAAGTGCACAGCGGCGATATCCTTGTCGGTAAGGTTTCCCCGAAGGGTGAAGCAGAGCTTACGCCGGAAGAAAAGCTCCTTCGCGCAATCTTCGGCGAAAAGTCGAGAGAAGTGCGTGATACGTCCTTGAAGGTTCCCCACGGTGAAGGCGGCGTCGTTGTTGACGTTAAGGTGTTCACCAGAGAGAACAAGGACGAACTTGAACCCGACGTGACCAAGCTTGTCCGCGTGTATATCGCGCAGAAGCGTAAGATCCAAATCGGTGACAAGATGGCAGGCCGTCACGGTAATAAGGGCGTTATCTCCCGCGTGCTTTCGCAGGCGGATATGCCTTTCCTTGCAGACGGTACGCCTTTGCAGATCTTGCTCAACCCGTTGGGCGTTCCTTCGCGTATGAACATCGGTCAGGTTTTGGAAGTGCACCTTGGCTACGTATGTAAGCAGCTCGGCTGGAAGATCGCTACGCCCGTATTCGACGGTGCGAACGAACGCGACCTTGAACAGCTCTTCAAAGAAAACAACCTTTTGAACCCCGACGGCAAGGTAGACGGTAAGTTCCAAGTGTTCGACGGTAGAACGGGCGAACCCTTCGAAAACCGCGTCACCGTAGGCGTTCAGTATATGATTAAGCTCAACCACTTGGTTGACGATAAGATTCACGCGCGTGCAATCGGTCCTTACAGTATGATCACCCAGCAGCCTCTTGGCGGTAAAGCGCAGTTCGGCGGTCAGCGTTTCGGTGAAATGGAAGTTTGGGCTTTGGAAGCGTATGGCGCGGCGCACATCCTGCAAGAAATCTTGACCGTTAAGTCGGACGACGTTGTAGGCCGTGTGAAGACGTATGAATCCATCGTCAAGGGTGAAAACATCTCCGAACCGGGTATCCCCGAAGCGTTCAAGGTCTTGCTCAAAGAATTGCAGGCGCTTGCTTTGGACGTTAAGGTGTTGACCGAAAGCGGCGATGAGCTCGTGATCCGTGAGTTCGAAGACGACGACGTGCACGACAAAGAACCTTCCCGTCAGATTTCGCAGAGAGAAGAAGACTACGAAGACTTCGATTTCAGCGAAGGGGACGAAGACGAAGAAGAGGATACCGAAGTTGCGCTCTTCGATGATGAAGACGACGATGACGACGGCTTCTCCGACGACGAAGGCGGACTTTTCGAAGACGACGAAGACGACGATGATGATTTCGGCGGCTTGTTCGGCGACGATATGGATGACGACGAATAATAGTAAGGAGAGTAAAATATTATGTATGAATTGAATGATTTTAACTCGATTGAGATCAGCATCGCATCTCCTGAAAAGATCAGAGAATGGTCGTACGGCGAAGTGACCAAGCCCGAGACCATCAACTACCGTACGCAAAAACCTGAAAAGGACGGTCTGTTCTGCGAAAAGATCTTTGGGCCGACCAAGGACTGGGAATGCCATTGCGGTAAGTATAAGAGAGTAAAATACAAAGGGCAGGTTTGCGAAAAGTGCGGCGTTGAAATCACCCGCTCCAAGGTCCGTCGTGAAAGAATGGGCCACATCGAGCTTGCCGCGCCCGTTTCGCACATTTGGTACTTCAAGGGCGTGCCTTCCAAAATCGGTACGTTGCTTGATATGTCCCCGAAGCAGCTCGAAGCGGTGCTCTACTTTGTATCCCACGTCGTTCTCGATCCCGGCTGCATTACCGAGCTTGAATACAAGCAGGTAATCACCGACAAGATGTATCGCGACTTGGAAGAACAGTACGGCGATTCGTCGGTGACTGGCTTGAAGGTCGGCATGGGCGCGGAAGCAATCCGCGAACTGTTGCAGGCGGTGGATCTTGACGCGGAAGCGGAAGCTTGCAAAAAGATTATCGACGAAAAGACGGATAAGACGAAGGGCCCCAGCCAGAAGGTGGCAAAGGCTGTGAAGCGCTTGGAAGTAATCGAATCCTTCCGCAAGAGCGGCAACCGTCCCGAATGGATGATTCTTACCGTTCTTCCCGTTATTCCCCCCGATATCCGTCCCATGGTACAGCTCGACGGCGGTAGATTTGCTACGTCCGACTTGAACGATTTGTATCGCCGCGTTATCAACCGCAACAACCGTTTGAAGAGAATGGTGGAAATCAGCGCTCCTGAAATGATCGTCAAGAACGAAAAGCGTATGCTCCAAGAAGCGGTGGACGCGCTCATTGATAACGGCAGAAAGGGCAAGGCAATCACCGGTCCTTCCAACCGTGAACTTAAATCCTTGTCCGCGATGCTTCGCGGTAAGCAAGGCCGTTTCCGTCAGAACCTGCTCGGTAAGCGTGTAGACTATTCTGGTCGTTCGGTTATCGTCGTAGGCCCTGAACTCAAAATCTATCAATGCGGTTTGCCTAAGGAAATGGCGATCGAGCTCTTCAAGCCCTTCATTATGAAGCGCCTTGTAGAAAACGGTCAGTGCCAGAACATCAAGACGGCAAAGCGTGCCGTGGAAAAGGCGAAGGATATGGTTTGGAACGTTCTCGAAGACGTTATCAAAGACCATCCCGTGCTTTTGAACCGTGCTCCTACGCTGCACCGTTTGTCCATTCAGGCGTTCGAACCCGTTTTGATCGAAGGTAGAGCCATCAAAATTTCGCCCCTTGTCTGCGGACCTTTCAACGCCGACTTCGACGGCGACCAAATGGCTGTACACCTTCCTTTGAGCGTGGAAGCGCAAGCGGAAGCAAGATTCTTGATGCTCTCCGCAAACAACATCTTGAAGCTGGCTGACGGTAAGTCCGTTATGTCGCCTACGCAGGATATGATTATCGGCGCGTACTGCTTGACCATCAAGCGTCGCGAAGAAGGCAAGAAGTACGACGAACAGGGTCGTCCTTCCGAAGACGGGCAGGTTTACGTACCGCCTATGTACTGCAGCGAAAACGAAGCTATGATCGTATATCAGATGCGTCGCGCGCACGAGCAGGACGAAATGTATCTTAAGCGTGTGGTAGAACTTCCCGAAGGGAAGTTTGACGACGTGCCTTTGATGACGCCGATCGCGTTGCCTTCCAAGGAAGAGCAAATCACGTCGGGCAAGACGTATATCAAGAGCGCGTATGTTCGCTTGAACGAAAAGACGGGCAAGAGAGAAGTGGTTGGTACGATCAAGACGACGATCGGTCGTTTGATTTACAACGACGGGCTTCCCCAAGACCTTGGCTTCGTAAAGAGAAACAATCCCGAAGATTACCTTCGTTTGGAACTTGATACCGAGTTCATCGGTAAGGCAAGAGCAATCGGCAAGAAGCATCTTTCCAGAATCGTTGAAGCTGCGTTCAAGACGGGTAAAGCTCCCAAGGCTTCCTACGTGCTTGACGCGATGAAGGAACGTGGGTACAAGTACTCCACGATCGCCGCTTTGACGACGTCCGTATTCGACATGAAGGTTCCTCCTCAGAAGGAAGAAATTCTTGCGAGAGCGGAAAAGGAAGTTGCAAAGATCTCCAAGAGCTACGCGCGTGGTTTGATGAACGAAGAACAGCGCTACGAAGAAGTGATCAAGCAGTGGGATACCGCAACGAGCGAAGTTGCAGAGCTTTTGAAAAAGCAGGGCGAAGAAGATAAGTTCAATCCGATTTGGATGATGGCTGACTCGGGCGCCCGTGGTTCCATCGACCAGATCAAACAGCTTGCTGGTATGCGTGGTCTAATGGTTAACCCCCAAGGTAAGAAGATCGAAGTTCCCGTTAAATCGTGCTTCCGTAACGGCTTGTCCGTTCTCGAATACTTCATTTCGTCGCACGGTGGTCGTAAGGGCCTTACCGACACCGCGTTGAAGACGGCTGACTCTGGTTATTTGACCCGTCGTCTTGTAGACGTTTCGCACGAAATCATCGTTCGCGAAGACGACTGCTACGCTGGCAGAAAGCCCCAAGGCGTCGTCGTTCGTGAAATCGCTGACGCAAGCGGCAAGCGCATCGAAGGCTTGGAAGACAGATTGAAGGGCCGTTTCGCGGCGCAAGACGTAATTCACCCCGAAACGGGCGAAGTGATCGTTTCCACCAACCAGTTCATCGACGAAGACGAAGCGAAAGCAATCGTTGCAGCAGGGATCACCGAAGTTTCCATCCGCAGCATCTTTGCATGTAATTCCCGTTTGGGCGTTTGCGCAAAGTGCTATGGTAAAAACATGGCTACTACCCTTCCCGTACAGGTGGGTGAAGCAGTCGGTACGATCGCGGCTCAGTCCATCGGTGAACCTGGTACTCAGCTTACCATGCGTACCTTCCATACGGGTGGTATCGCAGCGACGGGCGACATCACGCAGGGTCTTCCCCGTGTTGAAGAATTGTTCGAAGTTCGTAAACCCAAGGGCTGCGCGACCCTTTGCGAAGTTGAAGGTATCGTAGAACTCGACAACAGCGACGGTCAAAACCATATCAAGGTTTTGAACCCCGAATCGAAAGAACTTATCAAGGAATACGTATTGCCGTTCAACGCTGACGTGAAGGTTGCGACGGGCGACAAGGTTGTTCCCGGTAAGCTTTTGAACTCTGGTAGCGTATGGCCGCAGGATATCTTGCGTGTACAAGGCGTGAAGGGCGTTCAGGACTATATCCTTGAACAGGTACAAACCGTTTACCGTTCGCAAGGCGTTGACATCAACGATAAGCATATCGAAATCATCGTTCGTCAGATGCTCAAAAAGGTTCGTGTGGAAAACGCAGGCGACACCGATTTGATGCCCGGCGAGCTCGTCGATATGGCAACCTTCCAGGAAGAAAGCGCGAAGGCATTGCAGGCAGGCAAGCGTCCTGCGCTTGCAAGACGTGTCCTTCTTGGTATCGCGAAAGCGGCACTCGCAAGCGATTCCTTCCTGTCGGCGGCATCCTTCCAAGAAACCTCCAAGGTTCTCACCGAAGCGGCTATCCGCAATAAGAGAGATTATCTTGTGGGCTTGAAAGAAAACGTTATTATCGGTAAACTCATTCCCGCAGGTACGGGCTTCAAGAGCTACAAGGCGCTTGCTCCCCAGTACGTTGGCTATTCCGCAAAGACGGAAGAAGTCGTAGCGGCGGATGCGGAAACTGAAAACGCATAAGCAAAACACCCCCGTGAGCGATCACGGGGGTGTTTTTTTGCCTTTACGGCATAAAAAAGACGGCAATATGCCGTCTTTTCTTGCTGGTTTCGGATTATTCGATTACGGTCGTGCCGTAGTTGCTGTACGTGAAGGTGACGTCCATAACCAGTTGTGCAGGCTCGCCATCTTCCATAAACGATTGCGTCATTTCGCAAGCGATGGTGGCGATATAATCGTTTGCATCCAGGGATACAACTACGTTTTTAACCGTAATGGATACGTTTTCGTAGCCCATAGCGCTTGCATCGACGGTGTAGGTGATATCGCCTTTACCGACGAAGACGTTTTGATCTGCGTTGTATGCGAAGTCGTTAAAATTTGAAACGATTGCCAAAGCGGTATTTATATACACACTTTTTAGCATCGGGATGAATTCCGCGTCAAGCGGTGCGCCGTCGAGCAATGCTTTATCACCAGCAATCGCCGCGCTGCATACAAACTCTTCTCCATCGTCGAAGGTGCCTTCACAGAAAAAGGTCACGTTATCAAAGTTTGCATCCGAAATCGCTGCGTTCCATTCTTCTTCGGTGATTGCACCGTCGCCAGCAGGGGGTGTGGGTTGATCGGGGTTGGGTTGATCAGGAGAAGGTTGATCAGGTGTTTCATCGTCGATTTCCGCTTGGGTGATTTCGGTCGTGCCGTAATCGTAGAACGTCCAAACAACGTTTGCGTTGCTGACAACGCCCGTCTGTACTTCTTCCACAATGTCAGCGGCGAAGGACATCAAAATGCCGTTTGCATCAAACATCGCTTTACCGTTGCTTACTTGTTCAGTAACGTTTTGCTTTTGGAATTGATAGGACACGGTGATGGTTTCAGGCATCGTGTACGCGCCTTGCGATTCGTCAAAGACAAAGCTTTCACGTTCTTCCAAGATCGCGGTGAACATCTTGATATAGAAGCCTTGCTGAACGGTCTTTTGCTCGCCTGTCATGTATTCGTTGACGTCCTGATCAAAGCCATTAGCGGTTGCCTTACCAGTGATCAACAATGCTTCTTCCGTGATTTGAATGGTCACGTTTTGTACAACTTCAAAGGAAGTTTCGCCCATTGAAGTAGTACCAGTGGTCGCCTGCGTAAAGGTGACGTTTGTGAAGCTGGTGTCGGCGATTGCCGCGTTCCATTCTTCGTCTGTCACGGTGTTGCCTTGCGTAGGAGTGCTTTCTTCGGGGGTGCTGACGTCGGGCGTGCTACCTGCGGGATCTTCGCAGGCGGTTGCCGCAAAGCCGAAGCCAAGACACATACAAAGCGCCATAAACATAGTGAAAAGCTTTTTCATTTTGGTTGCTCCTTAATTATAGATTTCTATTATTGTATCACAACGAAGCTTTATTTTCAAGTAGATAATGGAAAATAATTGAAAAAAGTTTTGTTTTATTATTTCACGCGAAACAAGGCAATAGGGTTGACAAATGCCGATAAAAAGTGCTAAAATAATAAAAAAAGGAAGGGGGCAGGTATGGATTCAACCGAAAAAAGACAACAAAATAAGCGGCTGTTTTTCGAGATTGTCCGTTTTCTTTTAGCGGGCGGACTTGCCACCGTTTGCGACTACGCAACCTATTTGCTTTTCCGTAAGGTCGTTTTGCCGCCTGAGCTGATGGCGCAAAGCGTGGCTTGGGACGCTGGCTCGGCGGTGATTGCCACGACGTTTGGGTTCTTGGTGGGGCTTATCGTCAGTTGGATACTGTCCGTTTTGTTCGTCTTTCGCGACGGCGAAAACACGGTGCGCGTCAAGGACAAAAAACACTTTGCCGTTTTCACCTTGATTGCCATTATCGGGCTTGTGTTTACAGAAGTGGCGGTGGGGATCGGCGTACTCGTTGTTCCGTCCTTTTCGTTGTTTGGAAGTGAAAACTTCCTTTCGCTTGGCTGGAACGAGTGGCTTGTAAAGCTTGTGACGACTTGGATTGTCTTGGTTTTCAACTACTTTGCGCGCAAACGTTTTATATTTAACCGTTGACGGCAATACCATCGACGAAAATCCTTCTACAAAGAAAAAGCGCACGGCTATTTTTTAGCCGTGCGTTTCATTTATATCCGCAAAAAACTCGTCGTAGGTAATCCCAAAACAGGAAACCAACGCAATGATATAGCTCGCTTTGGGCTCGTTTACGCTCCGCTCCCAGTAATCGACTGCTTTTTGGCTGACTCCGATGATTTTTCCAAGCTGCATTTGGGAGTAGCCTTTTTCAATTCTCAATTCTTTAATCTTTTCCCCAAGTTTCATATTTCAATTATAGAAGAAATCTTCTTAAAATGCTTGACAAAGAAGAAATCTTCTTGTATAATAATGTCACAAAATAAATTTAAGGAGCTTTTTATATGTTTTGTTTACAGTGTGGAAAAGAAATTGAAAACACTTCGGTTCAATGTCCGTATTGCGGTACGGAAGTGCAACGGACAACACCGACTGCGCAGGAAAAAACAGGAAGTCAAGGTGTTCTTGCGATTGTTTTTGGCGCGATTGGAATGATTTTGGCTTGGGTAATTGCGCTGTTGGGTTATGCTTGTGGTGCGGCTGGATTGAGTATGGGGCTGATGGCACTTAAGAAAAAGGATAAAATCAAAGGGGTGATAGGCATTGTGCTTTCTTCTATTACTTTCTTGTTTTCGGTAATCAATTCAATCCTTGGCGTTATTTTGATGACTGGTTCTATGATGTAAGGAATAGGCTGGATATTCGTTAGAGAGTAAACATAAATAATTAAGCCGCTAAACAACGCGGCTTTTTTGTTAAAATTTTATCAAAATTATTTTTCAAAAAGGTATTGCATTTTTCAAAAACCTGTGCTATACTGACCGTGTCGAAGGGGATCCCTTCACATGAATGTATGCTCACAAGATGTGTTAAACTCCTTTTTTGATGTGGGAAGGGCTACGGTTTGCGCCGTAGCCTTTCCTTATTTTTTATCCTGCCATTTTGATGAGCGAAGCGATAGAATCTGCGCGGGCGGAAACGAACTCGCAGTGTAATAAAAAGTTTACAATTTAGTGAAAGGATTTTTTCTTAGAAGGCTTGACATTTGATTATAGCCATGCTATAATAAACTCGTAAGTCGTTTGAAAGCGTAGCGCCAAGGGTGGTGAAGCGCTTTTTTGGGGCGTAATCAAGGCGCTGAATACGCCGAAAGGAGAGCATTTTGATCGGTCGGATACATTCATTTGAATCGTTTGGTACGGTAGACGGGCCTGGAATCCGATTTGTCGTCTTTATGCAGGGCTGTCCTTTGCGTTGCCAGTACTGCCACAATCCCGATACTTGGGAAGGCTCGGGCGGGACGGAGTATTCCGCTTCCGAAGTTGCGGCAAGGGTTGCGCGCTACAAAAATTATTACGGCGATAAGGGCGGCGTGACCGTTTCGGGCGGTGAACCGCTTCTGCAAATGGATTTCGTTATCGAGCTTTTCCGCCTTTGCAAGGCGCAAGGGATTACCACCTGCGCGGATACGACGGGGATTACGTTCAATCCGAATGATCCAGAAAGCGTGAAAAAGCACGAACGCCTTTTGGAAGTGTGCGATTTGTTCCTGCTCGATATAAAGCATATTGACTTGGACAAGCATAAGACGCTTACGGGGCTTTCCAACGAACGTCCGCTCGCGTTTGCGAAGTTTTTGAGCAACCACGGAAAAAGGGTTTGGATTCGTCACGTGCTTGTGCCGACGTTCACGGACGACGACGAATCGCTGAAAAAGCTGCGCGCGTTCTTGGATACGCTCACTTCGGTGGAAAAGGTGGAAGTACTTCCTTACCACACGATGGGGGAAGTCAAGTACGAAAAGCTGGGGATTCCCTATCCCTTGAAAGGGGTGCAACCCCCGACGAAGGAACGAGTGCTGAACGCAAAACGCATTTTAACGGAATAACGCTTCTTTCGTGTGAATTGCATACCTGCTGGTATGCCTGAATGGATTCGCGTTGCAGCAACACTGTTTGTTTAAGGAATACACAAAAAGGTTTATATATCATTATGGGTGAATTGATCGGAAAGAAAAATTATAAAGACCAGCTCGGCGGGCTGTGCGTTGTGGAAATTAGCGGCGAAAGCTGCGCCAACTGCTTGACGCTGATGCCGATTTTGGAAGGGCTTTGCTCGGCAAGGGACGACGTTCGGCTCGTTCACGTCGAAGCGGACTATTCCACCGTGGAGCTGATGGAAGAGTGGGACGTGACCCGCGTGCCGACCATACTGCTTATGGACGACGGCGAGATATTCGCTCGTTGCGCAGGCTTCCAGCCTGAAGAAATCTTGGAGATTTGGCTGGACGCGAAAATCGAAGAACGCAAAGCGGCGAAGGCAAACGGCTAAAACAAGGTTGGCGGTAGGCTGCGCGGCAAAAACCAAAGACGAAAAAAACGTGTTATGGGCGGAAAAGCTCTGCGCCGAACGGCGGCACGAAAAATAGATAAAATTTATATTATATAGGAGTATAGATATGATGCAATTCAAAGGTTGGGAAGGATTTGTTCCCGGTAAATGGTGCGATGACGAAGTAGACGTGCGTGATTTCATTCAGCGCAACTACACGCCTTATGACGGAGATGCAAGCTTCCTTGCGCCTGCAACTGAAGCAACCAAAAAGCTTTGGGATATCGTTTGCGATCTTTCCAAGAAGGAAAGAGAAGCAGGCGGCGTTTTGGACGCGGATACGAAGATCGTTTCCACGCTTACTTCGCACGGCGCAGGCTACTTGGATAAGGATCTTGAAAAGATTGTTGGTGTTCAGACGGACGCTCCCTTCAAGCGTGCTCTGCAACCCTTCGGCGGTATCCGTATGTCGGAAGGCGCTTTGGAAATGTACGGCTACAAGCTGGACGCTGACGTGAAGGAAATTTTCACGAAGTACCGCAAGACGCACAACGAAGGCGTGTTCGACGTATATACGCCTGAAATGAGAGCGGCTCGTTCCGCACATATTTTGACGGGGCTTCCCGATGCTTACGGCCGTGGCCGTATCGTAGGCGATTACAGACGTGTAGCGCTCTACGGTGTTGACTACCTCATCAAGATGAAGGAACGCGACAAGGCGGCAATCAACGGGGATATGACTCCCGATAGAGTACGCGACAGAGAAGAACTCGCTGAACAGATCAAAGCTTTGAAGGCTTTGAAGGAAATGGCGAAGATTTACGGTTGCGACGTTTCCAAGCCCGCTGAAACGGCTCAACAGGCAGTGCAGGCGCTTTACTTTGGCTACCTTGCGGCGGTTAAGGATCAGAACGGCGCGGCTATGTCCATCGGTAGAAATACCACCTTCTTGGATATCTATATCAAGCGTGACCTTGATAAGGGCTTGATCACCGAATCGGAAGCGCAGGAATTCATCGATCATTTCATCATGAAGCTTCGTATCGTGAAGTTCATGAGAACGAAGGAATACAACGAACTCTTCTCGGGCGACCCCACGTGGGTGACCGAAGTTATCGGCGGTATGGGTGTAGACGGCAGATCGCTCGTCACCAAGACGTCCTTCCGTGTATTGCACACGCTTGACAACCTTGGCCCTGCACCCGAACCTAACCTTACGGTTTTGTGGTCCAAGAACCTGCCCATCAACTTCAAGAGATACTGCGCGGAAATTTCCATCCGTACCTCTTCCATTCAATACGAATCGGATGACCTTATGCGTCCTGAAATGGGTGACGACTACTGTATCGCTTGCTGCGTAAGCTGTATGAAGGTCGGTAAAGACATGCAGTTCTTCGGTGCAAGAGCAAACCTTGCGAAGTGCTTGCTTTACGCAATCAACGGCGGTAAGGACGAACTTATGAAGGACAAGGTGACGGGCAAGCCTATGCAGGTTTCCCCCGAATACCTTCCCATCTA
>SVIJ01000030.1 GCA_015069565.1 Clostridiales bacterium
CACGAAACATATTTAGAAATGGTAAAAATCAATATTTTGTATTAAATAGATTTAATTTATACTATATATTGTGGTTTACACGAGTTAAACAGACTAAAGTCTCCACGTGTTTGGTTTGGGGGAACATGTCGTATGGCTGGATGAGCGTCGGGGCGTAGTAGCCCGCAAGCGTTTCCCCTTCGGGTACGCCTTCATACGCAGGATTTTTGATAAGCTCACCGTTCGAGCCTTCCTTTTCAATCAGTCTGCCCGACAAAATCCCAAGATCGCGCGCGAGCGTGGACGGATTGCAAGAGATGATTGTAAGCGTTTCAATACCGCTTGCAAGCAACGCCTTCAAAACGCTTCGATGGATACCTGCCCTGGGCGGATCGAGTATCAAGCGCACTTTTTCGCCCTTCTCTTTTTCAAGTACGTCCGCAAGCTTTTCTTCTACGTAGCCGCAAATATTCGTCATATTCTCTAAACGGTTTTTCGCTTTGAGCGCATCCGCGCAGCGCACCGCTTCGGGCTCTAATTCAATCCCGTACACACGCTTTGCCCTTCTTGCCAGCATCGCGGTCAGAAGTCCGCCGCCCGAGTAGGCGTCAATCACCACTTCGTCTCCCGTTTCAATCACCGTCTTAATCGCCGCGTTGTACAGCTTTCCACGCACGTTTTCATTCACCTGCAAAAAGGTCTGCGGGCCCGCTTCATAGCGGATTCCCTGCTCTTCCGCTTCGAAAAAGGGCATACCATGTACGAGTTCAAACTCTTCCCCAAGGATAACGTTGGTATCCGAATCGTTGAAATTGAGATAGAGCGAAAAGACGGGGAATATCTCGGATAAGAGTTGCTTCAAATACTCTACGTTCTTCAAGCCGCGCTTCGCGCATACGACGGTGACCATGTACTTATTGCCGATTTCTCTTGCGACGATATGGCGCACCGTGCCTGTTTTTTGTTCTTCGTCGTAGCCCTTGATGGCGCACTCGGCAAAGTACCGATTGAATACGCCTATCAGCTTTTCCGCCCATTCGGGATGAATGGCGCACGACGAAATAGGAACGATCCGATGCGAGCGTTCCGCATAAAAGCCGATAATGGTATTTCCTTCCTTATCCACCCCCACGGGGAGCTGTAATTTGTTGCGATAGCCGTATTCGCAGTCACTGCGAATCGCCCCGTTCACGGCGCAGTGCAAGCCGCCGATTTTTCGCAAGCTGTCCTTGACGAGATTCGTCTTAAAAGTGAGCTGCGAGTTATAGTCGGCGTGTTGGAGCTGACATCCGCCGCAACGCATAAACACAGGACATTTCGGACGCACACGCTCTTCCGCAGGCGTAAGCACTTCTTCCACCTTTCCGTAGCCGATCTTGTCCTTGATCTTCAAAACGCGGAATACCACTTTTTCGCCAGGAAGACAAGCAGGCACGAAAAAGGTGACCCCTTCGTGCCTGACGATACCTTCACCGTTAGACCCAAGGGCGTTTGTGACGGCTGTGATATAAACGTTTTTTTCTATCATTTCCTTTCCCCCTTATGAGAAAGACTATTTTGAAATTCTTTTTACCAAGGCGTACACCTGCTCGCGAATACGAAAATACGCCGCGTCGTACACCAAGAAAAACAGCGTCCCGCCGATTAAGATAATCGGAAGGGCGTAGGCGTCGATCCAAGTGACGCCCGTCGTCTGCACGATGAGCCACCAAAACAGCCACATCGCGCCGTCAAACCAAGCGGCTTTTACCGCCTTTGCAATCAGCTTCGGAACGGAAAAGCGCAGCTCTAATTCATTGAGTAGCGGATGCAACCCGAAGAAGACGATAAAGGGCAACAAGTCGACGATATAGCCCGCCGTTCCGATCAAGAGCAGCGTCAGCAAAACGGTGGATACGTACGCCATCGCATACCCGCGATACGAGCCCTTTGCAAGGGGCAGGTACAAGGCAAACGATGCCACCAGGTATCCGATGAATAATAAAATCGACGTGAAATTGCCCACGGCAAGAAAGATGGTTGCGATTGCCGTTGCCACCCCTGCCAGCGCCACTTCGTGCGCGGTGATACGCTTCACCTTATCACCTGCAACCGCAGCACATATTGAACACGCAGTTCATACACATATTCAGCGCGCAGCATCTGCAACAATCGTCGCAAAGCGTGTTTCCGCCCATTTGCGCGTCGCCTGTGGGCGCGTGCTGGGTCTGTTGCGTTTGCTGTGCCTGTTTTTGCTTTTGCTCGTAGTCCGCTTTTGCATTCAGCTTGCCGTATGCTTCGCGGTATTTTACGTTGTCGCCATCCATTTGCATAGCGATTTCGAGCTGCTTTTTGCTATCGTTCATCCAGCCCTTTTTGTAGAATACCACCGCTTGCAAATAGTGCCATTCGGCGTTGCGTTCGTTAAAGTCGTCCAAGATCGCCTGCGCGCCGTTGACGTCCCCATCCTTGATCCGCTTAGAAATCTCTTCGAACGCGTCCGCTCCCGTCGTATTCTTGCTTTGGCGTTTGCGTTCTTCCGTCAATTCGCGATAGGCGTTTTCGAGCTCGGTCAGCTTCTTTGCCGCTTCGTTTCCCGCTTCCCCTTCCAGCCATCTGTCTTCGCGATACTGTGTGCGTAAGCGTTCGTAAGCCGCCTGCAATTCTTCATCCGTTGCCGTTTCCGTAAGCCCGAAAATTTCGTACAAATTCATTTCTCTCTATTTCCTTTTTTTGATTATTTTCTTTTCTTTTTACAGTTTGAACACGTACCTGCCTGCATGATTTTCTTGGTCGTGGCAGGCAATCCGCGAAGCAGAACGTTATCCGTCAAGTCGCGGTTGAACCCCATAGGCACTCTTGCCATCTTCTCGTTGATATCCGAGAACAGCGTCCCGAAAATGAATTGCAATTCTTCCTTTTGTGTTTCGAGTAGTTCGCATTTGCTCTTTGCGCCGTACGCAAGCGCAAAGGGATTAAAGGACGATTTTTTCAAATCCTTGTCGTAATCATCGAGCGCGTCGATCAAATAAATCCACTTCCCGAGATTATAAAAGAGCGAATAGGTATCGGGGGATTTTTTCTCTCCCAAAAGCAGATCGGAAAGCCTTGCAATCATCGTTGCGGACGGATCCGCCGCGCGGTCAACGCTGTCCGTTCTCGCCTTCTCTACCGCCGCCTGACCTTCCATGCCTTCCCTGACGATTTTGCAAAGCTCGGGATACGCCTTTTGCGCTCGCTTGTGTCCGCGCGCAAACAAAAGCTTCTTCCCGCCGCCGCGATCGCCGTCCTGCAAATCGTCCACGCATTTATAATACGCAAGCTCGGTATTCAGCGCGCCGAGCTGTTTGGTAAGCTCATCCACTTCCGCCATTTGCTTGACGCGGATACAATGGGTCAAGCAATGCTGTTTTTCCACCTTGACGTCCTGCCCGAGCATATTGTGTAAGAGAGCGGACAAAAACGCCACGTCGTAGGAAAGCCCAAACCGCGCCATCTGCCCACAGCTTTGTCCTATCCCCTTGCAAACGCCGCAATAGAGCGCCTGATACAAGGTCTGATCTTTGACGTATAGATAGGGTGTATCAGGTCGGACGTAGCCAAACATAGACGCAAAACTCCTTTTTGATAGGCTATGTCATAGAGAATGGTTGATTTAGCTGAAAATTATTTTTCGCGAATTGACGAGAAAAATACAAGAAAGACAAGTGTTTTGTGAGGGCGCATACCCCCAGCGGTCTGTAACCGAGCAAAACACGTAGAGTTTCACAGTATTTTTTCCGTCAAAAATCAACCAAGTGATGTGACAGAGCCTTTGATTATAAATCAAAATTATCTTCTCAATAACATTATAGCACGCGCTTTTTCAAAACGCAAGAAGTAAAAAAGTTTTTTTTCGCAAAAGCAGAAATTCTCACTGTTTTTTCACAAAAAACCGCTCTAATTAGTGTGTTTCTAAGCGAAAAAAATCATACAAAGCAAAATCACGCCCATGTTCGGGCGTGATTGTTTTATCTATTCTTACTTTTCGTCGGGTACAGGAACGATATTGCCGTCCACAAAATCCAAGACCGCCGCAGCCATTTTCTTCAAATCGTTGGGGTAGGTCTTCTTGAACCGCAAAGGACGGTAGCGAAGATCCATCAAGCTCTTGGGCGGCTTCATCGCCGTAAGCAAGTTCAAGCGTTTGATGCCCTTGAAGCTATCCTTGACGTCGTTGCCCGTCAGCGCGTAGAGCACGTCCTGCGGGAACTTGTAGGGGTTCGCCGTAGAGAGCACCACCGTCTGCGTGACGTCCTTTCTATCCTTCTTGTCCAACCATTCCGCAAACACAGCCAGCGCCACGCCCGTATGCGTATCCATCGCATAGCCGTATTCTTCGAAAATATCGTACATCGCTTCCACGGTATCGTCTTCGCTCGCAAAGCCGCCGTAGAAATCTTCGTCGATTTTCGCCTTTTCTTCCTGCGTGATCGAGTATTCCCCGTTTTGCTGCAAGGACTTCATTCTCTCCGCCGTAAGCTTGGCGTTTCTGCCACTGATTTCAAAGAGCAATCTCTCCAAGTTCGACGACACCAAAATATCCATGGACGGAGACATGGTACGGTGAAATTCACGTTTCACGTTATATTTGCCCGTTTCAAAAAAGTCCGCCAAAACTTTATTTCTATTCGACGCGCAAAGGAGCTTTCTCACAGGCAAGCCCATCTGCTTTGCGTACCAGCCAGCCAAGATATCCCCGAAGTTGCCCGTGGGAACAACGAAGTCGATTTGCTCGCCCATATCCGCTTTTCCGCTCGTGATCAAATCTACGTACGCAGAGAAGTAATACGCGATCTGCGGTGCAAGTCGACCGAAATTGATGGAGTTCGCACTCGAAACGCGCACACCCCTTTCTTGAAGCTGCGCGTTGAATTCCGCGTCGGCAAACAGGTTCTTCACAGCGCGTTGACAATCGTCAAAGTTGCCTGCAACCGCCGCAACGAAGACGTTTTTACCGTCCTGCACGCACATTTGCAGGCGTTGCATTTTCGCCACCCCTTCGTCGGGATAGAAAACGGATACCTTCGTACCAGGTACGTCGCGGAAGCCTTCCAGCGCCGCTTTACCCGTATCGCCGCTCGTGGCGGTCAAAATCAAAATATCGTCCGCGATCCCCAGCTTCTCGCAGCTTCTTTTGAGCAGATAGGGAAGAACGGTGAGCGCCATATCCTTAAAAGCGCAGGTCGGGCCGTGGAAGAGCTCCAAAATATAGAACCCGTCGTCGATTTTCACCAAAGGCACGGGGTCAGAGCCTTCAAACGAAGAATACGCCTTGGTGCAGGTTTCCAAAAGGAAGTCCTGACCAAGCTCCGCGCCCAAGTATTTGCCGAGAATAAACGCCGCGCGTTCCGCGTAGTTCATCTCGCCCATTTGCAAAATTTCGTCGCTCGTCACCTGCGGAAAGCTTTCGGGAACGAACAATCCGCCGTCGGACGCCAAGCCTTTTACAATCGCTTCCGCGCCCGTCACCTTTTCTTTTCCGCGCGTTGATACAAAACGCATTACTTTACTCATTGGTTTTCACCTTCCTAAAAGGGTCGGCTTTCGCCGCCGCGCCGCCAAACCGCAATCCGATTTAAGCGACTTTTTATCAAAAATTAGGCTATGTCACAAAGCCAAAAATCACAAAACAATAAACAAACGCCGAAACGAACTGCGCCTCGGCGTTAAAATCATGTACCTAACGTGCAGATTACAGGTATTTTGCTACGAAATCAGGAAGTTCTTCCTTCGTTGCCGTAACGGTCACCGTAATGGTAAGGCCGCCTTGATCTGCCACCTTTTCAAGCATATAGAAGAAGCTTGCAAGCTCGTTTACGGGCTTACCCGAAATACGAACGATACCGTCGATGTATACGTATTCGTTGTCGTGGTTGCCAGCGATAACGCCCTTGATGAAGCCGCAAAGCGCCGCTTCGCCTGCGATATCGTATTCCGTCACGTCGATGAAACGAACTTCACGCTCCAAATCATACATACCGCGCTTAGAATCGGTAATGAAAATCATATGTCCTTTCGCTTCGGGTACAGTCGCGTTCGCCGCGTCAATGAGAAGCTTCGTTTTGCCCGTACCTTTTGCGCCATAAATTACTTTAATCATAATTAAAAATCCTCCAAGATTTATCTTTCATCCCCGAATCGAGAAAAACACGTTCGAGGTTAGATATAGTGTATCAAATTTTTCAAGCAAATTCAAGACCTTTTTGAAAAATTTTTTCACCTTTTCGCAATTTTTTTTGCTTTTTTTGTAAAAACCTGCGCGGATTGCCCGACGAAAGTTAGGAAAGTGCTTCTACAAACCGCTTAATGCGCGCCAAGCCTTCTTCAATGTCCGCTTCGGAAAGGGCGTAGGAAAGACGAACGCAATCGTCCGCGCCGAACGAAATCCCAGGAATCGTCGCCACCTTCTCGCTTTCCAAAAGCGCGTCCGCGAACGCGATCGAGCCGTCGATTACCTTATCGCCGTATTTTTTGCCGTACACGCCGCCGACAACGAGCATTACGTAGAACGCGCCGTCTGGCTCAACCCCCTGCACGCCGTCGATGCCTGCAATCAGTTCAAGGATCTTTTTCCGTCTGCCGTCGAACACCGCCACCATCTTTTCCATTTCTTCTTCGGGGGAGTTCAACGCTTCGAGCGTTGCGTACTGCGAAATCGAGCTTGCATTCGACGTCGCGTGGCTTTGGAAGGAGTCGATTGCCTTCGCTACGTCCTTAGGCGCGGCAAGGTAGCCGATTCTCCAACCCGTCATCGCATACGACTTGGAAACGCCGTTGACGGTGATCGTCAAATCCTTCATCTTTTCCGAGCAAGCCGCAATCGAAAAGGGCTTCACGCCGTTGTAGCAAAGCTTTTCGTAAATCTCGTCCGAAAGCACGAAGATACCCGCTTCTTCGCAAACCTTCGCAATCGCGCGCACTTCCGTTTCGTCATAGACTGCGCCCGTCGGGTTGGAAGGGGAGTTGAAAATCAACATCTTCGTCTTAGGGGTGATTGCCGCTTTCAGCTCTTCCGCAGAGAATTTAAATTTGTTTTCTTTCTTGCAGAACAGGTATTTAGGCACGCCGCCGCAAACCTTCACCACTTCGGGATAGGTCAGCCAGTAGGGGGCAGGGATAATCACTTCGTCCCCTTCGTCCAAGATTGCGTAGCAAGCGTTGAAAATGGAGTGCTTCGCGCCGTTGGAAACGATGATTTGCGAAGGCTCGTAATCCAAGCCGTTGTCCTTTTTGAACTTCTCGCAAATCGCTTTACGCAAGGGCAGCAACCCCGAAGACGGGGTGTACTTCGTATGTCCTTGATCAAGCGCCGCTTTCGCTGCCGCGATGATGTTTTCAGGAGTGTTAAAATCGGGCTCGCCTACGCCGAAGGAAACAACGGGCTCACCCGCCGCCTTCATCGCCTTTGCCTTTGCGGAGATTGCAAGGGTCAGGGAAGGGGAAATCGACTTCATTCTCTTAGCAATTCTTTCGTTCATATTCTTTGCTCCAAACCGTATTTTTTTCTTTTGACTTCCTTATTTTACAGGTTTTTGAAAAAGAAAGCAAGCAACCGACCCCCGAATTTATAAAATAAATTGTAAATTATCGAAAATTTTTTAGAAAGTAAGGGTTGTAATTCATTTTTTCGATTATCATAATCGAGAAACTTGTTATAAAAAACGGGGCGCGAAAACTCGCACCCCTGTCATTATGAGCATAGCCGAAGAATCCCCACCCTGTCATTCCGAGCGCAGTCGAAGAATCTCTACCGCAAAGAGATCCTTCCGCAAAGCGTCAGGATGCCAACGGGAACGCGGAAAATGTAGGGCGGGGGCTTGCTCCCGCCGAAGAATCTCGGACAGCAAGCAGGAAAGTGAATTGAACGCAATTCACGATTGCCTGTGGCAATCAATTCACTCTATCTTTGCCGTCAATTCACAATCGTCGGTAAAATCTTGGTTGCTGGCTTGCCGCCCTTGACCCCTTCTAATAGCACCAAATACGGCTTCGTTCCATCCCTGCCTGCCACAAATTGCAATTTCTTCACTTCAATCCCCACGCCCTTTAATACATAGCAAAGCTCCGCCAAGCGGTCGGCTCTATGCACCATACACAGCCTGCCGCCGTATTTGAGCGACTTTGCCGCCGCCTTCGCAATCTCGGCAAGGGTGAGCGTAATTTCCTTGCGGCACACCGCCTTCTCGTAGTCGGCATTGTCAAAGCCCGTCCCCGCTCGCTCGTAGGGGGGATTGCAAAGAATCAAGGAAAACCGCTCGGCATATTCCTTTGGAATATCCTGCAAACGGCAATTCACCACCGCGAAGTTCGTAAAGCCGTTGTATTCGATTGTCTTTTTCGCCAAATTGCAAAGGGGCGCTTGCATTTCAAACAGAGTATACTGCGCAGGGGGCTTGTCGATATGGAGCGCGTGCGTATGAAAAGCAACGATGCCGCTACCCGCGCAAAAATCTGCGATTTTTTCCCCTTTCTTCACCGCCGCAAAGCGGGACAAAAGCACCGAATCGGACGTAAACCGATACAGCCGCTTATCTTGAATAATTTTTAAATTTGCAATACCCATGTCTTCGACGACTTCGTATTCACTCAAACTGATTTCCGCCATACGCCACTCCTTTTTTTTATTATATCACAAGGAAAAGCGCCCTGTCAATCCTTTGGAATAATCCGCCTGCTTTTTTGCCAAACTACGAAAAATGGAAACCCTTTCTTTATCCTTAACGGACAACCGCAAAGCGGTGAAAAAACGCCTGCCTGCGGAAGATATTCTCACCTTTTCCTTCGAGAGCTTGGACGGCGTGGAATGCGTGCTCGTCTACGCGGACGGCATGGTCAACAAACACCTTTTGGGGGAGCTTGTCGCCAGACCCTTACAAGCGGTCGCCCTGCCCGATGGGGAGAGCCGCAAGGACGTCGTGGCAACCACCTGCCGCTTTCCTGAAATCAAGGAACTAACACGCCTTGACGAGTGCGAAAAGGAAGTGCTTGACGGCAACGCCCTGTTGCTCGTGGACGGAATTTCCACCGCCTTTTCCTTCGGGGCAAAGCTTTTGCCTGTGCGCTCGGTCACCGAGCCGCCCACCGACGTTGCGGTTAAAGGTCCGCGCGAAGGGTTTATCGAAGACGTCAAGACGAATATGGCGCTCGTGCGGAAACGGCTAAAATCCCCCGACCTGCGGCTACAAGTGAGCCGCATCGGCAGGCGCTCGGATACCGCCGTTTGCCTTTGCTATCTTGAAGGCATCGTCAACGAAGATGTCAAAAAGACGGTGGAAGAACGGTTGCAAAAGGTCGACGTGGATATTTTGCCCGATTCTTCGTACGTGGCGGCGCTTATCTCGGAAAGAAAACACTCCGTTTTCCGCTCGGTCGGTACGACGGAACGCCCCGACGTCTTCGCTGCTAAGCTCGCGGAAGGAAGAGTGGGGGTGCTCGTCGACGGCTCGCCGATTGCGCTCACTTTGCCGTTCGCGCAGGTCGAAGACTTCCAAAGCAACGAAGATTACTACGTTTCCCCTTTTATGGCGACGATTTTTCGTTTGCTTCGCTTGTTCTCGGTGATGATTGCCCTGCTTGCGCCCGCACTGTACGTGTGCAGTCAGCTCTTCAAAATTCAGCTTTTGCCACTTGCGCTCACGCTGACGATTGCAAAGAGCGCGAAGGATATTCCGCTCTCTCCGAGTATGGAAATGTTTCTCGTCTTATTCGTGTTGGAAGTACTCAAAGAAGCGAGTATTCGTATGCCCAAATACGTCGGTATGTCCCTTTCCGTCGTGGGGGCGCTTGTGCTCGGCGAAGCGGCGGTGTCCGCAGGGTTTTTGTCTACGCCTGCCATTATCGTGGTGGCGTTTTCGGGGATATGCCTGTACGCCGTGCCAAACTTCGTCGAAACAGGGAGCATTCTTCGGTGGATCTTTTTAATCGTCGCAGGGAGCATCGGCCCGTTTGGGCTCACCGTATGCGTGGCGCTCGTGCTCTATTATATGCTCACCGCCGATAGCTTCGGTATGCCCTTGCTCGCGCCGTTTGCGCCGATTACGCCAAGCGACTTAAAGGACGCGCTCGTCAAATACGAGCTGCTTTCCCTTTCAAAGCGGCCTAAAATTTACGGTTCGAAAAACCGCACGCGCCTTTCCTTAAAAGAGAAAAAACAATAGGTAAAATATGAAAAATAGCCATACCATGTCCGCAACGAATACAAAAAACACTCAAATCAACGCAAGACAGCTTTCCTTTTTTTGCGCGCTTGTTTTGCCTGTTGGAAAACTGCTTGAACTCCCTTCCCTGCTCACGTCTTACGCAGGGGGAGATCTTTTGATTGCGGCGCTCTTAGGCTCGGCGGTGGAATTTTTGGCGTTTTTGGCGCTCGTCCTTTTTGCAAAGCGCAGGGGCGCGCCCATCGAAGCGTTAGAAGCTCGTTGCGGAAAACCTACCGCGCGGATTTTTTTAGGGGTATATACGCTCTTTTTGCTTGCGTTTTCCGTCCTGCCGCTCTTTGATTTGGAACGGTTTTCGCACGCCGCCTTTTCGGATACTTCGCCCACTTTTTTCACCTTCACGCCCTTTTTGGTTTTGGCTGGCTTTATTTGCGCAAAGGGATTGAAGGGAGTGGGGCGAAGCGCCGATCTCACGCCGATTTTGTGCCTATTTCCCTTGCTTTTACTCATTGCAATGAGCGTTGGGCAGGCGGATTTTTCTCGGCTTTTGCCCGTCGTGGAAAAGCCGATTTCCGTATCCGCAAAAGCCGCGTGGAAAACCCTTCCGTATTTTTCAAGCGGTGGACTTTTATTGCCGCTTATGAGCGGTTATTCTTACGAAAAGGGGGACGAAAAGAAGCTTTTTCCTGCATTTTTTGCAGGAATTTTACTCCTTTTACTCTTCCTTGCCACCTTTTTTGCAACCTTTGGGTTGCTCGGTGAAACGGAGCATTTTGCCCTGATGAAGATCGGACAATATTTCCCCGCCCTGCGGTTTATCGGAAGAGTGGATCTACTGCTTGTCTATCTTGTGACGGTGGCACTTTTTTACTATACCGCCCTGCCGTTGCAGCTTAGCGTAGAGTGCTTTTGCCGTTGCTTTTCCATAAAAAACAAGGTAATTCCGTCGGCAGCGCTTTGCGTGGGGCTGTACTTTGCCTTGCTCTTTTTGAATAAGTATAATAACGCTATTCACGCCTTTTTCTTTTCGTGGCTACCCCCTGTATTCTTGATTTTTTCCACCCTTTTGCCGATTGCTTTTCTACTGCTTTTTGGTAAAAAGGATGGGGGCAGGTACGAAATGAACGAAAAAACGAACAACCATAAAGGGGATGAAAAAGCATGAGCGGAAAATGGACGGTACGTTTCTTTTTGGCGATGATCGCGGTGCTGATTTTTGCCTTCTTTTCCAACGATTTCAACCTAGTCAACGTACAAAAAACGGCGCTGATTACCGCGCTTGCCATCGACAAGGACGGGGATAAGTTTTCCTTGACGGCAATCGTGGCAAACCCTGCCGCGCAAGGGGATAATGGCGGAAATACAAGCGAGAAAAACGGTACAAGCGGTGGCGGAAACGGCTACTCCACCGTCGAAGGAAAAGGGGGAACGGTGGCGGAAGCGTTGGAAGACGTCAACGCTAAGACGGGGTGGTATCCCAAGCTTGTGTTTTGTCGGCTACTCGTACTCGGGGAAAGCTTTTGCGCAGGCAACGTCTTTGACGGGCTCGATTATTTTTTGCGCAACGAATACGCCGCCAAGGACACCCTTCTTGCCGCCGCGGACGGACAGGCGAAGGAAATTTTGACGGCAAAGCCGCCCGTCGGCGGCGCGGTGAGCGAAGCGTTGGAAAAGGTGCTTGCCGACCAACCCAAGCAGGTGGGCGCGGTGCTCACCGCGAACCTGCGCGAGTTTGCCATTTCCTATTTTTCCGCAGGAAAAAGCGATTATATTCCCCTTGTGAGCACGCAAAAAGGGGAAAACGGCGACCTATTTCAAGCGTCCGAAACGGCTCTATTTAAGGACGGAAAGCGCATCGGCAAGCTGACGAAGGAAGAAACCTTTGCGCTTGCTTGCGTGAAAAATCCCCTGCGGCTTGCGTCCTACACTGTGGAAGAAAAAGGGGTGGAAAAGACCCTACTCATCAAAAACAACCGCCGAAAAATCCAGTTCTCGGTGGACGGGGATACGCCCAAACTCAAAGTAGAGCTGACGGTGTACGCCGACCTTGCGGATAAAGCGGAGAGCAGTCCGCCATCCGATCTTGCAATGCGGGAGCAAAACACCGCCGTTTTTACGGCGGCGGCAACAAGCTTAAAGGAACAAATTGAAGGGGCGTTTGCAACCTGTACAAGCATCGGCTTCGACGCTTTTGACGCCATCGGCAAACTGCAAAAATACGAAAACAACCACTTTGACGAGTTCAAAGACAGCCTAATTGAACGTCTGGAATTTTCCGTTTCCGTGCGTTTCCGTTCCATTCGATAGGTCGGCGAGAGTAAGCCACCGTCCTACATTGCCCGCAAAAAACAAGCGCAATAAAAAAAGACTTGCGAAATCGCAAGTCTTTTGCTTTTTACGTATTACAGCAGCCCTTCAAGCAAGAGCTTTACGCCGATTGCCACAAGCACGATACCGCCTGCAAGCCCTGCCTTGTCGGCAAGCTTGTTGCCGATAAGCTTCCCTAAGTACACCGCACCCACGCAAAGCGCAAAGGTCAAACCACCGATCACGCCCACCGAGCCAAACAGCCCGAGCGCAAGCCCTTTTTCCGTCATTTGGAGCATTCTCAGCGTGACGCCAACCGCCAACGCGTCAATCGACGTTGCCACCGATTGCAAGGTGAGCTTGCCATAACGCAGCCGCTCCCCAATGCAACCTTCTTCGCAGGTACATTCGCATTTTTTACACATCTCTTTGATGGCGTCCACAATCATCTTAGCGCCCAAGAATACGAGCAGGATAAAAGCAATCACAGAAGCCGCCTTTTCAAAGACTTCCATAAAATTTGTAGCCACCATGTCCGCGATGAAATACCCGATTAAGGGCATCGCCGCCTGAAACACACCAAAGAACAGGGCGATTATGAGCGCCTGCGACGGCTTTAATTTTTTTGCCGTCATACCGTTGGTCATACCGACGGCACAAGCGTCCATGGAAAGGGCAACGCCCGTCAAAATCACTTCGAGTACACCCATTTATTTCGTCACCACGCCACGGCTACAAAGCACCGTTTGCACGTCCCTTGCAATCTCTTCAATGCTCTGTCTGCCGTTCAAAACAACCACTCGCTGGGGGTACGCCTTCGCCACCGCAAGATACCCTTCGTACACCTTCTTATGGAAGGCAAGCCCTGCCTGCTCCATACGGTCGTTTTCGTCCGCGCCGTGCTTGCGCGCAAACGCTTCTTCGGGGGAAAGGTCGATAAAGAAGGTCAAATCAGGCAAGAATTTGTCAAGCGCAAAATGGTTGATTTTGGATACGAATTCCATACCCAGCCCACGCGCATACGCTTGGTAAGCAAAGGAAGAATCCACATAGCGATCGCAAACGACAACCTTGCCTTCCTTCAAGGCAGGCTCGATACGGTCGTGAATGTGTTGCGCGCGCGAAGCCGCGTAGAGCAACGCTTCACATTCGTCGGACATCTCCGCGTTTTTACCGTTCAAAAGGATTTCGCGAATCCCTTCGGAAATCCTGCCGCCGCCCGGCTCGCGAGTGAAAATAAACTCGACGTTATTCTCTTCCAAAAAGCTACGCAAAAGCCCAAGCTGTGTGCTTTTTCCGCAACCGTCACAGCCTTCAAACGTAATGAACCATCCTTTCATTCTGCCACCACCGTTATTTTATCGTTTTCTATTCCAAACCGCCTTGCCGCCGCTTGCAACGTTTTAATTTTTTCGCCTGTAATCCGTTCCCCTTTTTGAAGCACGGGCAAGCAGGGGGGAAAGAGCCCGCACGCCTTCGCGCAAACCCTGCCTTCCGACCCTTCAAGCGGAATAAGCTCCACATTTTTTCCGTCCACTTTTTCAAGTTTTGTGGGGGCAGGTACGCGTTGAACGTCCTTTTCAGACAAAATCAAGCCTTCTAAATCCGCCCATTCCACAAACCGTAAAACGGTGAGCAAATCTTCTTCCGTCTGCACGGGGGAAAAGTAAAAACAGAGCAGGTGCTCTTGCGCAAACTCGGGGTAAATCCCCTGATCGTTTGCATACCGTTCGAGCGCAAACCCGTCCTTACAAAAGACGCAAAGTTTCGTATAATCCGCGCTATCGTAAAAGCAGGCGCGTTCTCTTTTGAGCGCAGTCAGCCGCTCGGCAAGGGCGTGATTTGCAGGATATTTCACCGCGTATTCCACCGAGCCCATAATCGGATAGGAAGGGCTGCTCGTGCGGAAGGTATCCACCGCCGCTTTGAGCGCCGCCGCGTATTCCTTCTTTGCGGAAACCACCGCGCCTTGCGTAAGCGCAGGCAGGCTCTTATGTACGCCGTCCACCCACATATCCGCGTGCGCGCCCGCGTACAATTCTTTATAATGCCGCAGGTGTCCGCCGTGCGCGCCGTCGATAACGAGCGGTTTGCCTTGGGCTTTACAAAGCGCCTTTATCTCTTTGAGCGCCGCCACGTTCCCATAATAATCGGGGGAAGTGAGAAAGAGCGCGTCCGCGTCTTCGAGCGCCGCCGCAACGTCCGCCGCCGCAATCGGGCAAGGCACTGCAAAAGCAGGTGTTTCAAAGAGTATGGGTTCAAGCCCCAGCAGGGCGCAACCGTTAAAAAAGCTCTTGTGAGAGAGCATGGGCGCAGCCACACGCGAAACACCGTGCATTTTCAAGGCGTAGAGCATCGAAAGCACGCCCGACGTCGAGCCGTCGGTGAGAAGAAAACTCTTGTTCGCGCCAAGTAGCTTGGCGATATCCTGTTCCGCGAACGCAATCACCCCTTCAGGGCAGGACAGATTGTCCGAATACGCAAGCTCGGTGATATCGTAGCCGCTCACCTTATGCCCTGGCGTGTGAAAGGAATGGTGGGGGTTTTTCGATTGTTCTTCCAGCATCTGCAAAATATGGCAGTTCGCAAACACCTTTTCATCTTGAAAATACTTCCGCATACCCTTTCCCCGCTTACTCTTTTTTGCCGTTTACGCCTTCGCGTCCGCGATGAGCGCGTTCAAATAAATCAAGTTTTCGTACTGATAGTTTTTGTCCAGCTTTTCCAAGTTCAAGAAGGTCGCCATCATATTCTGCGCCGTCGTTTTACCGTCGAAATCGACGTAATAGACACTTTCCTTCAAGCCGCTCAGCTTCGTTTCGTCAGGGCAAATATTGATACCGTACACACCGCGCAAGGTGACGGTGTCCGAAAGCTGTTGCTCGGTGAAAACGAACTGAATATCCCCGTTTGCAACGTACGCAAAGAACTGCTTGTACGCCGCAAGATAGGATTGAATACGCTCGATCTCTTGCGGAACAGCCGCCGCAATCTGCGCTTCCGTTTTATAGCGCTTATCCTTATTCGCCTTGATGCGAGCGCGGAATTCGCTTTCGATGCGCTCCACGTTCAAGGTATCTTCCTTAAAGGTCGCATACGTAATCCCTTCGTAGGTTGCCGCTTGCGCATTTTCTATCTCATAGAACCTACCCAGGTACGACTTCATTTGCGAAAAGTACCCTTCACTGGCTCCGTCGTCGTCCATTCTCGACAAGCGGTAGTGCATACGCGTGAGCATATTTGCGTAGTAGCTTTCGCCGTATTCGTAGGTGGGCTTTCCTTCCCCGTCGAGCACGGGATTTCCCTGCGCATCCTTCTTTTCCGTGCGACTCATCGGCGTGTCCGCCACCATCATCACGTCCCCTTCGCCGATTTCCATATTGCCGTTGAAAATGTCGTAGAAGGTCTGCTCGCCGCCGCGCATTTGGTCGACAACTTCCGCTTCGATGATTTCCAGCGAATACCCGTCGTACGCCGTTGCGCTGTACGCAAAGCGGGTGTTCAAATAATTACACACCACAAAGCGCTGTGTGTTCGTGATACGGGTTGCGCTCGTCGTGAACACAAGCGACCAAACAACAATCGCAAGCACCACAGCGAGAATCATCTTTATCCAGTCGTAGGACAGCAAGTGCCCTAAACGTTTTTTGGTAATTTTTGCATCCATAGAAGGTAGCTCCTGTCTTGGGTTTTGGGCGTATTTCTTGCCCGTCACAGCCATTTTATCACATGTATGTGATAAGCGTATGAAAAAACGCCGAAAGATAACAATCGGCGTTTTCGCGTGCGCCGATTTTGGGCGCTTTTTTGAGAGTTGAAAGAGAGCCTTATTTCTTCGGCTTCATCGTCGGAAACAGGATAACGTCGCGAATGGTGGAGCTATCCGTGAGCAGCATCACCAGTCTATCCAAGCCCATTCCCAAGCCGCCTGTCGGGGGCAAGCCGTATTCGAGCGCGTTGATGAAGTCTTCATCCACCTGCGCGTCGTTGTTGCCCTTCGCGCGCTTCGCTTCCACCTGCTTGAGCATACGCTGCTTTTGGTCGATGGGGTCGTTCAGCTCCGAGAACGCGTTGCCGTATTCGTGCGCGCAAATGAAGTATTCGAA
>SVIJ01000031.1 GCA_015069565.1 Clostridiales bacterium
ACGACACCTTGACGGGAATTCAATGGGGCAAACGTCCCGATCCGTTCGGTTGGGTGTATAAATTGTAAACATTTCCAGCATTTTTTTATAAAAGTGTACTTTTATAATTTGACAAAGGAAAAAAAACTTGATAGAATAGATACAAACATATTTTTTGCGGAGCAAAGTTCCGCAGAAAAAAGGCGATGATGGGGAAGGAAAATCGCAACAGTTGCGCTTTCAGAGAGTCGGCGGTAGGTGCAAGCCGATACCACTTGCGAAGAATAGCTCACCCCGTAGCCACCGAGAGAAAGGCAGGACGCAGGAAAATGCGGCGGCTCAGTAGATTCGGTCGGGTTCTCCCGTTATAGGGAAAAAGAGTGGGCGCTCGGCAACAGCCGACGTCAAAAAGAGTGGTACCGCGGAAATATTTTCGTCTCTTTGAGTAAGCGCTTTTGTCAGCGCCTATTTGAAGAGACGTTTTTTCTAATTTTATAGCCGTCGCAGCTCGGCGTTGCGGCTCGGTCACATACTCTCGGTATGCTCCCTTGCCGCGCCTAGATCTGCTCGGCTCTAAAAATAGAAACCCGCGCTTGGCGGTGTTGCGGCTCGGTCACATACTCTCGGTATGCCCCTTGCCGCGTCTAGATCTGCTCGGCTCTAAAAATAGAAACCCGCGCTTGGCGGTGTTGCGGCTCGGTCACATACTCTCGGTATGCTCCCTTGCCGCTATAGATTTGCTGGGCAAATCGTGAATTGCATACTCTGTATGCGTGAATTGCTCCTAATATCGCGTGAATTGCATACTTTGTATGCGTGAATTGCAAGGTTGCACCTTGCGTTATGGTAAAATTTAATTTTTCCGCAACGATTGCATAGCAATCAATTCACGAAAAGCGTTGCTTTTCAATCCACGTCGCTGCGGCGACAATTCACGAACGCTAGAAGCGTTCAATTCACTTTTCTCTCTTCGGGTGGCTTTTATCAATTTACAAAAAGGAATTATGATGAAAAATAGCAATAAATACCAAAAACAATATTTCTTGCCGCAGGGCGTGACGATGGACTGGATGTATAAAACGTCTATCGAAAAGCCGCCTGTGTGGTGTAGCGTCGATCTTCGCGACGGAAATCAAGCACTCATCGTGCCGATGAGCTTGGAAGAAAAGCTCCGCTTTTTCGACGTGCTTTGCAAGGTCGGGTTCAAGGAAATTGAAGTCGGTTTCCCTGCGGCAAGCGAAACGGAATACGAGTTCTGCCGCGCGCTCATCGAACGCAACTTGATTCCCGACGACGTGACCATCCAAGTGCTCACGCAGGCGCGTGAACATATCATCGCCAAGACCTTTGAAGCGATCAAGGGGGCGAAAAAGGCAGTCGTGCACGTGTACAATTCCACGTCGAAGGCGCAACGGGAGCAGGTGTTCAAAAAGGAAAAGGACGCCATCAAGGAAATTGCCATCTTCGGCGCGACCCTTTGCAAGAAATACAAGGACGAAGCGGAAGGGAAGATCACGCTCGAATATTCCCCCGAAAGCTTTACGGGCACAGAGCCTGAGTTCGCCTTGGAAGTGTGCAACGCGGTTCTCGACGTTTGGCAACCGACCGCAGGTGATAAGGCGATCATCAACCTGCCCGTGACGGTGGCGCATTCGATGCCCCACGTCTACGCGGCGCAGGTAGAGTACATGGACAAGAATCTACATTATCGTGAAAACGTCGTGATTTCCCTGCATCCGCACAACGACCGCGGAACGGGGATTGCCGATACCGAAATGGGCTTGCTTGCAGGCGGCGACAGGGTGGAAGGCACGCTGTTTGGCAACGGCGAGCGAACGGGCAACGTCGATATCATCACGCTGGCGTTGAATATGTATTCGCAGGGAATCGATCCTGGTTTGGATTTTTCCGATTTGCCTGCAATCACCAAGGTGTATGAAGAAGTGACGAGAATGCGCGTTCCCGAACGTCAGCCGTATAGCGGCTCGCTCGTATTTGCGGCGTTCTCGGGCTCGCATCAAGACGCGATTGCCAAGGGTATGAAATATCGGGAAGATAAGGGCGACGGCGTTTGGACCGTTCCCTACCTGCCGCTTGACCCTGCCGACGTTGGCAGAGTGTACGAAGCGGACGTAATCCGCATCAATTCGCAATCGGGCAAGGGGGGCATCGGGTACGTGCTCGAAACGCAGTTCAATCTTTCCCTGCCTGCGAAGTTCCGCGAAACGTTCGGTTATCACGTCAAGAGCATTTCCGATCACGCGCATCGCGAGCTGATGCCGACGGAAGTACGGGATATCTTCATGCGCGATTTCGTCAACGTACAATCCCCGCTTTTGCTTGTTCGCGCAAGCTTTGAAGCAGAGCACGAGTTCGACGGCGTGGAATACGAAGAAGACGTTTGGGCGAAGCTGACTATTTCGCGGGACGGCGAAGAGAAGACGGTTTCCGAGCACGGCAACGGGCGTTTGGACGCGGCGTGCAACGCGCTTCGTAGATTCTTGGATGAGAACTTTGCCGTGGAAACGTACACCGAACACGCTTTGGAAGAAAAATCCACCGCAAAGGCGGTTTCCTACGTCGGAATTGTCAAGGATGGCAAAACGTACTGGGGCGCAGGGATTCACACCGACATTATGACGTCGTCGCTGAACGCGCTCGTCTCTGCGGTCAATAAGATGCTGGCGGCAAAATAAGAAAAGAAAAAGTGAATTGTTCGCCAAAGGCGAACGAGAATTGACGGCATAGCCGTCGTGAATTCTTTTCTTTCGAAAACGTGAATAGATTGCCAAAGGCAATCGTTGCGGAAAAATTAAATTTTGCCATAACGCAAGGTGCAGCCTTGCAATTCACGCGACGTAAGACGCAATTCACGCGACATTAGGAGCAATTCATGATTTGCTTTGCAAATCAATTCACATAACAATGCAAAACAAAAAGGAGCAAGCTATGAAATTAAAGGGTGCTGAAATTTTAGTAAAAACCTTGATCGAACAGGGGGTGACCGACGTATTCGGCTATCCTGGCGGTCAGGTAATCAATATCTACGACGCGCTGTATAAGTATCAGGACGAAATCAACCATATTTTGACAGCGCACGAGCAGGGTGCTTCCCACGCGGCGGATGGCTATTCGCGCGCGACGGGCAAGGTCGGCGTTTGCTTGGCTACGTCTGGGCCTGGCGCAACCAACTTGGTCACGGGGATCGCTACCGCGATGCTCGATTCCATACCCATGGTCGCAATCACGGGCAACGTTCCCTGTTCGCTCATCGGTAAGGATAGCTTCCAAGAAATCGACATCACGGGCGTGACCATTCCCATCACCAAACACAATTTCTTTGTAAAGCGCATTGAAGATCTTGCCGATACCATTCGCGAAGCGTTCGCTATTGCGAAATCGGGCAGACCTGGCCCCGTGCTTGTGGATATTCCCAAGGACGTGCAGGTGGCATCGTATGAATACGAGCCGCAGCCTGTGGTGGAAAAGATTCCTTTGCCCAAGGTATCGGAAGAAGAAATCGACAAGGCAGTTGCGCTCATCATGCAGGCGAAGAAGCCGTATATCTATATCGGCGGCGGCGCGGCAGGGCTTGGGCTCGGCGACGAAGTCCTTTCCCTTGCGTATAAAATCGACGCGGCAATCGGCTGTTCGTTTATGGGCTTGTCCGCAGTTCCCGACACCGATCCCCGTTTCTTAGGGATGCAGGGTATGCACGGACACTACGCATCGAGCATGGCGCAAAACGAAAGCGATTTGATTTTGGGCGTCGGCGTTCGTTTCTCGGATAGAGCAACGGGCAACGTTTCTAAGTTCGCGAAGAAATGCAAGATCGTACAGCTCGATCCCGACTCTGCGGAAGTAAACAAGAACGTTCGCGTAGAGCTTGGGCTGATCGGTGACGTAGAAGATGCGTTCAAGCGGATTGCGGCGAAGTGCGAAAAGATTTCGCATCCCGAATGGATTGAAAGGGTGGAAGCGCTCAAAGCGGAAGAAGCGGCAACCGAAAAAGAGCTTGCGGAAAAGAACGTGCAGAGCATTACCCCTAAGCAGGTATTCGATATCATCAACCGCTTGAAGACGGAAGATACGATCATCGCAACCGACGTAGGTCAGCACCAGATGTGGGCGGCGCAGTACGCGCAGTTCTCTAAGCCCCGTCGTTTCGTATCGAGCGGCGGCTTGGGCACGATGGGCTTCGGGCTTGGCGCGGCGATGGGCTCGTACGTGGCAACGGGCGACCCGACGATTCTCATCACGGGCGACGGTAGCTTCGGCATGAACTTGAACGAGCTCGCAACCGCAGTTTCCTACAACATTCCCGTTATAATCGTCCTGCTCAATAACGGCGTTTTGGGGATGGTAAGGCAATGGCAAACGTTGTTCTTTGGTAAGCGTTATTCGCAGACGGTGCTCTCCCGTCAAACGGATTTTGTCAAGCTTGCGGAAGCGTTCGGCGCACTTGGCGCGAAGGTAGAAACGCCCGAAGCGTTTGAAAAGGCGTTTGCGGCGGCGCAAAAGGCAGGTAGACCCACCGTGATCGACGTCACCATCGGCAAGGATGAGCTGGTATTACCCATGCTCCCCCCTGGCGGCGCAATCGACGACATTATCGTAAAAATCGAAGAAAAATAAGGGGGAAGAAAGATGGAAAGCAAATTTATTATCGCAGTTTACGTAGACAACCAGTTCGGCGTTTTGACCCGTGTCACGGGTTTGTTCACCCGCCGTGGCTTTAACATCGACTCCCTGACCGTGGGTGTGACGGAAAGCCCCGAATACTCCCGTATTACGATCACGATGCACGGCGACGAATACGCAAAGGCACAGGTAATCAACCAGTTGAAAAAGCTCGTCAACGTCAAGAAGGTGGAAGTGCTCGAAAACGAAAGCACGAAACGAGAGCTGATGCTCATCAAGGTCAACCATACGTCGGGCACGCGTACGGAAATCATGACGGCGGTAGACGTATTCCGCGCGAAGGTTATCGACTATTCCCCGTCCGAAATGTGTATTGAAGTGACGGGCGATCCGCAAAAAATGGATGCGTTCGTGGCGCTTATGAAGCCCTTCGGAATTTTGGAAATGTGCCGTACAGGTATCGTTGCTCTCGACCGCGGGAGCGTCACCCTTTTGAACAAATAATTTGAAAAATAAAAATTTTTATCTATATAAGGAGAAACATCATGCGTAAAATTTACTATCAACAGGATTGCAACTTAGACAAGCTCGCAGGCAAAACCGTAGCGATCATCGGTTATGGCTCGCAGGGTCACGCACACGCTTTGAACTTGAAGGATTCGGGCGTAAAGGTAGTGGTAGGTCTTTACGAAGGCAGTAAGAGCTGGGCAAAGGCGGAAAAGCAGGGCTTGCAGGTTATGACGGCGGCTGACGCGGCGAAGGCTGCGGATCTTATCATGATCCTGATCAACGACGAAAAGCAGGCGAAGCTCTACAAGGAATCCATCGAGCCCAACCTTACCGAAGGTAAGACGCTTGCGTTCGCGCACGGCTTCAACATTCACTTCGGCTGCATCAAGCCCCCGAAGAACGTAAACGTTATCATGGTTGCGCCCAAGGGCCCTGGTCACACCGTTCGTAGCGAATACCAGGTTGGTAAGGGCGTTCCTTGCTTGATCGCGGTAGAACAGGATGCGACGGGCGACGCGCTTGAAATCGGTCTTGCATACGCTTTGGGTATCGGCGGCGCGAGAGCAGGCGTTCTCGAAACGGACTTCCGCACCGAAACGGAAACCGACTTGTTTGGTGAACAAGCTGTTCTTTGCGGCGGTGTTTGCGCGCTCATGCAGGCTGGCTTCGAAACCTTGACGGAAGCAGGCTACGATCCTAGAAACGCATACTTTGAATGTATCCACGAAATGAAGCTCATCGTAGACCTTATCTACCAGAGCGGCTTTGAAGGCATGCGCTATTCCATCTCCAACACGGCGGAATACGGCGACTATATCACGGGTCCGAAGATCATCACCGAAGAAACGAAGAAGGCGATGAAGAAGGTCTTGAAGGACATCCAAGACGGTACGTTCGCAAAGGACTTCTTGCTTGATATGTCCGATGCAGGCTCGCAGGTACACTTCAATGCGATGAGAAAGATCGCGGCGGAACATCCTTCCGAAGTAGTGGGCAAGGATATTCGTAAGCTGTATAGCTGGGCGGACGAAGAGAAGTTCATCAATAATTAATAAAACGTTGGATTTACGGCGCAATACGTTGTCGGGCTTGCGTTTCCCTTCGGTCACGTACGTCTATGTACGCTCCCGTCAGGGAAGCCGCGCCCTTCGCGTCTTGCTTGCAACTGCAACGTTTTAGCCGCGCTTAATTACTGGCGGCAATTCACACCTAAAAGGTACTATTATGATTAAAGATACGATTGTAAACGGTTTTCATAACGCTCCGCATAGATCCCTGTATCACGCTTTGGGGTTGACGGACGAAGAACTTTCCCGTCCCTTGATCGGGGTGGTATGCTCGTACAACGAGATCGTACCTGGGCACAAGGACTTGGATAAAATTTGCGACGCGGTAAAGCTCGGCGTTGCGATGGCAGGCGGTACGCCAATCATGTTCCCTGCAATCACCGTATGCGACGGCATTGCAATGGGGCACGTTGGGATGAAGTATTCGCTTGTCACCCGCGATTTGATTGCGGATAGCACCGAAGCGATGGTGATGGCGCACGGCTTTGACGGGCTTGTGATGATTCCCAACTGCGACAAAAACGTTCCTGGCCTTTTGATGGCGGCGGCACGACTGAACATCCCGACGGTGTTCGTTTCGGGCGGCCCGATGCTGGCAGGTAGAGTGGGCGGTAAAAAACGCTCGCTTTCGAGTATGTTCGAAGCGGTTGGCGCGTATAAGGCGGGTAAGATCAATGAAGAACAGCTCACCGAATTCGAACGCAAGGTATGTCCTACCTGTGGCTCTTGCTCGGGTATGTACACGGCAAACTCGATGAACTGCCTTACCGAAGTTTTGGGTATGGGCTTGCGTGGCAACGGTACGATCCCTGCGGTCTACTCCGCAAGAATCGAGCTTGCAAAGCATGCAGGTATGCAGGTTATGGAGCTTGTGAAAAAGCAAATTAAGCCCCGTGATATCATGACGAAGGCGGCGATCAAAAACGCAATCATCGCAGACATGGCACTGGGTTGTTCGACGAACAGCATGCTGCACCTGCCTGCAATCGCCAACGAATGTGACGTTCCGTTCTCGCTCGAAGAAGTGAATGAAATTAGCGAACGCACCCCCAACCTTTGCCACTTAGCGCCTGCTGGCCCGACGTATATGGAAGACCTGAACGAAGCGGGCGGCGTATACGCGGTGCTCAAAGAGCTGGAAAACCTGAACCTGCTGGATACTTCCGTTTTGACCTGCACGGGCAAGACGATGAAGGAAAATCTGGAAGGGGTGAAGAATCTGGACGAAGAAGTGATTCGCACGCCCGAAACGGCGTTCAGCAAGACGGGCGGTATCGCGGTGCTTCGCGGAAACCTTGCCCCCGATGGGTGCGTGGTTAAGCGTTCGGCGGTGGCACAGGAAATGCTCGTGCACGAAGGCCCTGCTAAGGTTTACGAAAGTGAAGAAGAAGCGATTGCCGCAATTTACGCAGGCAAGATCGTCAAGGGCGACGTTGTCGTGATTCGCAACGAAGGTCCTGCTGGCGGCCCTGGTATGCGCGAAATGCTTTCGCCTACGTCCGCGATTGCGGGTATGGGCTTGGATAAGGACGTTGCGCTCATCACCGACGGCAGATTCTCGGGCGCGACGCGCGGCGCGGCAATCGGTCACGTATCCCCCGAAGCGGTTTCAGGCGGTACGATTGCGTACGTCAAGGACGGGGATATTATCTCTATTAACATCCCTGCGTATAAGATTGAGCTGAAAGTTTCCGACGAAGAGCTTGCAAAGCGTAAGAAGGAAATGCCGATAAAGCGCAAGGAAGTTTCTGGGTACTTGAAACGGTATGCGGCGCAGGTATCTTCTGCAGACAAAGGCGCAATCATCAATAAATAAAACGACGCATATGCATCGCAATACGTTGTCGGGCTTGCGTTTTCCTTCGGTCACATACGCCTATGTATGCTCCCATCAGGGAAGCCGCGCCCTTCGTGTCTTGCTCGCATCTTCGCCGTTTTAGCTGTCGCGTAGCGGTTTTCGCCTTGCGTTAAGGTAAAATTTTAATTTTTCCACAACGATTGCCTTGGTAATCAATTCACGAAAAGCAACGCTTTTCAATTCACGACGGCTATGCCGTCAATTCACTCAAAAAAAGGAAACAACCATTATGGGAATGACAATGACGCAAAAAATCCTTGCGGCACACGCAGGACTTAAAAGCGTAGAAGCAGGCGAGCTCGTCCTAGTAAGCTTGGATAGAGTTCTCGGCAACGATATTACTTCGCCCGTTGCGATTCGCGAATTTGAAAAAATCGGCGCGACGGACGTCTATGATAAGGACAAGGTGACGATGGTTATGGACCATTTCGCACCGAACAAGGACATCAAGGCGGCAACGCAATGCAAGATGTGCCGTGATTTTTGCCAGCAGCACGAAGTCACCCATTTCTATGACGTTGGCGATATGGGCATCGAGCATGCGCTTCTGCCTGAAAAGGGCTTGGTTGTGCCTGGTGACGTAGTCATCGGTGCAGACTCCCATACCTGCACCTACGGCGCGCTTGGCGCGTTCTCGACGGGCGTCGGCTCGACGGATATGGCTTGCGGTATGGCGACGGGCAAGGCTTGGTTCAAAGTGCCTTCCGCCATCAAGTTCGTCTTGAAGGGCAAGCTCAACAAATACGTGTCGGGCAAGGACGTTATTTTGCATATTATCGGCAAAATCGGTGTAGACGGCGCGCTTTATAAGTCGATGGAATTCGTTGGCGAAGGAGTGTCGGCACTTACGATTTACGACCGTTTGACCATCTCGAATATGGCGATTGAAGCAGGCGCAAAAAACGGAATTTTTGAAGTAGACGAGCAGACGCTCGAATACGTAAAAGCCCGTTCATCGCGTACCTGTACCGCATATACGGCGGACGAAGACGCCGTCTACGATGCGGTTTACGAGATTGACCTTTCGTCGATTACGCCGACGGTGGCATTCCCGCACCTGCCTGAAAATACCCGTACCTTTGATGAGATCGGGGATATCAAGATTGACCAAGTGGTGATCGGCTCTTGCACCAACGGTCACTACAAGGACTTGGAAGAAGCGGCAAGCATCTTGCAGGGCAAGAAGGTTGCAAAGCACGTGCGCGCGATCATCATTCCTGCAACGCAGGATATCTATTTGCGCGCGATTGAAAACGGCTTGGTTCGTATTTTCATCGAAGCAGGTTGCGTGGTATCTACGCCCACCTGCGGCCCCTGTCTTGGAGGACACATGGGTGTGCTTGCGGCAGGCGAAAGAGCGGTGGCGACTACGAACAGAAACTTTGTCGGTAGAATGGGTCACGTGACGTCGGAAGTGTACTTGGCTTCCCCCGCAGTGGCGGCGGCAAGCGCGGTGGCGGGCAAGATTGCATCGCCGTATGAAATCGTAAAGTAAGGGGGTAAGCGTATGAAATTCACAGGTAAAAGCATTTGCTACGGCGACAACGTGGATACGGACGTAATCATCCCCGCGCGCTATTTGAACACGATTGACAAAAAAGAACTGGCTTCCCACTGTATGGAAGACATCGACAAGACCTTTACTTCCCGTGTGCAAGCAGGGGATATTATGGTGGCAGGCTACAACTTTGGTTGCGGCTCTTCCCGTGAACACGCACCGATTGCAATCAAGGAAAGCGGCATTTCGCTCGTGATTGCAAGAAGCTTTGCTCGCATCTTCTACCGCAACTCGATCAACATCGGGCTTGCGATTGTGGAATGCTCGGAAGCGGTAGACGGTATTTCCGAAGGGGACATTGTAGAAGCGGATTTGGATGCAGGCATCATTTACAACCGCACGACGGGCAAGCAGTTCGAAACCAAACCTTTCCCTACGTTTATTCAAAAGATTATCGAAAACGGCGGCTTGGTGGAAAGCATCAAGAGCGGCGTTATCCGCTAAAACGACGTATATTCGTCGCAATTCACACAAATAACACCATACCATGTACGGAGTGAATACAAAAATGCAATATAAAATCGCACTTTTACGCGGGGACGGAATCGGCCCCGAAATCGTAGACAGCGCCGTCCGCGTTTTGAAAGCGGTGGGCGAAAAGTTTGGGCATGAGTTTTTATTCACGCCCTATCTTATCGGCGGCAGCGCCATTGATGCGACGGGCAAACCCTTGCCCGAAGAAACGGTGGCAGGCTGCCTTGCGTCGGACAGCGTTTTGCTTGGCGCGGTGGGCGGCCCGAAATGGGATACGCTCCCTGGGCATTTGCGCCCTGAAAAGGCGCTTCTTGGCATCCGCGCGGCAATGGAGCTGTTCACCAACCTGCGCCCTGCCAAGCTCTATCCCGCATTAAAGGCGGAATGTCCTTTGCGCGAAGATATCGTTGAAAAGGGCTTTGATATTATGATTGTGCGCGAGCTGACGGGCGGCATCTACTTTGGGGATCGCGGCTACCGTGAAGGAAAGTACGGTGAAGAAGCGTTCGATACCGAATGTTATAGCCGTATGGAAATCGAAAGAATCGCGCGCGTGGCGTTCGACTGTGCAAGAAAGCGCAGAAAGAAGCTCACCAGCATCGACAAGGCGAACGTTTTGGAGACGTCCAGACTTTGGCGCAAGGTGGTGCACGAAATCGCGGCGGAATATCCCGACGTAGAATTGCAGGATATGCTTGTGGACAACGCGGCAATGCAGCTTGTGCGCAACCCGTCACAGTTTGACGTAATCGTCACCAGCAATATGTTTGGGGACATTCTCTCCGACGAAGCAAGCCAAATCACGGGCTCAATCGGGATGCTTGAATCGGCGTCCCTTGGCAACACCAAGCGTGGGCTTTACGAGCCGATTCACGGCTCTGCGCCCGATATTGCAGGGCAGGGCAAGGCAAACCCCATCGCAACCATTTTGTCGGCGGCGATGATGCTTTTGTATTCTTTTGACTTGGCGGACGAGAGCGCGGCGATCGTAAAGGCGGTGGATAAAGCGCTTGAAGACGGACTCCGCACCGCAGACATTGCGCGCGGCGGCGAAGCTCTTTCGACCACGCAAATCACGGACGAAATCATTGCTCGCCTCTAAAAACAAAGCACGGCAACAAGGGGGCGTTTCTTACCCCCGTTCAGCTGTTGCGCTGAAATAATGATTAAAAAACTCTCATAAAAAGGCGAAACCATGAGAAAACAATTACAACCTATCTATTTACAACTATGCTCGGTCGCCGTTTTTCGCAAGGTGACGGAGCTTCCGCTTTTTAGATGCTTTGAGCGGTATTGCTCGGCGCAAACGGAAGCGGAAAAACGAAAGGCATACGCGGCGTTTGCGGCGGAGATTTACGCGTTTGGCGGCAACCTGACGGCGCTTGTGGAAACGTCCGCATTTATGGATGAAAACGTCTACGTCAAAGCGAAGGCGCGCGGGCAAGCGGTGAATGAAAATATCCAAGCATCCGTGGAAAAAGAGCTGAAAACCTTCTCCACTTTTGCGTCCCTAACGCCTGCGGACTTTGCGGAAGATTTGGGCGTGAACGCATACCTGCTCCCTTCCTTTGATAGCGAAGAGAGCGATTTGAACGAAAAATACGCCCTGCGCCTTAAAGACATTGACCGCTACGGCTACGGCATTTTTGCCGCGTACGGAATGTTCCGTGTTTCGGACGATAAAAAGATCGAGCCGATCGTTTCGGCGGACAAGATCGGGGTGGATAGCTTTGTCGGCTACGAAGAAGAGCGCGCAAAGGTGGTGGAAAACACCCTTGCCTTTATCGAAGGCAGACCTGCGGCAAACACTCTTTTGTGCGGTGACGCTGGTACGGGCAAATCGTCCACGGTCAAGGCGCTTGCCAACGAGTATTTTGATCGCGGCTTACGCTTGATTGAGCTGAGAAAAGACCAGCTTTCCCTGCTTCCGTACGTGATGGGGGAAATCAGCGAAAACCCGTTGAAGTTCATCATTTTTATCGACGATTTGGCATTCTCGAAAAGCGACGACAATTTCAGTATGCTCAAAGCGGCTTTGGAAGGCTCGGCGTCCGCGCAGGCGGAAAATGCGGTGATCTACGCAACGAGCAACCGCCGCCATATCATCAAGGAAGCCTTTTCCGACCGCGAAGGGGACGACGTGCACAGGAACGATACCTTACAGGAAACCCTTTCTCTCTCCGAGCGTTTTGGCTTGACCGTCTATTTCCAAAAGCCGAACAAGGCACTCTATCAAACGATTGTAAAAACGCTTGCGCTCCGCAAGGGGATCGACAAGCCCGACGAAGAACTGTTCGTGGAAGCGGAAGCGTTCGCTTTGAAGAAGGGCAATCGTTCCCCCCGTTGCGCCGAGCAGTTTATCGACAGCCTGCTTAGGGCAATACACTAAACGAAAAGAAGGTAAAAGGATATGCTTACGATTGATAACGTATACCGCGCAAGAAACGCCTTGAAAGGGGTGGCGCGCAAAACGGACGTCATCTACGCCCCGAAAATTTGCAAGGGCGCGGAAGTCTATTTGAAGACGGAAAATTTGCAAATCACAGGCTCGTTCAAGGTGCGCGGCGCGTACTATAAAATGAGCAAGCTTTCCAAGGAAGAAAAGGCGCGTGGCGTGGTGGCTTGCTCGGCAGGAAACCATGCGCAAGGCGTAGCCTTGGCGGCGAAGGAAAACGGGATCAAGGCGGTGATTTGCCTGCCCGACGGCGCACCCATTTCGAAGGTGGAAGCCACCAAGAGCTACGGCGCGGAAGTGTGCCTTGTCAAGGGTGTTTACGACGACGCTTACCAAAAGGCGTTGGAGCTTCGCGACGAGCAGGGTTATACCTTCCTGCATCCCTTTGACGACGAAGACGTGATTGCAGGTCAGGGCACGATTGCCTTGGAAATTTTAGAGCAGCTTCACGACGTGGACGCGATTATCGTTCCCATCGGCGGCGGTGGGCTCATTTCGGGGATCGCGTATACGGTCAAGACTCTTGCGCCGTCCGTCAAGGTGTACGGCGTACAGGCATCGGGTGCGCCTTCGATGGCAAACTCGATTGCCGATCATAAGATTGAAGAGCTCTCGTCCGTATCGACGATTGCAGACGGTATTGCCGTAAAACGCCCTGGGACGCTCACTTATGAGCTCGTAGAAAAGTACGTGGACGAAGTGGTGACGGTCACCGACGACGAAATTTCGGCGGCGATTCTTGCTTTGATGGAACAGCAAAAGCTAGTCACCGAAGGCGCGGGCGCGGTTGCGGTCGGCGGCGATGTTCGGCAAGGTGGACTTGCAGGGCAAAAAGGTCGTTTGCGTGCTTTCGGGCGGCAACATCGACGTGACCATTCTCTCGCGCGTAATCAAGCGCGGCTTGTTGATGTCTGGCAGAAGCTATCAGCTCACCGTCGAGCTTGTGGATAAGCCTGGACAGCTGCTTGGAGTATCGGAGATCATCGCGCGGCTGGGCGGCAACGTCACTTCCGTTCGTCACGAACGTGCAAGCGAAGGCTCGGACGTCAACGGTTGCTATCTTCGTATCACGCTGGAAACGAGAAATTTCGAACACATCGACGCCATCAAAACGGCGCTCACCGACGCGGGCTTTAAGCTGGTGACGGGGATCTAAAAAAGGAGTAAATAGTATGATAGAAAAAGTAAGTACGCAAAACGCCCCTGCGGCAATCGGCCCATATTCGCAGGCGATTAAGGTGGGCGAAATGGTCTTCACGAGCGGTCAAATTCCGCTCGATCCCAAAACGGGTACAATCGTTGGCGAGAACATCACCGAGCAGACGGAGCAGGTGATGAAAAATCTTGGCGCGGTGCTTTCTGCGGCAGGAAGCGGCTACGAAAAAGCGGTGAAAACCACCTGCTTTTTGGCGGATATGAACGATTTTGCGGCGTTCAATGCGGTGTATGCAAAGTACTTCACCACCTGCCCTGCGCGTAGCTGTGTGGCAGTCAAAACCCTTCCCAAGGGCGCGCTTGTGGAAGTAGAAGTGATTGCGACTCTTTAATTTCAGCTTCCATAGAACGACGAAAGAGAAACCTAAAAGGTTTCTCTTTTTTCTTAAAAACGTGGCTTTGCGCAAAAAAGCGAGTTTTTCACCTTTTCCTTATAGGAAAAAAGGAAAATCGGCGTTTATTTTGTTGACAAGAGCGGTGATAATCGTGTATAATCTTAATAATTCGAATATTTGATAAAAAAACGGTATGCAATCGAAAATTAAAATCGAAGCGCAAAGGAGAGATAGCATGATAGAAAAGAACAGACACAGCAATTTACTCGAGCAGGAAGAGTACAAGTATTCCTTGCAGGACGTGAAGGAGCCGAATCTGTATCGAGATATTTATCCGTACACGGAAGTTCCGTATACGACGTTCAACCATCGTAGAGTGCCGCACGATATGCCCGAGCACGTGTGGATTACGGATACGACCTTCCGTGACGGTCAGCAATCGCGCGCGCCGTACACGGCAAAGCAGATCGTGGACGTGTACAAGATGCTTGCGCGGCTCGGTGGCCCTAAGGGGATTATCCGTCAAAGCGAGTTCTTCGTCTACACGAAGAAAGACCGCGACGCGCTTGAACAATGTATGGCGCTTGGCTATAAGTTCCCCGAAATCACGACGTGGATTCGCGCGAAGAAGGAAGACTTTGCGCTCGTTCGCGACATCGGGATCAAGGAATCGGGTATCTTGGTCAGCTGTTCGGACTATCACATTTTCAAGAAGCTGAACATGACCCGTCAACAGGCGTTCGATCACTACCTGGGTGTGGTAAAAGACGCGTTTGACGCAGGGATTTCGCCTAGATGCCATTTGGAAGACTTGACGAGAGCGGACCTGTACGGCTTTGTCGTACCCTTTGTGAACGAGCTCACCAAGCTTTCGAAGGAAGCGGGCGTGCCTGTCAAAATCCGTATGTGTGATACGATGGGTTATGGCGTTCCCTTCCCTGGGGTTGCGCCCCCGAGAAGCGTTCCCGGGCTCATCTACGGGTTGCACCATTATTCGGACGTGACTTCGGAAATGCTCGAATGGCACGGGCATAACGACTTCTATATGGGCGTTGCCAACGCGGTATCGGCTTGGCTGTACGGCGCGAGTGGCGTAAACTGTTCGTTGCTCGGCATCGGCGAACGCACGGGCAACGTGCCTTTGGAAGCGATGGTGATGCAATACGCGTCCTTGCAGGGTACGATGGATGGCATGGATCCGACGGTGATCACCGAGATTGCGGAGTATTTCAAGAAGGAACTCAAATATGATATTCCCCCGATGACCCCGTTTGTAGGCGACGCGTTTAACTTGACGCGCGCAGGGATTCACGCTGACGGCATGATGAAGGATGCGGAAATCTACAACATCTTCGATACTGAAAAAATCTTGAACCGTCCTGCGGAAGTTTCCATTTCGAATACTTCGGGCTTGGCAGGGATTGCTTACTGGCTGAATATGCGCTACGGCTTGAAGGGCGA
>SVIJ01000032.1 GCA_015069565.1 Clostridiales bacterium
CCTTACCCCGTAGGTATTACTACCCGCGGTTTGGGCTGGTCCGATTTCGCTCGCCACTACTCTCGGAATCACTGTTGTTTTCTTTTCCTCCGGGTACTTAGATGTTTCAGTTCCCCGGGTTCCCCTCATACACCTATCTATTCAGTGCATGATAACGCGATATTACTCGCGCTGAGTTCCCTCATTCGGATATCTACGGATCAACGGATATTTGCTCCTAACCGTAGCTTTTCGCAGCTTGTCACGTCCTTCTTCGGCGCCATGTACCAAGGCATTCTCCGTAAGCCCTTTGTAGCTTGATCTTTCTCTTTCATCTACTCGTCTTTACAAAAATTCTATTCTCTTTACTCGGCTAATCGTTCTTTTGCAGTCAAAAGGGCTTTTACAAAATCGTCCTTCCGTATTGTGCTTATTAACCATTAGCTTTACTTTCAAATATGAAAATTTTGCCTTTGTACTCGTCTTTTTCCTTTTAAGAAAAAAACATTCTTTGCTATGCAGTTGTTAATCTTCGTCTTCCCTTCAACAGAAGGGCGCTTTCCGTTCGCTCTCGCGACGTAGCCTAAACATAATACCATTATAGAAAAAGAATGTCAAGCATTTTTGAAAGTTTTTTTGAATTTTTTTATTTTTTTTATTTTTTGCAAAAACGGACCTTTTTACCCCTTTTTGTATGCGTGCGCGTAAATATATTATTGTACGCGCGCATTATGCGCGCGCGCATGAGAAAAGCGGAGCGCTTTACGCTCCGCTTTGCTTAAAACGATTTACTTACAACCGCCGCAAGTTTTGCAGTTGCCCGAGCATTTTTTACTCGGCTTGCCTGTTGCCGAATACACCGTGCCCGTATAGTCGCGAACAGTTTCGCCGCCACATTCGGGGCACGCCACGGCGTCCGTATGCTTTGCGACCAGCTCTTCAAACCGCTTGCCACAATTAGTACATTTGTATTGCAAAAAAGGCATCAGTCCCTTCTCCTTTTCTTCTTGACCTGTTTCGGGGTACGAATCTTCACCGAGTCGGTAGACTTCACAAGCACTACCGAGAAAATCACAACGAGCAGCACGCAGATTCCGAGCACGATCCAGAACTCCCACGGGCTACCGTCGAACGAATCCATCCCAAAGGGCAGCTTCACGTTCATCCCCAACAGCCCTGCAATGAGCGTAGGGATTGCAACCAAAATCGTGATGATCGTCAAACGCTTTACGACGTTGTTCACGTTGTTGGAAATCACCGAGCTGAACGCATCCATGGTCGTCTTCAAGATATCGCGATAGATCGAACACATCTCCACTGCCTGCTTGGTTTCGATCAGGATATCTTCCTGCAAATCCTGGTATTCTTCGTTGCTTTGCACCGATTCCAAACGAGAAAGTCTTCCCTGCACCGTCGAGTTGGCAGAAAGCGCCGTCGAGAAGTAGACGAGCGAGTTTTGCAGCTCCAACAGCTCGATGAGCTCTTGATTACGCATAGATTTGTGCAGCTCTGCCTGCAAACGCAAGGATTTTTTATCAATTTGTTTAAGCAAGGACGAGAAACGCTTCACGTTTCCAAGCATAAAGTTGAGCACAAACCCCACGGGCTTGAGCGTCGAAACCTTCGTTCGGTTGGAATGAAAGCCCGTCAAAACAGGGTCAGTATTCAAGGAAACGGTGACAATACATTTCGGGTTGTAAATGATTGCGACGGGGATGGTTGTGTACTGGTCGCCGTCTTCGGTATCGACGAGCATAGGGCTGTCCACGATGTACATCGTCGAGCCTTCGTCCACTTCCACACGCGCAGATTCTTCTTCGTCGAGCGCGGCTTTGAGCATCTCTTCGGGAATACCGCTATACGCCATTACGTCTTCTACTTCGTCGTCCGTGGGATTGACAAGCTCCACCCAGCAACGGGATTCAAACTCGTCCAACGCCACGATTTTGTTGTTTTCGGTCTTGTAATATTTTACCATAATTCGTACCGCCTTTCTAAGGATTTTATCGTCTTGTAGGCGTTTTTGCACTCCTTTTGAGCGCAAAAAAACGCACGGAAAAACCACCGTGCGCCGTACTTTCTACGAAAAATGCGTTATAAAAACGTTCGTTTAAGCCTGATACCACACAGCGGCATTTTCAAGTTTGTTTGCATAGCAACTTCGACTATCGGGAACGGTGTCCATAACGTCTCCTTTCTTCTTGGCAACCGCCAAGATGCCGCAGCAGGTTTTCTTGGGAAGGGGCTGCGCACCACTTCTCTCCTATTATACCCCCAAAAAACCGTTTTGGCAAGTATTTTTTTGAAAAAATCACTAAAAATAAAAATTCTTTTTATTTTGATAAAAAAGCACCCTTTCCGCTTGATCTGTTTTGAGTAAAAAAGCCGCCTAAAACGTTCCTTTTCCGTTCACGTATCCATCAAAAAATCCGTGTAAATCAAGCCCGATTCGCTCATAAGCCCCTACCAGGTGCGCAGGCATTGCGTTTTCGAACAAGTTCTCGGCGTAGTATTTCCGAAGCCCCGACAAAAATTTCTTCGAGCCAAGCGCCTTTTCCAGCTCCGCAAACATCACAACCGACTTATGCTCCACGACGTTTTCATATTCGTATGTATTTAAGAAACTGGAAAGCTGCCTACTCATCCGCGTATCCACCCAGCCAAGCGCTTTTTGATAACCCTCACGGAAAGCGTTGTATTCCGCGCGCGCTTTCTCAATGATTTCCTGCTTTGTCATGCCGTAGCCGTCGTGTTTTCCAAAAAACAACGCCGCCGAATAGGCAGAGAGCCCATCCACAAGCCAAGGATGCTCCATACGGTTTGCGCCCACCGCCGAGTACCACCACTCGCCAGCAATCAGCTTGGCAAGCTCGAACGCCGTTTCCCCTGCAAGCTCGCCTTGCGCCGTCCATTTTTCAGGAATCATACACAACCCCGAGCCGTCGGCTTGACCGTGCGTCAAGCTCGTTTGCGCCAAACGCAAAACATCATACGGATATTCGCCAAAAACAGAAGAATAGAAGGCAACTGCCTTTTCGGCTAACGCAATAATCTCTTGCGAATTTCGCACTTGATAATAGGCGTATTCTACCGTTGTTTTGCCCGTTTTTTCCTGCAAAAAGGCGTAATCCTTCGCCATGCAAAACGCCAAATCACGCGCGTTCATTGCGGACACGGTATACCTTTTCTTGCTTTCGAGCGTTCTTTCTTCCAGCACCCGTCCGCCTGAAACAAGGGTATACTCCTTGGGGGTCGTTAGATGCAGGGTATACTCCGCCGCGTCGGCGTAATAGGCATCCCCAACGTCGCTTGGCACGCACTCGTAAAAGCCGCCCTGCGTATATCCGCAAAGCATGGGAAACGCGCCCGCAAAGTTCACCGACGTTTTTGTAATCCCCAAACGGTGATTGACCTTGGCAAGCCGCGTGGAAAACCCGATATCCACCGTCACACGCTTTTCGGGCGCAAGCGGCTTTTCCAAGTAGACGAATAATAGATTTTTATCCGCGCCGCCCACTTCAAAGCCCGACGCGCCGAGCGCGGAAGAAATGCCGATTTCGCCATAGCTTTCCCCTGCATAATAGCTTTCCAAAGCGACGTCGTAGCCGATCGGTGAAAGGAGCGCCCCCTTTCTATAAGCGTTGGGATAGAGCTGAAATTGCAAGCAGGTAAACTCGGTGTCGTAGGCGTTGTAAAAATCCACCTTCACCGTACCCGTCAAAGTACTATCCGACGGCTTATATTCCGCATTGATTTCGTACCTGGTACGCTCTTTTTCTTTTTTGGCGCATCCGCAACCAGCAAAAAAGCAGGAAGCAAACAGGAAAATCGGCAACAAAAATAAAACGGCTTTTTTCATAAAAAAATAACCCCTATTGCAAATAGTAATAGTAGGTTATTTTATGATGATTTTTAGAAAAATATTACTTTTCTTCAAAGGGCAAATGCGCCGTCGGGTCTACCGTTTTGCCGTTTTCCATGATCTCAAAATGCAGGTGCGCGCCGTCCTTATACTCATTCCCCGTAGCGTCCGCCACCACCGCAATCACGTCGCCGCGACGCACTTCGTCACCGACAGCCAAATCTTCCGCCGCCACCACGAACCGATAACAAGTCTTTAAGCCGTTTCCGTGATCGACAACGATTTCCGTCCCCTTCAAGACGTCGCCCGAATAGATGCTTTCAATCACTCCATCGTCCACAGCAAGCACGTTTGTGCCCGCTTCCGCGATAAAATCCACACCTTCGTGGTGATAGTAGCAATCGAGCGTTTGGTTATAGAAAAAGCCAAACTCATTCGTCACCGCAACCGTTTCGATGGGCAAGGTCATACCCAAATCTTCTTCCACGGGCGTCTGTACGTCGCTTGAATCAGACGAGTTTCCTACGTTCCCTGCATCAATCGCAGGCTGTTCTCCGCCTGCAAGCGCAATAATCATCACGATAGCAAGCACCACCGCCGCGCAAGCGGTTGCCAAGCCGAACCAAGCCTGCTTTTCTTTCAGCTCCGTTCTTTCCGTCTTTTCTCTTCTTTGTCTTCTTTCCTTGCGTTCTTTCATGTAAACGTCCTCCGATAATTTGTTTTCGTAGTCTTGTTATTGACCGATTTTTTTGCATTTATACACAAACAAAAAACTTTTTTCAGTATCCGCCAAAAACGATGGGCGTACCCACCTGCACGCGCTTTCCCGAAATCACGATATGCAAATGGATATACGCGCCCCCGATTCGCACGCCTGCGCCCATCCGCTTTGCTTGGGCATAAATACACCGCGCGCCTGCCACCGTTTCTTCAAAAACCACCGTCGCGCCTTGCGTTTTTAATAGTTTCATCGCATACCTGTCCGCAGCTTCTTCCGTTTCAAAGACAAATATCGCCTTTTCACCCGTGATGGAAAAACAGTCGCAAAGCTCCACTTCCGCTTGAATCGCCGCCTGTGACGACGGGGAAAACAAATAGTATTCTCGTTCCGTTAAAACACCGCTACTATACTCCCCGTACGGATTTTGCATACAGCCTGCAAAAAAGAATATTCCCACCGCTACGCATAGGCTACCGATTAGCGCCCACCACCGAACAAACCGCATAAAAAAACTCCCTTCCGCTTTCACGGAAAGGAGTATTGACTTTTTTCTACAACTCTAAACCTTAAAAATCGCTCAGCTTTTCGCCGCCCAAAAGGTGGATATGCAAATGGTGTACCGTTTGACCGCCGTCTTCGCCTTGGTTGATAATTACGCGGTAGCCGCCCTGCAAGCCAAGCTGTTCTTCCAGCGTGGAAATCGTTTGAAAGACGTGCTTCACAATCTCCGCGCGTCCTTCGTCCATCTCGGAAAGCAAAGCAAAATGCTGTTTCGGTATACAAAGATAATGCAGCTTTGCCTTCGGCTCGATATCGCGAATAACGATCATCTTGTCGTCTTCATACAGTCTGGGGGAAGGAATATCCCCTGCCACAATCTTACAAAAAATACAGTTTTCCATACTATTCTCCTTGTGCTTTTCTTACTTTAATCTACATACGACGCCAAAACGCCGTCCTTATATAAGCGTTCAACGCGTACACGGATGGGTTCTTTCCCGTTTTCGTCCGCTACGTACACGCGAACGTAGTTCTCCGCATAGCCTTCCCAAATGCCGTCCACGCAAGATTCCGCCACAACGGAAAGCTCCTTGCCGATACATTTTTCCAGATACGCCGTTTTCACTTCCTGCGCCTTTTTTAGCAAGAGCTCCACCCGACGTTTTTTGACCGCATAGGGCAATTCCTTGTATTTTTTATACGCGTTCGTGCCTTCGCGCGGAGAATAAGGGAAAGCGTGTACCTGCAAAAATCCCGCTTCTTCGATGATTTTCAACGACTGTAAAAAGTCTTCTTCCGTTTCCGTCGGAAAGCCTGCGATGATGTCCGTCGTCACCGACGCATTCGGGAATGCGGCATAGATTTTCGCGCACGCCGACAAATATTCTTCTCGCGTGTAGTGCCTGTTCATGCTCTTCAAAACGGCATTCGAGCCGCTTTGCAAGGACAGATGGAACTGCGGCGCAAAGCTTTTCACCTGCTTTGCCGCGTCCAAAAAGCTATCCGTAATCAAGCTGACTTCCAGCGACCCTAAACGAATTCTCGTCGGCGCGTCTTTGAGCGCAAGCAACAGCTCCGTAAACGTGTTTCCGTCTTCGTCCTTATAATCGGAAATATCAATCCCTGTAAGCACCGTTTCTTTTGCAGTGGACGCCATCACTTCCGCGACGACGGACGAAAGCTTTCTCGAACGGCTTCTGCCGCGCAAATAGGGAATGATACAGTACGAGCAAAACCGATTACAGCCATCTTGGATTTTGACAAACGCGCGGCTTTTCAAACACTCAGGAACAAGCATTTCTTCATACGCCTTTTCTCCCTGCTCCACAAAAACGCCGCCGCGCTCGTCGGGCAAGCCGTCTTGAATGAGCTCCAAAATCCGATTTTTCGCCTTCGCACCCGAAACGTAAAAAACGTTGCCGTCCTTTTCAAAAAACTGCTCGGCGTTCTTCTCGGAAGCACAGCCGCAAACAATAATCTTCGCGCCCTTGCCTGCTTTTACGGCTTTGCCGACCGTCTGCCTGCTCTTTCTTTCCGCTTCCGCCGTCACCGCGCAGGTATTGATCACGTACAAATCCGCGCCGTCTTCTAAAAACCGAGAAACGGCGTAGCCCATTTCTTCCAAACCGCGAATAATCGAGCCGCTTTCCACGTCGTTTACTTTACAGCCAAGGGTGAATACAACCGCTTTCACTTCGTACCTGCCCCCTTGTTATCCCCTAATTCACCCAAGGAAAACATTACGACGGACGTCAATGCCACCGCCGCCGTTTCCGCGCGCAAAATGCGTTTGCCGAGCGTGACCGAGCAAAAGCCTTTTTCTGCGGCAAGCGTTTCTTCTTCGCGCGAAAAGCCCCCTTCGCTGCCAATCACAATCGCCGTCGAGCCATCAAGCGTCGCAATTTCCGCTTTGCTTTCCGTCGCAAACTCGCAGGCAAAGAGCTTATTTTTATACCCGTCCACACTTTCGAGCGCCAAGGAAAGAGTATCGCAATATTCCACCGTCGGCGCAACCGAGCGCATACATTGTTTTGCCGCTTCGCGGCTGACCTTGTTCAGCCGTTCCAGCTTGTTCGCATTCATATACGCGGACGAATACTCGGACGAAAACGCCACAAGCTTCTTTACGCCAAGCTCCACCGCCTTTTGAACGATGAACTCGTTTTTATCCGCATTCTTCAAGTACCCGAAGACAAGCGCAACGTCCACCGCCGCTTCCTTATCCCCAACCGCCTTGCCGATTACGTTCAAAAGCATTTGCTTTTTTTGCACTTCCGCAATCACCGCGGTATATTCCATGCCGCTATTGTCCAGCAAGATTACTTCATCCCCCACGCCAAGCCGCAGGACGTTCTTTGCGTGCTCGTGTTCTTCCCCTTGCAGGATAACGGTATCCGCTATTTTTTCTATAAAAAATCGTTTCAACGAAGACATGCCTGCCACTTAATCCTTTTTATGTTTCAAAACAAGCGCAAACCATTCCCCCTTGCGCTTTTCCTTAACGACTTCCATTCCCACCGCCGCATAGGCGTCCTTGACCATTTGCAAACGGCTTTCGATAATACCGCTAAGCAGCAACACCCCGTCCTTTTTCAAGTTCTTAGGAATGGACGGCGCGAGCATCACCAAGATCTCGCCCGTGATATTCGCCATCATAACGTCCCCTTGGATTTCGGTATCATCCAACAGGTTGCTATGCGCCACCACCGTCTTATCCGCCGTACCGTTCAGTGCGCTGTTGTGGGTCGCAGAAATCACCGCCACTTCGTCGATGTCCGTCAAATACGCCTTCGCAGCGCCGAGCTTGATGGTGGAAATCCCCAAGATACCGCTACCGCAACCGACGTCGATACACACCGAGCCTTCGCGCACGTATTCCTGCATCAGCTCCACAACGGACGATGTAGTTTCGTGCTCGCCCGTGCCGAACGCCATATTGCTATCGAGCAGGACGATGAGCTCCCCTTCCGCAGGGGTATAGTCAATCCACTCGGGCACTACGACAATGCGCCCCAAGTGAATGGGACGGAAATGCTTTTTCCATACGTCAATCCAGTCGTCCCCATCCACTTCGCGCTTGGTGTCTTCCAGCGTTCCGAACGGCAACGCGCCGCCACAGTTTTCCTGCGCCAAGCGAATATCGCTCATAATCGAGCGAATCGTTTCCGCCGCCGTATCCGCTTCGACGTAGCATTTCACAAGCACGTCCGAAGGGGTGTCCTGCGTCAAATCGTCGTCCATATAATCCCAGTACATGGTATCCTTATTTTGTTGCAAAGCGATGATGTCCGCGCGGTCGCAAATGGTCACGCCGAAATCGGTATAGCCCCACATGATATCGGCAAGAATCTCACTCGCTTCCGTCGTCGTATGCACCGTCAATTCGATATATTTCATAATTTTACGCTCCTATTTGCTCCCATTATAGCACACAACGCCCGATTTTTCAACTCTTTGCGCCGAACTTCTTTTTCAGAATAGAAAAAATCGGGGCTAAAAGCCCCGATTTGAATACATAAAACGGCAATTCACACTCTTTCTATCTCTTCCGCCTGCATAGTCTGCTGCCCCACCAAATCAAACAGCTCTTTTTCCGTTCTTTGCTCATCATAGGTCGAATAGCGGATATGCAAGACGTCCCCTGCACGCAGGACCTTATTACCCAGCCCGTCCGCCTTTGCTTCATTCGACGGATGCGCCACCGACAAAACAAACATATTCGCAGGCCAAAGAATGTCCCGAATTTGCTTCCCTTCGGCAAACGCCCCAGCTTGTACACAAACAAAGCTTTCAAAAACCGTCACGTGTTTCCCTTCCGCGTTTTCTTCCAGCCTTGCGTGTAATACGCTATCGCCGATCGAGTGCGCGCCCAAAAGCTCCGTGATAAAGAAGGCAACCGCCACCACGACGATTACGTGCAAAATATTATTATAGCACGAGAGCGCTTCCACCGCAAAAACAATGGCAGTGATGGGCATCTTCATCATCCCCGCAATGCAAGCGACGATCCCAAGCGCCAAAATCAAAATATAGTACTCTTCCCCTAAGCCAAAGCCGCCGATGAAGAGCTCGCCCAACAGCGCCGCCAGCGCAACGCCGATGGCAATCGTCGGAAGAAATATACCGCCCGTCACGCCGCTAACGTTTGCAAATAGGGTCAAGGTAGAGCGCACCGCCAAAGCCGCAAGCAAGAACCACCAAACCGCGCGCGTCGCAAACAAGCTTTCAACGAAAGCATGGCCTGTAGATACAAAGGACGTCGACAGCAAGCCCAGCACTACCGTAAGAAAAAAGACGGCAAAAATCTTATACGTGTTTCCCACCTTTTTCAAAGTCTTTCGAACAAAGGCGCGCATATATTTATGATATTTCAAAAAGAGCGTAGCAAACAAACCGAACGCCAAGCCGATGAGTATAGGCAACCAAAGATCCCCGATCCCCAACGCAAGCGTCGACGGAACGTGAAAGAGCTCTTGGCTCACTCCGAAGAGCGGCGAAAGGCACTCGGACGTAATTCTACCAAAGACAACCGAAACCGTCGCCACCATCAAAAGCACAGGGGAAACCCTTTCATGCGCTTCTTCCACCGCAAACAAAATTCCCGAGATAGGCGCGCCTGTTGCCGTCGCAAATCCGACGCATGCGCCACCCGTCATCGCATACCTGCCCCATCCTTTTTGCCTTTTTCCCATAGGCGCTAATAAGCCGCCGCCCACAGAAACGCCCATTTGTACAGACGGCCCTTCATTGCCAAGCGGAACGCCGATCAAAAAGCTACAAAGGGACATCACGAATACGCCGATGAGATTTCTCAGCCAGCGAAAGGTCAACAGCCCACGCAAAACACCTACGGAAGTCGGTATTCCACCGCCACGCAGATTGGGCATTTTTTTATACACCCAAGCAAAGAGCGCCGCCAGCCCAAACAAAGCAGGCAAAACAATAGCAAGCACCCACAAATGCGCTCGCACGTACGCATACCCTATCGACGACCACTCCACGACGCGCACCACGCACCACTTATACAGCACGACAAGCGCCGCCGTTAAAATCCCCGTCAGTGCCCCATAATATAAAATCGGCAATCCTAATCCGACAATATAATTTTTAATCTTTTTCATTCGTTCACCGTCCACGCAACTCAAAAGAAATACCCATCAAAGATGGGTATTTTTTCGTCAATACGGCTTTTCACCGTACAATGCTTCCATATTGTCCGCGTATTTTTTCATTTGATCCTGCTGCTTCAAGCCTACGTCTTCGTAGAACTTTTCCAGCTGCTTCTTTTGATCCCGCGAGAGCTTAGGAACTTCCACAATCACGTGTAAGTACAAATTGCCGATCCCGCGCGAAGCCCGAATCCCCTTGCCGCGAATACGGAAGGTTTCCCCACTTTGCGTGCCTTCGGGAATGGTATACTCCACCGTTTCGTCCAAGGTCGGAACCTTCACCTTTCCGCCAAGCGTCGCCGTCAGGAAGGAAATGGGCAAATCCACGTGCAAATCGAACTGATCGCGCGTAAACAGCTTGTGCTCTTCCACGCGGAACGCAACGATCAAATCCCCTGCAACGCCGCCGCCTTCGGGCGCGTGTCCCTTGCCTTCAAAGCGCATATAGCTACCCGTGTCCGCGCCAGCAGGAATATTGATGCTCTGTTCTTCTTCCTTGGCAACGATCCCCCTGCCGCGACAATCAGCGCACTTTTCCTTGATAATTTTCCCCTTACCGCCACAATCGGGACAGGGGCCTTGCTGAATTGTTCTGCCGAACACGGTGTTGCGCACCGTCTTCACCGTACCCGAGCCGCCGCAATGTCCGCAGGTACTGAACTCCGTGCCCCCCTTCGCGCCCGTACCATTACACGACGTACAAACAACGTTGCGCTTATAGCGGAAGGTTTTTCTGCAACCCTTCGCCGCATCCATGAAGCTGAGCGGCATCTCGACCTGCACCTTCGCGCCCACCGACTGACGGGGTCTGCCACCGCCGCCAAAACCGCCGAAACCGCCGCCGAAAATCCCTTCAAAGATATCGGAAAATCCGCCTTCAAAGCCGCCAAAGCCACCGCCGAAGCCACCGCCCATTCCAGGATGATCAAGCTCAAAATCGTATTGTTTTCTCTTTTCGGGGTCGGAGAGCGTTTCGTTCGCTTCGTTGATTTCCTTGAACTTTTCCGCCGCTTCTTCGCTTCCTTGGTTTCTATCGGGGTGGTACTTCATCGCAAGCTTTCTATACGCCGACTTAATCTCGTCCGCGCTTGCGCCCCGCTCTACGCCGAGAACTTCATAATAGTTCTTTTTCTCTGCCATAATCTACTCCGCATATTCCGCTTACAGGCTTGGCGAAACCGCCAAGCCTGCTTCGTTTTATCATTTTGCGCCACCCATGTACGGGTTCACGACTGATTATTGATGGAATTCCCCACCGTCAGCGCCGCCCATATCAGGGCCGCCCTGCGCGCCTGCATTCTGTTGATAAAGCTTTGCAAATACGGGCTGTACCGCGTTCATCAACGTGTCGTAAGCCGCCTTCACCACTTCATCATCTTCGCTTTCCAAATCCTTCTTTGCCGCGTCGATTGCCGCCTGCAAGGTCGCCTTGTCGTTTTCGTCAAGCTTGTCGCCTGCTTCTCTCATCGTCTGTTCGCAAGAGAAGATCATGCTATCGAGCTTGTTTCTGTTTTCCACCTTTTCCTTGCGCTTCTTGTCTTCTTCCGCAAACTGTTCCGCTTCCTTTACAGCCTTTTCGATTTCTTCTTCGGAAAGGTTGGTGGACGAAGTGATGGTGATATCCGTCATCTTGCCCGTACCCTTATCCTGCGCGGTCACGTGTACGATACCGTTTGCGTCGATGTCGAAGGTGACTTCGATCTGCGGAATACCACGGGGAGCGGGAGCAATACCCGTCAACATGAAGTTGCCAAGGGTCTTGTTGTCCTTACAGAATTCACGTTCACCCTGCAATACGTGGATGGAAACGCCCGTTTGGTTGTCTGCCGCCGTCGAGAAGACTTGGCTCTTCTTCGTAGGAAGCGTAGTATTTCTTTCGATGATCTTCGTGAATACGCCGCCAAGCGTTTCGATACCCAAGGACAAAGGCGTGACGTCCAAAAGAAGTACGTCGTTTACTTCGCCCGTCAAAACGCCGCCCTGGATTGCTGCGCCGATTGCAACGCATTCGTCGGGGTTGATGCCCTTGAAGGGTTCTTTGCCCGTCACTTCGCGCACCTTTGCTACAACCGCAGGCATACGGGTCGAGCCGCCGACCAAGATTACCTTGTCGATATCGCTGTACGAAAGCTTCGCGTCGCGCATAGCCGCCTTCATGGGTTCAACCGTTCTTGCCAAAAGGTCAGCCGTCATCATTTCAAACTTATCTCTCGTGATCGTCACTTCCAAGTTCTGGGGAACGTTGCCCGCCGCAAACGTGATGAACGGAAGGGAAACCACCGTCGAAGCCATACCCGAAAGCTCGATCTTCGCTTTTTCCGCCGCTTCCTTCAAGCGTTGCATTGCCATCTTGTCGCCCGAAAGGTCGATGCCCGTTTCCTTCTTGAACTCAGCCAAGCAGTATTCGATGATTTTGTTATCCCAGTCGTCACCGCCGAGCTTCGTATCGCCGTTCGTCGCCTTAACTTCGAAAACGCCGTCGGAAATATCGAGAATGGAAACGTCGAACGTACCGCCGCCAAGGTCGTAGATCATCACCTTGCCGCCCTTATCCTTATCAAGGCCATAAGCAAGCGCCGCCGCCGTAGGCTCGTTGATGATACGAAGGACTTCAAGCCCTGCAATCTTACCTGCGTCCTTGGTAGCCTGTCTTTGGCTATCCGAGAAGTACGCGGGGCAGGTGATAACCGCCTGCGTGACGGGCTGACCGAGATACGCTTCCGCGTCCGCCTTCAATTTTGCCAAGGTCATCGCGGAGATTTCTTGGGGGGTGTAGCCCTTGCCGTCGATGTCCACTTTATAATTCGAGCCCATATGTCTTTTGATCGAGATCACGGTCTTGTCGGGGTTTGCAACCGCCTGACGCTTTGCGATCTGACCGACGGTACGAGAGCCGTCTTTTTGGAACGAAACCACCGAAGGGGTCGTTCTCGAACCTTCCGCGTTAGGGATAACGACGGGTTCGCCGCCTTCCATAACTGCTACACACGAGTTGGTCGTACCAAGGTCGATACCAATTACTTTTCCTGCCATATTATTTTCTCCTTTTTGCCGCGCTTCGCGGCGTCATGTATTTGATATAATTAGTGTGTGGTTTTCACCTACAATTTATATCTAACCAAGGATTTTATTCTCTAAACAAGAAAGTGGCAATTTTTTTATAAAAATATAAAATATTTTTTTCAAAGAGATGTTCCACCTATCAACCCGCAAAAAATGGCACAAATACAAAAAAAACGGACAGCTATCAACCGTCCGTTCTCGCAATCTTTTTTCGATTTACACCAAATCATTCATTTTTTCTTCTACCCATTCACACAACTCCCGCTGTGTTCCTTTTGAGAAAAATTCGTCAAGCGAAATTTCATCATCGCCATATTCTTTTTCAAAATAGAGCTGATAACAAAGCTTGATTTTATAGCAAATAAAATCAACGTCACCCGTGTACATTCTTTTGTCAAACAAATAGCTGTTCGGATTCCAAAGAACCTTCGAACAAAAACTTTTTAATTGTACATTATCCTTCATGAGTTGAAGGCGCATCCATTGAAGCTCTATCTGGTCGAAATGTCTGGTCGTATACCGTCTAATATCTCTTAAACCTTTCTGGAAAAACACTCTCGCAAATTCAATCATAAGGTTGTTGATCTGCCCCGCTTTTTTATAGATTCCACCCGACAGTCTAGCAGAATCAAGACTATTTACACATTTACGATACAAATCACTTGCCTTAATTTCATCTTTTTGCGTTATAGGCAGCCCAAAGCCCCCTGCCGACTTCGGATTGAAGAATAATTTATCCAAATAAGCATATTGTATATCCACAATATCCGTCACCTTTTTAGGCGAAAGCTCTTTTGTAAGATATTTTTCAAGCTCGGAAATAGGCAACTGCTTATAATCAACCTTTTTGAAAATATCAAAAAATCCCATATCCGCTCCCCTTACTTGAACAACATCGCGCAAGCGTCACCGCGTACTATAATCCGTCCGTATTCATCAGTGGTCGTATTGTTGCTTTTTCTATAAAAACCGATAATTCTTCCATACTTGTCGCGCACCGTTTTGTCACCGTTGGGCATATCTTCGATGAAACCGATAATGCGCCCAATCGAATCTCTAATTTCTGTTCTTGCCATTTTTTTAACCCTCCGTATAGTAAATTGTATTTCTATTATATGATACAAATTTGTATTTGTCAAGTAGATTGATACATTTTTGTATATAATATTTTTATGGAATACACGTTTAGAAACAACAAAATTGCCGAGCTTCGGAAAGAAAAAAACTTATCCCAACGTCAACTGGCAAAAGCGCTCGGAACGAGCCAAGCCAATTTATCAAGGTGGGAACAAGGTCTTAACGAGCCAAGCATTATCGAATGTTGGAAAATTGCCGATTATTTCGACGTTAGCATTGACGTTTTATGCGGAAGGTCAGAATATTAAAACACACGGTCAAGCGGAGCATCCGCAGCCGTGTGTTTTTTATCGGCGTATACGACAAGGAAAAACGCTGTGCAACGAAATGTTGCACAGCGTTTTCTTTGTTTTTATGGACGAAGACCGCTGCCGCCTTGAAGCGTAATCGTTTCCCCCGTAATGTAGTTCGCCAAGTCCGAGCACAGGAACACGCAAAGCCCGCCAACGTCCTGTTCAGGATCAGCAAATCTACCCATAGGCACGCCCTTGATCGTCTGTTCGTAGCGTTCGGGATATTCTTCCTTGAACTTCTGCAAGCCTTCCGTCATTGCCAAGGG
>SVIJ01000033.1 GCA_015069565.1 Clostridiales bacterium
GCTCAGCGTCGCTTTGTTGGCGTTGCGGCTTCTTATGTACAGCTCGCCGCCGCGAACGTCGTCTTCCAAAAGATTCAACGTGGAATCCACGTAATATTCTCCGTCGTCCAACAGGATCATTGCGTCACCGACGTTGCCGTCGCCGTACCATTCACGAACAAGCCATTGCGCTTGGTTCAAGGAAGTGACTGCCTGTTCCCAAGACGAACCGTCGTTGCCGTTATCACCATTCGGTGATACGTGTACGGTATAAGCCGCGTCCACGTTTTCATAAGGCACGCTGATGCTTTGCATTGCCGCCGTCGGATTTGCCGCCGCAGCGTTCAGGGTTTGTTCATCCACCTGATATGCGCTAACAACCCCTTTGTCCTTACAGCCGCTAAAAAACGGAACCATCGCGCTGAACGCAATCCCAAGTGCTACGATTCTACGTAAAATTTTCCCCATTCTTTCATCCTCCAAATGTTTTGATAAGAATGTTTTACTCGGCTTACCAAGCCGTTTTTCACTCAAAAACGAATATTTACCGAGCATACTTTATCGATTATACTTATAGTATAGCGGATTTTTTTTTGGCGTTCAATGGTGAGAAGTTGCAGGATATTGTTCTTTTGTTGCAATATCACTATGATAGGATAATTACGCAGCTTCGTTATACAGCGCACGGCTATTTTCGAGCTTTTACAAAAAAAACGAACGCGCATTTTTACGCGTTCGTTCGTCCATTTTCTTTTGCTATGCAATTATTTCCCGTTTTTATTCGTTTTTGACATAAAAAGTTTACGGTATTCCGACGGGGTAAAACCAAAATGCCGCTTGAATTGTCTACAAAAATGCGGATAATCGCCCATTCCTACCCGAGCGCAAATTTCGGTGACGGAACAATCGGAATTTTGCAGTAAAAACACCGCCCTATCCATTCGGTAATTTTGCAAATATTTTTCCACCGAAACGTTTAGACAATCCTTAAACAGTCGGTACAGGCTGACGCGGTGGACGTTGATTGCATTCGCAATATCCGAAACACGTATGCCGCATTCGTAATTCTTCTTGATATAGTCGATTGCTTTATTGAGCAAATCTTCTTGGTTCGATTGAATTTCCGTTTCTCTTGTACGTTTGCTTTCCTTGATCAAGTGCGCCCACATTATATACAGATGCCCAAGCGCCATATATTCCCCCCAAAGGTCGGGCTTTTTGATTGCATAGATCGAGCGCATAACCGAACGAATCGATTGATGATTTTGCGGACGAATCACGTAGCCGTCGATCCAGTCCACTTCGTCCACCATCTTTTCCGCAAGCGTTCCGTGAAAGGCAACGAAATAATACTCCCACGGTTCTTCGATGTCCGCTTGATAGAAGGTTTCTTCATTTGGACGGATTAAAAAAGCTTCATTCTTTTGCAAATGAAAGGTCTTATCCCCCACCGTATACGTTCCTTTGCCTTCCGTAATGAAATGCAACAAATAATAATCCCGTTTGTTCGGGCCGTAAGAATTACCAGGCAAACAGTTATGTTTTCCGTAATGATACAATGACAACTCGTTGCTGTTTTTCCCGACAGGAAAAAATACTTCGGGAAATTTCCTACCTTTTGCCATTTCTTCTCCTTTGCTGAAAAGCTATGCTTTTTCTAATATTTTTCCAAGGGACAACAATTTTTCGAGCAACATATTTTCGTTGTAAAGATAGTGATTGCTCGCTTCATAGCCGATGGACGGATCTTCCGCCGCAAGCTTCAAAAGCCGTTGCGTATTAACAAACTCTTCTTCCGCCGCATTCCTATCCCTTTCAAGAATCCATTTTGCTTGCAAATAGGTACTGCGAAGGACACAGTACGCCGCTTCGGCAATTCGTTTCATATTCAAAGAGTTCTCTTCCTGCACTCCGACAAGCATATCCAAGCCCCGCTTCCAAAGCTCGGTCAAAGCCGCAAAGCGCTCCATAAACAGCTTCCGAGAAAAACATCCGCGCCATACGTCGATTCCGTCGAACGGAAACCCAACCATCGTCGGCGTCAAGCCTGTCGGTTCGTCGTAGAAAGGATTTGCACAGCCGATGTTTTGCGGCCCGTTGTACGCCAAGGACACGCCGAACGGGAACTTTTCGAAGGCTTCCGAGAAATATTGTCCACACGTATGGACTATTTTCCACTCCTTCCCGAACGTCTGACGATACCATTCTTCCAGCGTTCCGCCGTTTTGCGCTTGAGATACTAAGGACAAATTAAAGCTCGGATAGCCGCCGAGCGACCAGCTCAGCATATGCCCGTCCACGTCGAGTTCTTTTAAGTTTTGCAGGTGCTTCCAAACAAGATCAAAGCAGGGCAGGTACGGAATGGACGCACATTCCCAGCTATTATTGACCTGTATTTTCGCCACAACTTTGTGTCCGCTTTCCTTGGCAGTTTTGAAGATTTGCTTCGTGCGTTCGCTCGGGCCTACCTGCGAGATAGAATAATCAATCAGTCCCAAGTCCCCTTCGTCCGCGTGAACGATCAAGCCTTCTTCGCTGACGCACATCACGTCCAAGCCTTTGGGCAGGCGGCGCACCGCTTCCAAGGTTTCTTCCGTCGTCCAGCACATTTCGCTTGTCCAGCCCCACGTCCAAGCAATCAGCTTCGCTTGGCTTTTCGCGTCTTGAATGGCGCGAAGATAGATCTCGTTAATCTCCACGCAAACGTCCACGCGAGTGCGCTTTCCGCAACGCGGACAAGTGTTTGCGTCGTACTCTCTTCTCGAATAGCAGTTCGTCAAATTTTCCGAGCCCGTGATGCTGAAAAAGCCGCCCAGCTCGGGAACTTCCGTCACGATTTTATAAATCGCGTCGTATAAATATTTTTGCGTCTCAGGCGCGGACGTACAAAGCGCGCCGACCTGCTCGTCGTGTACTCCCAAAAGATGCGGCTTGTCCGCGTAAAAGGAAAGCGGCAACGCGCGCGGCTCGTTAAGATACAGATAGAGCTTGATCCCGTACTTTTGCAATCGGCGGCACAGCACCCCCAAATTCTTCAAGCGCGTTTCCCAGCCCTTCCCAAAGCTTGGATCAAACGGCAGCCCCACCAAATCGTACAAAACGATGTGCTTCCAAAGCGCGTTAATCCCCAGCTTTGCCAAGCCTTCGAGCATCTCGTCGGTGTACGCAGAAAAATCCCCCGTTGCGAGATTATCGCCAAAGAGTTCATTGTAGTTATACACCATCCGCAACCCGTCCGAGTTTCCGTTCAGAACGTCCACCTTGGGCAAATGTTCAAAGAAATGGAAATACGGCGTTCTATTCTTCGAACGGTTTTCCCGTACCGTTTGCGCCTGTTTTTCCGTCCACAAAAGCTGTTCTTCGGTGAGCGGCGCATAGACGGGCGGAATCACGAACGGTTTGAAATTTCCCACCTTCACAAATAGGAAATCATCGTCAAAGAGCGTCTTTGCCAGTTGCCCTTCGTCCATCCCCGTAAGCTCGCATATTCCTGCGTAATCGAGCAAATGCCAGTTGTTCTTGATGATCGTAATATATCCCTTGTCTTTCCACGCAGGATCGTATTCCATTCCATCCAAGCCAAGGCGCTTTGCTTCCCTTTCCACCGTTTCTTCGTCCGTTTTGAGCACCTTCGCCAAAGCCTTTGACGGAACGGTGCCATAGTTTCGAAAAATCACCGCTTGCCAGTCGGTCGCAAACGGATGCGGTGGAAGATTTATTTTTTGGATCGGTAATAGCTCGTACATATACCCCCCTTCGCGCGTCGTCTGTTTACCTATGGTAAAATACAAATCGACCGTTAAAATCCTGTTTTTATAGTACCGCAATATTTGTTTGTTGTCAAGTTTTTATTGTTGCCAAATATTGTCTTTTTGTTGCACGAAAGGTTTTCCTGCCCATTTTTAAGGGTAAATTCACTGCAAATCCGCCCATAAATAGCCACAATCCACCCATAGAAAGCACGCAACAAAATGGCAATAACCTGCAACAAATACCTATTACACATCTAAAAAATTTGTTGTATAATACCACCAAGGAGCCCCACAACGGCATTATAGGAGAATGATCATGCAAGAAAAACAGTATAGCGTTGCCATTATTGGTGTTGGCGCGCGCGGCGCAAACGTTTACGGTAGATTATTGATGCAGTTTCCCAAGCGTTTCCGCATCGTTGCGCTTTGCGACGTTCGCGAACAGCGGCTTGAAAGCTTCGGGAAAGAGTTTGGCGTAGCCGTCGAAAACCGTTTCACGGACGAAGACGAGTTTTTCAAAGAAAAGCGCGCCGATCTTTTGGTGATTGCCACCCAAGATTCCGACCACGTACGCCATTGCTTAAAAGCATTTGAAAAAGGCTACGATATCCTAATGGAAAAGCCTATTACCGACAAAAAGGAAGAATGTGAAGCGGTGCTGAAAGCGCAGGAAAAATCGGGCTGTAAAGCGCTTATTTGCCACGTACTGCGCTATGCGCCCGCCTTTTTGAAGGTTGCGGAGCTAATCGACTCGGGCGCAATCGGACGTTTGGTTGCCATCGACGCTTTGGAACGCGTCACCTACTGGCACCAAGCGCACAGCTACGTGCGCGGCAACTGGAGAACGACCAAAGAAACCGCCCCGATGATTTTGGCAAAGTGCTGCCACGATCTCGACCTGATTCAGTACTACGCAAAATCCAAATGTAAGAGCGTATCTTCCGTCGGGGAACTGACCTTCTTCAACAAAGCCAACCAACCCGAAGGCGCGGCGGATCGTTGCTTGCAATGCAAATACGTGGAAAACTGCCCTTACAGTGCCAAGGTTCTCTATCTCGACCGTTGGAAAAAAGCGTACTCGCCCGAAGACTACTGGCCGTACAACGTAGTTGTTTCCGCACCCGTCACCGAAGAAAAGCTGACGAACGCTTTGCGTAGCGGCCCTTATGGAAGATGCGTATTCGCTTGCGATAACGACGTCGTCGACCATCAGTTGACCCTGATGAGCTTCGAAAACGGCGTAAAGGCAACCTTAACGATGACCGCCTTCACCACCGACGACAAAAGCGAACTTTACGGCTTGGGCAGAAGAATGAACTTCCACGGCACGCTTGGGGAAATCATCTTAGACGAGCTGGAAGACGCTGTAGAGCTTATGGTCTTTGGGCAGGAAAAGCAGGTATTCAAAATCAATGCGCTCGGTGACAACGGCTACGGTCACGGCGGAGGCGACTTTTATCTCATCAAGGAGCTTTGCGATATGCTGGACGGAAACGCAAAGGCTTCCACTTCGCTTACGGCGTCCATAGAGAGCCACCTGATGGGGATTTGTGCAGAAGAATCCCGTCTTAAAGACGGTGTGCGCGTGCTTGTACACGAATAATCAACGCAAAAAAACAACACAAAAACCGCTCTTTTTATCGCAAAAAGAGCGGTTTTTTATGCGTAAAAACGACTTTTATTTCATCTCAATCTCTTGGAATCCCAGCGCATAAGCGGGCGAATCTTCCGCAAGGGTAAAATCATCCCGTTCGATTGCACGGCATTTCGGATCAGCCACGATACTGCCTGTTTCAAGCCCCAGCTTTTGCGCTTCCGAAAGGGTGTATTTCTTGCCAAGGTATTCCACCACGTACGGCTCGTTTCCGTCAACCGACCAAAGCAGATTGTTGCCCGTTGCCACCGTACCGTTTTCGATATGCTCACGGGCAAGCAAGCCGTAGGCAAGCTCACCGTTCGTGATTAGGATATTGTTCTCAAACACCGTCGAAAGATGCAATTCCCCCCAAGTCACGCAACACAGCGCTTTTTCCGCAAACGCAAAAATATTGTTTCTTACGACGTTCATCCTGCCGTAATGCTGATGAATGCAGTTATCCGAACAGCGATAGCATACGTTCTTTTCTAGTACAATACAGGCACTGCCTTCGTCCGTATACAGCGCCCAACCACCGTATTCTCTGCCGTAAATATCGTGGATTCGGTTGCCCAAAACGACCGTACCAGGTTGTGCGCCAAGCAAATATACCCCACCCATGTCCGAAAGCACGCGCTTGCCAAGGTCATAAATGTGGTTATAGGCAATTAGGTTGTTGCGCGTGACGCTTTCCTTATAGCCCCACACCCAACCCACGGAAATCCCCGTGTAGAAAAGGTCAGAAATCGTATTTCCAACGATTTTATTATTGAAAGAATGTTTCACCAAGATACCGCAAGCCGCCATATGCCGTCTACCACAATGCCGAATCTCGCAACCGACGATCTCGTTCGAATGGGTTCTATCGGCAACTTCGCCGTTCACGTCCGAGCCACCCATAATTACGCCGCCTGCACCGCCGTCGTAGAAGAAGTTTTTTTGCAAAGAAATATGCGAACAGCCCTGTTCGACGTTCACGCCATGCAAACCGTAGTTGATAAATCGACAGCCTTCCACGCTGCACTTTTCCGCATAGCGGAAGTTTACCGTTCCTTTCGCGTCGGAAACGCCCTGTCCGTCGGAAGCAACACGCAAGCCTTGATCGTTCCGCGATTCATGCTCCCCTTTTGTATAAGCAAACGTCACGTTCTTAAAAGACACGTTGGTAATCGGTGCGCCCTGCGCCCCTGTCAAGTTGGCAATCGCGGAAAGTCTGGGCGCATGCACGTCCAAGTCTTCCATACGCTCACCTTCGCGAAGAACGTAATAGAGCAAGCCTTCCGCTTTGTCCAAATACCACTCGCCAGGCTTTCCAAACGTCTTACGAACGTTTTCAAAATAGTACGCGCTTTGCGTCTTTTCGCCGTTGATGCTAAACCGTGAGTATTTGTCCATCACAAGCACGCCCGTTTCTTCGTCGTAGCTTTCAACGGCGGTATGCTCGTCCACCCAGTAATGCAAATAGGAAAGAGTCGCACCGCGAATATCGTCGGCAGAGAGCGCGCTGATATCTTCCTTTTTCAAGCGTACCCACTTAGAAATATCATCCAAGAAAAATCCCTTGTTTTCCGCTTCCGCAAACTGCAAATACCCACTTTCAGGGAATCGGGAAAGACCCGCTCTTTCCCCGTTCACATACAGGTCGGAAAAATCCATTTTCCCTTCTTTTACAAGGGGCAGGTACGCGACGACGCATTTTTTGCCATTAAAAACGGCTTCGGTAAAGCCTTCGATTTTTTGCCCACCGCTTAATATAACGTCTTCCGCTTTCCCCGTTTTCGATTCAAAGGTGACGCCGCTGATTGAGTTCCAAAATTCCAGCGTCCGCGCCAGCTCATACGTCCCCGATTCGATTCGCACGGTGATCGGTTGCAACATTCCGCTGCGGCGAAGCTCTACGCAAACGCGCACGGCTTCTTCGATTGACGGAACGTATTTTCCCCTGCCCGTTTGCTCCGTCGCAGCAGGGATATTTTTTTGTACAAAAATCGTCGAAATGCTATGATAAGACTGCATACCTTTTCTCCTTATTTCACTTTTTCAAAATATGGTAAAACGTTAAGCGGTGCGTCAAACTCGTATTCTTTACCGCCCACAAACACTTCACCCGTGGGAACGTATTTCCACTCACCCGTCGGCAAATAGACCCTTCTTGCGCGCGTATTCTCCGTCAAAATCGGCGCAACCAAGTACCGATCGCCAAGCAGGAATTCGTCGACGATATCCGCACGTTCGCCAAACTCGTACGCGATACTTCGCGCAATCGGCTCGCCCGTCTTCGCGGCGTTTTCCAAAAGGGTTTCGATATACGGCGCAAGCTCGTAATGCCGCTTTACCATCGTATGTACGGCGTCCGTAAGCGTGGGAGAATCCTTCCAAAAGAATTTGCTCAACTGGAAGGAAGGCAGGAAGGTGCTTGCCTGTGCATAACGGCAATACAGCTCTTCCGTGTACTTTGTGCCCACCTGTTCGTCTTCTATCAAGCCACCGCCCACCATATCGGGGCAGTTAAACGCATATCCCATCAAGCCCTGCAACAAAATTCGATCGACAATGCCGCCCAAGCCGCGCTGCCGATCCCAACTGTGTTTGCGGTCGGCAACCCGTTGAATAATTGCTCTATTCGTATTCTTCACGCAAGCGCGCAATTCCTTGATTTCCATACCGCAATCGAAATCGCCGTACGTTTGACAATGCTCGTGCGCAGTCAGCATTTGATATCCCGAACGGAACTTTGGATAATACAGCACGTCGCCGCCGTCCATCTTCAATCCCGAGATCCCGTAATTTTCATGCAAGAAACGGTACTGATCCGAAAACCATTCTCTACCTGACTCGCAGCTTAAATCCAGCACCGCAGAATAGCCGTCCCACCACTCTGTAATAAACGGCTTACCGTCTTCGTTTTTAATGAGCGCGCCCTTATCCTTCAAATAGCGGTACACGTCTGAATCGGGCGAAACGTACGGCGCAATCCAAAGCACAAGCTTAAAGCCAAGCGCAATGAGCTCGTCGCACATCCGCTTAGGATCGGGGAACTTTCGTCTGTCAAAATCCCAGTGTCCGTAATATTCCTGCCAGCCGTCGTCGATGATGAACTCCCCTGCGGGCAAACCTTCCTTAATGATCCGACGAGCATACGCCAAGATTTTCTCTTGATCTTGACCGTACAAAAGCTCCATCCACGTGCAATATTGCGGCGCGGTAAAGCATACGGCAGGCGGCGTTTTTCCGCTCGGCGGCGCGATACGCGCATTCGCGTACAGGCACGCTTCTTTCAGCGAGCCCTTTTCGCCATACTCGATCTCTCCGTCAGATTCCAAAATAAGTTTCCCGTTCTCGAACGCAAACTCGCCAAAATCCTTCAAGTAAGCATAGCGACCGTCACTGCTTAAAAAGAGCGGCGTGATTTGATTGACGCAAAGATGCGTATAGGGATCGGTCAGCATATTAAAGCGCAAGACCGTGTCTTTGTGAAAGGGCATTCGATCGCTAAGGTCAATCACCCCACACCACCAGTATTCCTGCTCGCCTATCTCCAAGACCAAACGATTTTTCATGGTTGTTCTCCTTTATATGAACTCTTTATATCCGCTCTCGCGGTAATGATAAAACGCCGTATATACACCTGCCGTCCAACCAAGCATTTCGGGCGTGCCGTATTCGGAAACCACGTCCAAATCCCCCGTTTCCGCGTTGTATTTTTCCCAAAGGCATTTCGTCTTTTCGTAGATTTTTTCCGTCGCCGCAAGGTATTTATCCGCAAGCCGCGAGGCAATTCCCTGCAATCCTAAGCGATGCGCCGCCGCTACGGCAACGTAGTTTAAGGGCGCCCAACTGTTCGGTTCCGTCCATTGAAACTTCCCCTTTTCGCCGCTACACGCCACCACGCCGTAAGCGCGTTCAAGCACAGCCAAAGCCTTTTGGAACCCGTCCACATCCGAATCTAACCCGACGAAATACGGATAGAATGCGGCACAGCTTACAATGCTCGATGGGCAACGTTTTGCAAAATTGTAATCGTAATACACCCCATCCTTTTGCATCCACTTCTGCATCTTTTCCTTGCGAACAAGCGCAGCCTGTCGATACTTGTTTGCCTGCTCCGCTTTCCCAAGCCGAGCCGCCCATTCGGACAACAACATCTCGTCGGCATACAGTAAGCTGTTCAAATCGACGGGATTATATTCCATCGCCTTGCCGTAAAATCTCGGGGAAAAATCCCACCCCGATTCACATTCCGCGATAACGTTTGCGTTGTTTTCGGGATTGTCTTCCTGTTCAATCCCCGTTCTCTCCGCATACGTCTTGACGTAAATCTCACGAAAGTACCAAGGATCGCCATACGCCTGCCTATCCACGGGATCGCACCCGTAAACGTTTAAGCCGTTTGGCGCAATCCGCCTGCTCATCCAAAAAGTATATTCTTCTTCAAGCCAAGAAAAAGCGGTATCGAGCGTCAAAAGCGTAGGCGCTCGTTGCAATAAATCCGCAAGCATCAGCCCAAAAAACGGCGGCTGTGAGCGACTGATATAATGCAGTCGGCTGCCGTTGGGGATCTTCCCGTAGGTACGCAGTAAATGGGCAAAGTTTTTCACGTTGTTGCATACCTGCCCCCCACGTTTCGTCAAAAGCAAGCATTTGTGAGTGAAGTAGGTATCCCAGTAATACATCTCTTGAAACGTCCCTTCCGCGCAGGGCGTCGTGAACGGATACGGCAAGGGAAGAAGCGGAATATCTAACCCGTCCCGACATTCCCCGTCAAAAACCTTGGTCGTACGGTCGATATTTTTGCAAATAAACTCGTAAACCATCATACTAGCGCCTTTTTAATGCTTTCCGCAACCTTTTTTGCAAGCGCCTGATACCCCTTCTCGGAAAAGTGTACGCCGTCGGGCGCACGGTACTCGCCGAGCAAGGTTTGGCTCAACGCGTTCAAATCGTCCACCAAAAGCCCTTGCTTTTTCGCAATCTTTTCCAAGCGCTGATTTCGAGCGCGCACCTTTTCTTTCCAGTACTCACTCTCTGTTTTCAAATCGCTATCCAAAACGGTCGTGCTCGTCCCCAGCACCACCTTTGCTCGCGCGGAAATGTATTCAATCATCGCCGAGCATTCCGACTCATACGCATCATCCGCTACACTATAAGCGTGCAAACCGTAATTGTAATGCACAACGGCGTAATGAGAATCCGCAACAAAGCTTTTCACCATATTTTGGTACGCCGCCGAACGAATGGAATAAGACGTTGCCAAAACGTCCACACGCGCAATCCCCTTCAAGGCATTGAAAACCGATCGAAAATACCCTTCGGTGATAGAATCCCCGATCAGCGCAACGCGCGGCAACGTTTCATCGTTGGTATCTTCGCACCAAAGCCGCAACCACTCAATGTCTTCCTTTACAGTCTTTGTCTTGCCTTCCGTATCAAAGGTTATATTTTCCATATTTTTCTCCTTGTTTCCCCTTATTTTTGTACCGCATACAAAGCGTTGTAAAAATGGTTGTAAACGCCTGCCGTCCAACCCAGCATCTCTTGCGTGGTGTATTCCAAGGACGGCGCAACGCCGCCATCATCATAACGTTCCCACAGCGCGCCCGTTTTCTCAAAAACGCTTGCAAGCAACGAAACGTACCCCTTTGCCAACCAATTCGCTTCCGCCGTCAAGCCGTTTTTCTTCAACGCTTCATAGGCAAAATACTGGTGGGGCGCCCAAATATTTGGATACCCCCATTGATAGGAACGATCCCCTACGTCCATACACGCATAGATACCGTTGCCGCCAAAAAGGCGTTCAAAAAGCATTTTTAAGCCGACCGTATTCCTCGCAAATCCATAAAACCAAGGCAAAAAACACGCCGCACAAAAAACGTTGCTACGCTTCTTTGCAAGAAAATCATAGTCGAAATACACTCCCTGTTCTTCGTCGTAGCAATAGGTATTCAAAAGAGCCAAACGCTTCTCTTTCCGCGCTCGATATTCTTCGCTTTTCACTTCGTCTTTACCCAAATAATAGGCGCTTAAAAAGTCTTCCACCCCGTACAGGTGTGCGTTGAGATCAATTTGTACGTAATCAAGCGCATTGTGCCGCGCATACCTTGGCGTAAAATCTTCCCCACTCTCCCCTTCCGCCAAAAAGTGCTTACCGCGTAATGCCTTTTCACGGCGGTCGATATCCATCGGCAAGGGAAGCCGCTCCGCAACGTATTCGTAATATCCCGCAAGCAGAGATTCGTCCTGCGTATTCCCTGCGTATTGATTGAGCCCGATCGGCGTTATGCGTTCGCGCATCCAAAACGCATATTCCGTTTCCAAATCCGCCACCGCCGAAGCAAGCCACTCATCATTTTTAGATACTGCGTATATATCACGAATCATCAATCCAAGCAAAGGGGGCTGCGACGCGTAATCCGCACCGTTTTCCTTGACGCAATTCGGCACGCAACCGAAGGTCTTTAAGGCATATAAAAGCGACTGCACGTTATCCAGCGCCAAATCCAAACGTCCGTCGGCAAGCAAGCCTACGTTGGTGAAATAGGTATCCCAATAATAAAGCACACGAAACTCACCGTTGATGCAGGGCGGCACAAAAGAATACGGCAAGCAAAAGCTCGATGAAGAATACTCCGTCACTGCTTTATCCCAAGATGTTTCTATATATTCTTTTACTTTACGTTCTTGCATAGTTTTACCCTATTTTGCAGTTGCAAAATAACACGCGCGAAGATTTATGAGTTTGTATCTTTATTATATCGAATTTTTTCCCAACTGACAAGTAGTATAATGTTGCAACTTTTTGCTTTTTTGTTGCATTGTTGCAAATGGTTTTATGTTTTGCCGTTTTCGCTCCGCGTAGATTTCTGTTTACGAAAGCAAAAAGCAACAAAAAAACGCCACCCTATGGGGTGGCGTTGTGTAAAGTGCAGACAACCCAAATTAACCTTTTGTGATGAACAGCCCTGTTTTTTACAATTACTTGAGTTTCAAATATTTTTTCCACGCGGTTATATATCGCGTATTCCATTTTACGCTGGTAATAGTAGAATACGGAATTTCTAATTGACAATCATTCCAAACACCGTTCGCATCAAACTCAAGAAAGTACAGCTTATTCTTTAATACCTTTTGAACAATGCCGATAGCAAATTTTTCGTTAATTTCGTCTTCAATAATTATAATATCATTAAGCGCTTTTAAGGAATGAAAAATGTTTTCCCAGGAAGAAATATCAATTTCTGGATTTTGAACTTGTGCAGTTATGCCAAGTTCTTTGCTTATTTCATTACACTTATCATCTTGTATCTTCACTTTTTTCAAATAGGACATTTTTCTAATAGAATAGCCGTCAAGCAAGAAATCAAACTCTTCTTGCCCAAGAATAAATTTTTGATTTACGGCATTTGGATAATAGCAAAAATAATTGTTATCATAAGAAAAATAACAACAACATATTTCAATATTAGCAATAGCACGCTCAATAAGCGCAAGTTTTTCTTGTTTTGTCATTATATTTCCTCCTACTTGTATTTATAGTTAGTATATCATAAATTAAATTATGTTGCAAGCTTTTATAGAATAAAAATAAATGGTATTATAGCGTGAGTTTTTGTAATAGCCCTGCCATTAATCTGCGTTTGAGTTCTTCCTGATAACACATTTTTATTCGTAAAAACATGTGTTATATTTTCGCCGGTGAAATGCGAAAACCCCAGGATAATCCTGGGGTTTAGGTGTATGGATCTTTTTTGTCCACACTTTATGGTGACTCTATCGGGACTCGAACCCGAGTTTGCGCCGTGAGAGGGCGCCGTCCTAACCGCTAGACGATAGAGCCTTTTGTGTTTTGCCTATATAATATAACACACTTTTCCTAAAATATCAACTGTTTTTTGCCCTTTTTTTGCGCAAAAAATAGATTATTTTCGAAGACTCATCTATTCATCAAAAACTTTCCCGATCGGCTCGACTATCACAAGCGACGCGCGCCTATCCGCATACGTAGGCGATTTATTGATAACGACTAAGTTCTTGCCCGTAAAATATCGAAGCAAGCCCGCGGCGGGATATACCACAAGCGAAGTTCCGCCCACAATCAGCGTATTCGCCTTGGCGATTTCATTCACCGCGCCCATCACCGTCTTATCGTCTAGCCCTTCTTCATACAACACGACGTCAGGCTTGATAATCCCCTTGCACACGCACCTGGGTACGCCGTTTTGGCGCAAAACTTCGTCTAAGCCATAAAACTTCCCACAGCTTTCGCAATAGTTCCTCCACACGCTACCGTGCAATTCATACACCTTTTCGCTACCTGCCTTTTGATGCAAGCCGTCGATATTTTGCGTGACAACTGCATTGAGTAGCCCCTGCCGTTCAAGGGTCG
>SVIJ01000034.1 GCA_015069565.1 Clostridiales bacterium
CCCTTCCCCGACGTCGTATTCCGCGAAGTCGTATTTTTCAGGCCGACCGCCATAATAAGCGTACGGTTCGTTCAATACCTGGTACCCGTCTGTGCCTGCATACCAAACTTCCAGTACGCCGTCCTTACAACGCACCTTATCCCCTTCTTTGGCAATCAGGCGCTTGATCAAATATCGGGTATCCACCCACTTCGGGTTTTTCTCTCGTTGCTGTCGGTTATACTCCTGCACTTCGGGGTAATGCCCTATGTCCACGACGATCACGCTGCCGTACGGAAGCTCATCCCCTTCGTCGAAATAGCGAACGAGCAAATATTCCCCGCTTTTTAAGGTATTGAGCATCGAGCCGCCGTCTACCTGCACGCCGCCAAAGGCGGAATGCCAGCAGTTGACCGCAAACAGGATCGTCCATAGTGCGATCAGCAACCCGAAGAAAAAGCGAGTATTCGACCTTCTCTCCGCCGTATGATGGCAGTTTTCGTAAAGCTCACTGCCTTGTAAACTTGTTTTTCCGTTCATATTTTTTCGCTGCGTTATAACCACAAAATGTTGGTGACCGCATATTCACAGTCTTCGTTTTCAGGCTTAAAGGACAGCGCACTGCCTTCCGCAAAGGACGAAAGCGGCTTGCCGTAGCGGTCGTTCTTAAAATCCTTCGCTTCCAGCAAAATACGCTTCCACTTGCCGCCGCCCTTTACAGGGACGTGGCAAAAATATCTGGACGTTTCGCCCCCTTCTTCCGTCACTTCCACGCCGACCGTCAGCGTCTCCGTTTCATCACCGCGCACGTAAGCGTCAAACTTCAAAATATCCCCTTCTTCCGCCACGTAGCGGGGGGAGCTGATTTTATACGTCTTGATGCCGCCGAGCGAATACGCCCCGCGAATTCCGCCGTAGCCTTCAACGAGCTTTGGCGTTGCTTCCGTTTCTAAGAAGATGCCCGCAATCGAATAGTCTTCGTGGTGCGCCACGCTGAAAGAATCGAGCTCATCGCCCGAGAACAGCATACGGCTTCCCACCTTCTTTTTGGCGGAAACACTAAACTGCTTCGCGACGATTTTCGTCACTACCTTAAAGCCGTTCAAGTACTGCGCGTAGCCGTACACGAAGGCCGCAGGCGCGCCTTCAAAGGGAGAAATCTCACAGCTGATTTTCCCGTTTTTGATCGCGTTGCCCGTTTGCTTATAGACCGTTTGCCACTCGCGGTAGATACTACGCACCTTTGGTGCGTTTTCGGTATAGCAAACCCCCATCTCGCTGATGATGCCTTCCTGATCCCCCGACACTTCCACGTGGAGCTTGCCCCCCGCTTCCGTCACGGTGATATTCAAAGGGGTGGGGATAAACACCTGTCTGCCCTTCAAATGCTTTTCTAAAAAGATATGCAGGTTCGTCAGCCCATCCGAGCCGATACAAGAGCCGCTATCAGGGGAATAAATAATGGCGTTGTCCTTCGCGCGTTCACCGCCGATTCTACCAAAGGTATCGTAGGCGCGGTCCGCGTCGAAATCGTAATCGGACGTCGCGCAAAGCATGAGCACGGGGCAGGTGACAAAGGACGCGTAGGACTGCGAATCCACCGCCGCAATATAACGATGTCTTTCGTCGGCAAGGTTGATTGCGGAGCTTTCCGCAAAACGGTTCGTGCCCTTTGCCGAAAGCCAGCCCGCCGCATTCACGGGCACACCGCAAGCCACGTCGGGGGAGAGCATCACCTTCCAAGCGACTTCGCCGCCCGTGCGGATCCCCACCACGCCGATTTTTTCAATATCTTCACGCGTTTTCAAATAGGACAGGGAATACAGCGCCGCATACGTCCACTCAAACCAGCAGGTTTGATCGGCGGCAATCCCTTCCAAATCGTACATTCCCTGCGCCGAAGCATAGTTCGCGTATTCCAAGGACGGGGGATAGACGGTATAATCGGGCTCTTTTGCAAGTGCTTCCCCTTCGCCCCCTTCCGCGTCTTCCGTCTTTTGCTCGTCTTCCGCCGTAAGCTTTCCCGAATAGTCGGGCATCAGCACCGCGTAGCCCTTTTGCACGAAATACGCCATCAGCTCGGGATCGAGCGGCTTATTCGCTTCCTTCAAAAGCAGGATTGCAGGGCAAGGCTTATTCCCGTTCGGACGCGCAAAATACGCAAAAATACGAACGCCCTCATCTTCGGTCGCGCGGCCGTTGTAGCGAAGGCAGGTGTATTGCAGACCCGTTCCTTCGTCCTTTTGCACACGCGCGACTTCCGTTTCCGGCGCTCGCGAAACGTCAAACTGCCGCCAAAGTGACAGCGCGCTGACGATCTTTTCCTTTTTTACTACGGTGGTTTTTGCCATCTTCCCGATAAATCCCTTTTCTTTTTTTCAATTCCCCCGTCAAAATGCCTTGCTTTTCGAAAGGAAAACCGTTATAATAATTCTACGGCGCGACGGTTTTGCCAAAAACGCCGCCCATTCTCACGAATACGGTTTCATTATACACCATTTTCAAAAAGAATGCAAGACAAAGACGCGGAAAAAGACGGAAATTTTTCCTAATCTTCACAATTCTTATTTGAAAAATAAGCAAATACCTACCAAGGAGCGTTCCTATATGGCGTTTTGTTCCTTCTCGAAAGAGTTCACAACCCACTCTTTCACCTACGTCGAGAACCGATTTATCCAAAAATACCTGCCCGAAGCCAACGACTTTGCGGTGAAGGTCTATCTGTACGGTTTACATCTTTGCCAATGCGGCAACGATGATTTTTCCGCGCGCTCACTCGCCGAAGTTTTGAAGACGACCGAAGAGAAGATTTTGGACGCCTTTGAATACTGGCAGGATTACGACCTTGTCGAAATTTTATGCCGCAATCCGCTCACCGTGCAATATCTGCCCGTTGCAAGCCAAAACGGCAGGCCCAAGAAAATCCACTACGATAAGTATGCGGATTTCAACAAGGAATTACAAAAGCGCATGCAAAAGGTAGGCAAGTTCATCAACTATCAAGACAGCGTCAAATACATGCAGTTTTTGGAAGAAACGGAGATGCAGCCGATGGCGTTTTTGCTGGTTGTAGAATACTGTATTGCCAAGGACGGAGAAGGAATTACCCCCCACCATGTCTTTAACAAAGCGAAAAAATTCCTGCGCGACGGCATCAAAACCTACGAGCAAGTGGAAACCGCTTTGGGCAACTACGACGAGAACGAAAAATACATTGAAACGATTTTCTCTTTGCTTGGAATCAAGCGCCGCATCGACGAATCGGATTACACGGCGTACAGCGGCTGGCTTCGCGACGGCTTCGAGCACGGGGGTATCCGCGCGGCGGCAAAGCATTTGAAGAAAGGTCAAATGTCCACCCTGCAACTCGTACTGGACGAGCTCAAAGAAAAGGAAAAGTTTAACGCACGCGACGTAGAAAAATACTTAGAACAGCGCGATACGCTCGCAAACCTTACCTTCCGCATCGCAAGAAAGCTCGGCTTGAAGGTTGCAAACCCCGCCGCCTATATCGACGAATACGTGGAAAAATGGGTGGAAATGGGCTACGCGGACGAATCGCTCTTGGACGTTGCGCTCTACTGCCTAAAAACGGGTCGCGGAGATTTTGCCTGCATGCACCAACAGCTTGACGGGCTGTTTGCGGCAGGAATTGTCACCCCCGAAGGCGTGAAGGAAGACTTGAAGACGAAGAACGCCGACTTAAAGCTTTTGACAAAGCTGCAAGAAATTTGCGGCGGTATCCGTCCGACGGCAAACAACCTTGCCCTGTTGCAAACGTGGCGGGACTGGTCGTTCTCGGACGAAATGATTTTGGAAGCAGCAAAGCGTTCGGCTTCGTCCGCATCCCCCATTCCGTATATGAACCGTATTTTATCCGAATGGAAGCGCGCAGGCTACCAAGCGGTTTCCGATTTAGAGAAGGACGAAAAGCCGACGGCGCAAAAGACGGGGGCAAGCGGTATGCCTTCGTATGCCGTGGCGGCAGTAGAAGCGGCAAACGCGAAATCGGCAAGGGAAAAATACTACGCCGACAAACGTGAAAAAGCGCAATCAGTGGCAGACAGGTACGTATCGAAAGCAAAATCCAGCCCCCGCTTCGGCGCGATTGAAAAGGCACTTTCGAAGATGAATATGGAGCTTGCGAAGGCGGAAATCTTCCAGCCCGACACCCTGCCCACGCTCAAAGCCAAGCAAACGGAACTTGTTGCCGAGCGGTTGCAAATCCTTTCCGCGATGGGCATAGAAGAATGGCAGCTTTTGCCGCAATACGAATGTAAGAAGTGTTCGGACAGTGGCTTTATGGCAGACGGCAAAGCATGCGATTGCTACAAGCTATAAAGGAAAAATAAAAAAGTTTTTGAAAACGGGTGAAAAACGCTTGCCTTTTTTGAAAAAATACAGTAATATAATATGGCTTTCTGGTGAAAGCCTAATGCAGAGATGTCTGAGTGGTTTAAGGAGCACGATTGGAAATCGTGTGTGCGCCTGAAACGTACCGGAGGTTCGAATCCTCTTCTCTGCGCCAAACAAAAACACGCCCACCACGGCGTGTTTTTTTGTTTGGTAGGCGGTACGAGAATAGAAGAGGATTCGAGGGTGGGAGCCGTTTTGTGAGAACAAAACGCTTTGCCCATGAACGCTTATCAACGAACAGGACGGATGGCAAAGTCGGCAATTGATAATTGCCGAGCGGGGCGCGCCGCTAAAGGCGAGAATCCTCTTCTCTGCGCCAAACAAAAACACGCCCACCACGGCGTGTTTTTTTGTTTATCTAAATCACAAGCGACTGTGAAATTGTTATAGCAGAATACTATTTTCCCCTATATTTCCCAAAAAACGCTTGACTTTTTTGAAATTATTGCATATACTGTAATTGACTCTTATGTCAAGGAACGTACACTTAGAGCGTTCCCACCCGCGCCCTGCTTAACAGCCGACGCGGTTTTTTCTTTTCAACGCGGACACGGTATGGACATTTTATATTTTAATAGCAAAAAAGCGGGCTAAAACAGCCCGCTTTTTTTAGTTTTTTTGCTTATTTTTCCAACGTTTCGTCCACGATTTCCGCATTTACTGCGTTCACGGATACACTCTTGATGCCGTTCATAACGCCGCTCTTGGACTTGTAGCCTTCTTCGCTCATCGCGATGCTTTCGCCGTTCGACGCAATCAAACGGTATCTATACAAGCCTGCTTTATCGAAATATACTTCGAACTTCGGGCAGGTCTTTGCTTCGGGTTTTTTCAAGGTTTGGTCTTCCACCCTATCTTCCGCGATACATTTTACCGCGTGCTTACCGATGCTCTCCATCCCCTTCTTGCAAGCGCTCTTGGTGGTGTACACCTGTGAAGAAACGGCAATTTTTTCTTGGTTTGCTGCGTACAAACTGAAATTAAATGCACCCGAAGGCGTCTTTTTGATAACAAATTTTCCCATAGTGAATCCCCTTTTTTTATTTTGTACTTTCATTATAGCAAAAAAACGCGCGTTTGTAAATACCCAAACCGCATTTTTTCGACATTTTTTTGCTTATTTCGTCATTTTTTCCTGTTTGACCTTCTTATCAATCACGTGACGGGACGCAAGCTCTCTATGAATATCTTCCAGCGAAATGCCCATTTGAATCATCAGTACCAGCACGTGATAGCAAAGATCGGCAATCTCGTACACCGTTTCCTTTTTATCATCCGCCTTTCCTGCGATGATCACTTCCGTACATTCTTCCCCCACCTTTTTCAGGATCTTATCCGTACCCTTTTCAAAAAGATAAGTCGTGTACGAGCCTTCCTTTTTCTCCGTCTTTCTGCCTTCGATGAGCTTCACCAAGCCCTGCAAAGAGAACTCCTGCAACTCTTCACTCTCGAATACGGGATTGAAAAAACAGCTCTCCGCGCCCGTATGGCAGGCAGGACCTTCCTTTTCGACCACCACCGTCAGCGCGTCCTTGTCGCAATCCGCCGTAATGGATACGACGTTTTGATAATTTCCGCTCGTTTCGCCTTTCAGCCAAAGGGCTTTTCTCGAACGGCTGTAAAAACAGGTCTTCCCCTTTTCCATCGTGATTTTTAAGCTCTCGGCGTTCATGTACGCCAGCATCAGCACTTTTTTTGTCACGGCATCCACCACGATTGCAGGGATTAAACCGTTTTCGTCAAATTTCAATTCTTCTATCTTTACCATTTTTCTTTACTCCTTATTATGATTGAGATTCTTCGCTTCGCTCAGAATGACAGATGGGAGGGTGCTCCTTATAATGATTGAGATTCTTCGCTTCGCTTAGAATGACAGATGGGGGGCTCGCTCCTTTGATGATTGAGATTCTTCGATTTGCTTAGAAGGACAGGAAAGGAAACTATAACCTAACGGGAATATTTTCCTTGGCAAGCGCACGCTTCAAATCGGCAATTTTCACTTCCCCGAAGTGGAAAATAGACGCCGCAAGCCCTGCGTCCACCTTGGGCAAGCGCTTGAACAGTTCGACAAAGTCCTGCACCTTGCCTGCGCCGCCCGACGCAATTACGGGTACGTCCACAAGCTCGGACACCGCCGCAAGCATCTCTAAATCAAAGCCGCCCTTGACTCCGTCCGTATCAATCGAGTTCAAAACGATTTCGCCTGCACCGTTTTCCACACCCCGTTTGATCCACTCCAAAGCGTCCAAGCCCGTGTTTTCTCTGCCGCCCTTGGCAAAGACGGTGAACCTTCCGTCCACCCGCTTGACGTCTGCGGACAGCACCACGCATTGATTGCCGTACCGCTTTGCCGCTTGGTAAATGAGTTCAGGATTGCGAATCGCGCCTGAATTGACGCTCACCTTGTCCGCGCCGCATTTGAGCACTCTATCAAAATCGTCCAAGGTGTTGATACCGCCGCCGACGGTGAGCGGAATAAAGACGTTCGCCGCCACTTCGCGCAGGATATCCGTGAAGAGCGCCCTGCCTTCCCCCGATGCGGTGATGTCGTAAAATACCAGCTCGTCCGCGCCGTGGTCGCTGTAATATTTGCCAAGCTCCACAGGGGACGATACGTCCGCCAGCCCTTGGAAATTGACCCCTTTTACCACCCTGCCGTTCTTAACGTCCAAGCAGGGAATAATCCGTTTCGTGATCATTTTGCCGCTCCTATTGCGTCTTTTATCGTGATAGCCTTCGTATAATACGCCTTGCCGACGATTGCGCCGTGCAAGCCCGTTCTTGCCAAAACGCGAATTCCGTCTAAATCGGATACGCCGCCCGATGCGATAAATTGCAGCTTCGGGAACGACTTAGAAAGCTTTTCATATAAGCCGTAATTCGCCCCCTGCATCGCGCCGTCCTTGAAAATATCCGTGCAAATCACGGTATCCACCCCGAGCGTTTGCAACCGCTCACAAAAGGCTTCGCCCGTGAGCGCGGACTTCTCCGTCCAGCCCTTAATCGCCACGTAGCCGTCTTTGAGATCCACCCCGACAGCCACCTTCGATCCATACCTGCCTACCGCTTTTTCTAAAAAATCGGGATTTTCAACCGCCGCCGTGCCCAAAATTACTCGACGAACGCCCGACGAGAGATACCGCTCGATCACGTCCATATTGCGAATACCGCCGCCCACTTCCGCGAACAAATCGGTTTCAGAAATCAAGCGTTCAATCAGCGCAAGGTTGGGCGTTTCGCCCGTCTTAGCGCCTTCCAAATCCACCAAGTGGATATGAGTTGCTCCCTGCGCCTTAAAATCTCTTGCAATCTCGGCAGGGTTATCGCTGTACACCGTCATTTGGGTGTAATCCCCTTTATACAGCCGCACCGCTTTGCCGCCGTATAAGTCGATTGCGGGATAGATAATCATACGTTTTCACCCCCAAGCTCTGAAAATGCCTTCAAGATTTTTAAGCCGACTTCCCCACTCTTTTCGGGGTGGAATTGACAGCCGTAGACGTTTTTATTCGCAACCGCCGCCGTCAACGTCGCTCCATATTCGGTGGTAGCAATCACGCTTTCTTCGCAGTTCGCGCCATAGTAGGAATGCACGAAATACACGTGATTACCCCCTACCAGGTATTTGAATAACTCATTTTTCTTCGGGAACGAAAGGGCATTCCAGCCGATGTGCGGAATCTTATACCCAACGGGTATGACGTCCGCAATCGGACGAATTTCGCCTTGGATTAGCCCCAGCCCCTTATGCTCGCCGTACTCGTAGCTCTTTTCAAACAAAAGCTGCATACCAAGGCAAATCCCCAAAATCGGCTTACCAAGCCTTGCCTGCTCGATCACGACCTCCGCAAGCCCCGACGAAAAAAGCTTTTCCGCCGCTTCGCCAAACGCGCCCACACCAGGCAAAAGGATTTTGTCCGCACGCTCAATTTCCGATCTATCGGACGTAAGCTTTGCTTCCACGCCGATCGCCCGAAAGGACGATTGCAAGGAAAACAGGTTGCCAACACCGTAATCCACGATTGCAATCATTGCAAAACTCCTTTGGTGGACGGCACTTCATCCGCAAAATTCGGGTCGATTGCCACCGCCTGCTTTAAGCTACGCGCCACCGATTTGAACGTTCCTTCGATGATGTGATGGGTGTTTTTGCCGTCAAGCTGCTTGACGTGCAGGTTTAAGCCTGCGTTCGACGTGAACGCGATGAAAAACTCTTCTACGAGCTCAACGTCAAAGTTCCCCACGCGCTTTGCGCGCATCTTCAAATCCAAGTTCAAAAAGCTCCTGCCTGAAATATCCACCGCCGATAAAATGAGCGCTTCGTCCATCGGCAAAACGGTATCCCCGTAGCGGTTGATTCCCTTTTTATCACCAAGCGCCTGCTTGAAGGCAAGCCCCAAGCAAATACCGATATCTTCCGTCGTGTGGTGGAAGTCCACCTGCGTGTCCCCCTTACAGGTGAGCGCAAGATCAAACCTGCCGTGACGGGCAAACAGGGTGAGCATATGATCGAGAAACCCACAACCGCTATCCACCTGCGATTCCCCTTTGCCGTCCAAGTTCAGCATTAAGCTAATGTCCGTTTCCTTCGTCGTCCTAACTATCGTTATCGTTCGCATACGATTTCTCCTATCGTCTTTACCAAAATTTCCATTTCCTTACGGCTACCCACCGTGATGCGGTTGTAATCGCAAATCCGCTCCTGCGAAAAATGCCGTACCAAAATTCCGCGCTCTTTCAAAGCCAAATACAGCTCTTCCCCACCGATTTTATCGTGCTTGACAAACAGGAAGTTTGCCTTAGAATCGGTCATCGTAAAGCCAAGGTATCTAAGCTGCGATTTTGCCCATTCCCGAGTGCGGATAATCTTCTCACAACACTTCTTAAAATAGCCGTTATCGAGCATTGAACCCGTACCTGCTGCCGCCGTCACCCGATTTACGTTATAGGGGTTAGTGGAATATTTGATGCGGTTTAAGTCTTCGATAATTCCCTTGCTTGCCACACCAAAACCAAGCCTTCCGCCCGCCAAAGCGCGCGATTTCGAAAAGGTTTGCGTGACCAGCAAATTGTCGTATTTTTTGACAAGCGGAATACAGCTCTCACCGCCAAAATCCACGTACGCTTCGTCCACGACCACCACCCGTTCAGGATTAGCCTGCAACAGCTTTTCAATCGCGGACACGGGCAGGGCAAGCCCCGTCGGCGCGTTGGGGTTAGCAATAAAAATCACCCCTTCTTCCCGCTCATATTCCGCAAGGTCGATTGTAAAATCCGCTTTGAGCGGAATCTCTTTTTTCGGGACGCCGTTCAAATCCGCAAACACCTTGTAAAAGCCATAGGTGATATCAGGGAAAAGCGCAGGTGAATTTTCATCGCAATACGCCATGAACGCGAAGTTCAAAACTTCGTCCGAGCCATTGGTGACAATGATATTTTCCACACCCATGTCCGTGTTCACTGCGATTGCAGACAAAAGCTCCTTGCAATCGGGGTCGGGGTAAAGCATACACTTTTTCAGCTCCGACTTCGCCATTTTCCGCGCCTTTGGCGACGGCAAAAACGGGCTTTCGTTGGTGTTCAGCTTGATATATTTTTGGTCCTTGGGCTGTTCCCCAGGGACGTACGCCGTCAACGCGGCGATTCTTGCGTTCAAAAATTTACTCATCTTCTTCAAAGCGGATTACCGCACTTCTCGCGTGCGCCGTCAAGCCTTCTTGACAGGCAAAATATTCGACGTCCTTCGCCGCTTCTTCCAGCGCGGACTTTTCGTAGTAAATGTACTGTGTTTTCTTGATGAAATCATCCACGGATAACGGGGACGAAAACCGCGCCGTGCCGCTCGTCGGCAAAGTGTGATTCGCCCCTGCGTAATAATCCCCGATGGCTTCGGGGCAGTACCGTCCCAAAAAGACCGAGCCTGCGTGCTTGACCTTCTTCAAGTAGGCAAACGGCTCGTCCAAGCAAAGCTCTAAATGCTCGGGCGCGATGCCGTTAGCGATCTTGATTGCTTCGTCGATGGATTCGGTGACGATAATTTTGCCGTTGTTATCTATCGACGCGCGCGCAATTTCCGCACGCGCAAGGGTCGGGATTTGCTTTTCAAGCTCTTCCGCCACCGCATAGGCAAAGGCTTCGCTATCGGTCACAAGCACCGCGCTTGCCATTTTGTCGTGCTCGGCTTGTGAGAGAAGATCCGCCGCGACGTCCTGCGGACGGTTCTTTCCGTCTGCAACCACCAAAATCTCACTCGGACCAGCAATCATGTCGATGGAAACCTTCCCAAAGACCTGTCGTTTCGCTTCCGCAACAAAGGCGTTGCCAGGGCCGACGATTTTATCCACCTTCGGCACGCTTTCCGTTCCGTAGGCAAGCGCCGCGATGGCTTGCGCGCCGCCCACCTTGTAGATTTCGCTAACGCCTGCAACCCTTGCCGCCGCCAAGATTACGGGATTGATTTTTCCGTCCGCGTTCGGGGGGGTGACCATCACGACCCGTTCACAGCCTGCCACCACCGCGGGGATCGCGTCCATAAGCACCGTCGAAGGATACGCCGCCGTTCCCCCAGGCACGTAGATACCCGCCCGTTCGATGGGCAGGATTTTTTGCCCGACGATTACGCCGTTTTCCCTGCGAAGCTCAAAGCCTTCGCGAAGCTGACGGGTGTGAAACTCCCGTATGTTTTTAGCGGCTTTTTCGAGCACGGAAAGGAACTCAACGGATACCTGCCCCACACCTTCGTCCATTTCTTCTTGCGAAACACGCAAGGAAGAAAGGCGCGCCTTGTCGAACTTTTCCGTCAGCGCTTTCAACGCCTTATCCCCGTCCGCCTTCACCTGCTCGATAATTTCTCGAACAATCTCCGATACGTCGGGCGTCTTCATGGTCACCGCAAATATTTCTTCCCGCCGTTGCGGCGCGTCCTTGATGATTTTGATCATACCTTTACTCCGTTTCCTGCGTCAATGCTTGCAGCTTTTTTTGCACTTCTTCCACTTCTTCCGTCTTGAACTTAAAACTCGATTTGTTTGCAATCAGCCTTGCGCTGATGGGCAGAAACTTTTCCACCACCACAAGATCGTTTTCTTTCAGCGTCGAGCCAGTTTCCACGATATCCACAATCACGTCCGAGAGCCCCAAGATGGGCGCAAGCTCGATTGAGCCATTCAAGGGCACAACGTCGATTTCTCTACCCTGCTTAGCGTAGTACCGTTTGGCGATATTCGCAAATTTCGTCGCCACCGTGAGCGGTTTGTTGCGATCGTCCACGAACTCTCTTTTTGCCGCCACCGCCATACTGCATTTACCGATTTTCAAATCCAACAGCTCGTACACGTCGGGGGCGTATTCAAGCAGTATATCCTTGCCTGCCACCCCCAAATCCGCCGCGCCACGCTCTACGTACACGCTGACGTCCGACGGCTTTACCCAAAAATACCGCACCCCTTTTTCAGAGTTTTCAAACACCAGCTTACGGCTATTTTCCTTGATGGAAGGGCATTCATACCCCGCCTTTTCAAACAGGTCGTAAACCTTTTCCCCAAGCCGACCCTTCGGCAGGGCTATATTGAGCATTTTTTTCATCTTTTCGCCCCTTTACGCCTTCAATTTTGCGATTTCATCCAAATACACGGCGAAGCCCACCGCCTTGCCCTGCTTGCCCATTTTCGCCATCAGCTTGTCGTATCTGCCGCCCGACAAAATCCACGTCGGCAAGCCTTCCACAAAGCCCTTGAACGCCAAGCCGTTGTAGTAGTTCATATCCCCGAGAACAGAGAAATCTATCCTTAACTTTTCACCAACGCCGCGCGCTTGCAGGGAACGGATCAACGCCTTAAAGGCATCCACCGCCTTGGCGGTTTCTTCGTTTACGCGGAACACGTCAAGCTTTGGCAAAACAGCGTCCGCGCTTCCGTAGGTCGTCACTAGTTTTTCCAACAAAGATGCTTTCATCTCAGACATGCCTGCGCATTTTGCAATTTCCTGCACCCCAGCCAGGTTCTTTTCCGCCAGTCGCGCCCAAAGCGCTTGACGCGCGGTCGTGTCCAGTCCGCAATAGCGAAGCACGCCGTCTACCACCGTCAGCTCCGAGAGCTCTAAAACGTTCCGATTTGATACCGTATCCAGGCTCTTCGCCGCCAAGTAGACCACTTCCGCAAGATCTTCTTCGCTCACGTCACCAAGGCATTCCAGCCCCGCCTGCGCAAGCTCCTTATACGCGCGCGTTCCTTTAGATACGCGATAGACGTTTTCGTGATAATACACCTTCATCGCCTTGCCTACCTGCGGCTTTGCGTTTTTGATAATCGAAAGCGTCACGTCGGGTTTGAGCGCCAACAGCTTTCCATCCGTATCCGTGAACGTAATTACGCTATCCGACACCAAAAAATCTTTATTCCGCGCGTACAGGTCGTATTCTTCAAACTTGCTCATGCGGTATTTTTCATAGCCGTTCTCGGCGTACAGCGCACGCAAGTTCAGCGCCGTCCATTCTTCCGCCGATAAAATCTTTTTTAGTCTATCCATTATCCTGTTCCCCCAAGACAAGCTCATAGCCGCCTGCACCGTACTTCAAGCATTTCGCTACGCGACTGATCGTCGCCGTGCTCGCGCCCGTCTGCTTCGAAATTTCTTGATAATTCTTTCCCGACGAAAGCATCTCCGCCACCTCTAAGCGTTGCGCAATCGCCTGCAATTCCTTAATCGTACAAACGTCTTCAAAAAACTTTCGACAATCCTCCACCGTTTCAAGCGCTAACACCGCTCGAAATAGCCCGTCAAACTTCGCCCACGAAAACTCTACCATATCTTTTCCCTTTCCTTTTTATTCCCCTTATCGGGCTTTACTTTATCAGTTTAGCATATTAAAGTAATAAAGTCAACGATTTTATATAGGAAACAAAGAAATTTATAGTATTTTTTTCTAAAAAACTGCGTATATTTGCGCTTAACAACAGGCAAAAAAAGTTTTTTTAATTTTTTTAAATTTTTTTTGAAAAACCGATAAAAAATGCTTGCCTTTATTAAAAATATGTGCTATATTAAATAAGCTTTCGACGGAAGTTTAGCTCAGCTGGGAGAGCATCTGCCTTACAAGCAGAGGGTCATAGGTTCGAACCCTATAACTTCCACCAACAAAAGACAGTGCGGATGGTATATGCGGGAATAGCTCAGTGGTAGAGCGTCACCTTGC
>SVIJ01000035.1 GCA_015069565.1 Clostridiales bacterium
CATTACAGGCGATTTGAGCTTTGGTGCAAATACGGTTGAGTTTGGTACGACTTATACGTTTACGCCGACTGCAAACGACGGCTATCAAATCACGTCGGTAGAAGGTGCGACGGCAAACAATGATGGCTCGTACTCCTTTACGGCAAATGGCACGGATGTATCCATTGTCGTAACAGCGAAGAAGCTGTATGCGGTAACGTGGAGTGATCCTACGGGCGCAACGATTAGCGTAACGGCAAACGGCAACGCCATTTCTAACGGCGCACCGGTTGTAGAAGGTACTTCTATCTCCGTAACGGCAACGGCAAGCAGTGGTTATGCTGTAACAAACGTAACGGCAAACGGTACCTCTATCGGTACGACAAGCGGTACGTATACGGTCAACGGAGCAACCACGATTGCCGCAACGGCGAAGAAGTTGTATGCGGTAACGTGGAGTGATCCTACGGGCGCAACGATTAGCGTTACAGCAAACGGTAATGGAATTACTAGCGGTGCAACGGTTGTAGAGGGTACTTCTATCTCCGTAACGGCAACGGCAAACGGCGGCTATCGTTTGAATACGGTAACGATTGGCGGAAATAGTCAAAGTGGTGTAAGCACTTCGCAGGCTGGTAGCTCCACTTTCAGCTATACAGTAAATGCAGCAACGTCAATTTCCGCAACGACTGTAAAAATGTACACGGTAAGTTGGGAAGCTGGCACAGGTACAACTGTTACGTGTAATACAAGCGGATTATCATCGGGCGAATGGGTAGATAATGGAACAACGGTTTCGTTTACGATTAACTTGAAATCCAGCTATAAAGATTTGAAAGTAAACGATAATTCTTTCGCAGGTGGTACTTATTCTGTAACAGTAAACGGTGCAAATGTTAATGTGAAGGCGACTGCTACCTATGATGTGTCGTGTCTTGTTGAAGGAACAATGATAATGCTTGCGGACGGTACACAAAAAGCGGTTGAAAATATTGTTGCAGGCGATAAAGTAATGGTATTCAACCACGAAACGGGCAAGTACGAAGTAGGTACGATTTGGTTTAACGACCACGCAACTGACCCTGCAAGACTTCGTAATATTATCAATCTTGAATTTGCAAACGGCACTACGGCAAGAATCGCTTACGAACATGCATATTTCGATCTTGATTTGATGCAGTACGTATTCATTAGAGAAGATAATATGCGTGAATTTGTTGGGCATAGATTCGTAACCTCTACTTATAATGGTACAGAAATAGTTCAAGGTGAAACGATTCTTGTAAAGGCGTATGTTACGGAAGAAGTTGTGAAAGTTTACGGACCTATTACTGAATATCATTTTAACTTCATTGCGGACGAAATGTTGTCTGCGCCTTCGTTCAACTTTGAGGCAAGAGGAATGATGAACATCTTCGAATATGACGAAGACCTTCGTTATAACGAAGAAAAGATGCAGGCTGATATCGAAGAATACGGTGTATTCACATACGAAGAGTTTGGTGAATATATGACGTATGAAGATTTCTGCAAAGCGCCTATTCAGTATTTCAAGGTTGCAATAGGCAAGGGTAACTTGACTTGGGAACAAATTGAATTGACGTTGCAATACTTGGCGGAAAATCAAGTTACCGAGTAATATTATCAAAACCGTGTGGGGGGAAACCCTGCACGGTTTTTTCTTTTTGCCTATCGGGCGATTCGTGAATCGCCCCTACGAAAAACCGCAATGCTGTCATTCTGGAGCGAAGCGATAGCCCCCATGTGTCATTCTGAGCGGAGCGATAGCGAAGTCGAAGAATCCCTAAAAACATACGCCAACAATCGCTTGCTTTTTTTGCGCTGTCGTGATACAATACAATTATCAAACAAAAGGTATCCTAGAATGCTTACAAACGAACTCTATCAGAAATACGTACAAATCTTAAAAGAAGAGCTCATCCCAGCTATGGGCTGTACCGAGCCCGTTGCCATCGCTTACGCAGGCGCGCTTTGCGCTGACCTTTTGAAGCCTACGGGTGAACAGGTAGAACGCGCGGTAATTGAAGTCAGCGGCAATATCATCAAGAACGTCAAAAGCGTAATCGTTCCGCACACGGGTGGGTTGCGCGGCATTGAATCGGCGCTTGCCGCAGGCGTTTCCGTCGGCAGACCGCACGTGGAATTGGAAGTTCTTTCCTTTGTCAAGGACGAAGATTTGCCAAAAATTCAAGCCTTCAAGGATGCTTGTCCCATTGAAGTCAAACGGACGGAAAGCGAAATTGTCTTTGAGATTCTCGTCACGCTTTTTTCGAAAAACCATACGGCGACGGTGCGTATTCTCGATAATCATACGAACGTCGTTTTGAAAAAGCTTGACGACCAAGTTTTATACGAAAACAAGACGGTCACGAAAATCAAAAAGGCGGATAGAAGCTTTTTGACGGTGGAAGGGATTGTCGAGTTCGCGGATACCGTTCGTATTGAAGACGTGCAGTCGACGCTGGATCGGCAAATCGAATGCAACATGGCGATTGCGGAAGAAGGCTTGAAAAACCATTACGGCGCAAACATCGGCAAGGTGTACCTGCGTTCCTATCCCCACGATATCGTCGGCAAGGCAAAGGCGTACGCGGCGGCAGGAAGCGACGCGAGGATGAACGGCTGTGAAATGCCCGTAATCATCAATTCGGGTAGTGGCAACCAAGGCATGACGGCATCCATTCCCGTGATCGTGTATGCGCGCGAATACGGGTTATCGCAGGAAGCTTTGTACCGCGCTTTGTGTGTATCCAACTTGATCACCGTGCATTTGAAGTCGGGGATCGGTACGCTGTCGGCGTATTGCGGCGTGGTGTCCGCAGGCGCTGGCGCAGGCTGCGGCGTTGCCTACCTGCAAGGCGGCAAGCTTGCCGAGATTGCGCATACGCTAGTAAACGCGCTTGCAATGGACTCGGGCGTGATTTGCGACGGCGCTAAGGCGAGCTGTGCGGCAAAGATTGCTTTGGCGGTGGAAAGCGGTTTTTTGGGCTTAGAAATGTTCAAACAGGGCAATCAGTTTTACGCGGGTGACGGAATCGTCAAAAAGGGTGTAGAACGCACGATTGCCAGCGTTTCTCGTTTGGCGCAGGAAGGGATGAAGGAAACGGATAAAGAAATTATCCGCATCATGATCGAAGAACGCTAATTTTCGGGATTTTAACGTACTTATTAAAAAGCGGCAAATGCCGCTTTTTTCTTTTCAACGCATACCTGCCTACGCCTTTTCTTATTATAAAACTGTAGGGCGGGGGCTTGCTACCGCCGAATATGGACGGAAAACATATAAAAACGGCGGACGATTCGTGCATCGCCCCTACAAAACTTTTCCTTGTATACTGCTATAAAAATTGAAATCCCCCCTTGACAGGGAAAATATCTTGTGTTATAATATATAAGGTTAAGTATATTTATACTTAACACAAAATAGTCAAAAAGGAAATTGCCATGAAAAAATCTTTCAAATCGATCGCGTTTACGTTGTTGGCAGGGGTTATGCTTTGCTCGGTAGCTTGCGGCCAGCCTTCAACACCTGAAACCACAAAATATACCGTCACCTTTACGCAGGATGGCTTTGCGGATGTGAGTTATACGGTGGAAAAGGGTGCTTCTATTGCGGAAAAGGACGTACCCACGCCGAAGGCGGTAAAGGGGTATACAGTCGTTTGGGAAGAAGTTTCCTTGCAAGATATTCAGTCGAATATCATCGTGGAGGCAATCACGACGCCGAACGATTACACCGTCACCTACCTTTTGAACGATGAACTCGGGGAAACCTTGGACGTTGCGACGACGCAGACGATTACCTATGATTCGGCTTACGAGCTTGCTACGCCCGTTCGCTACGGCTACTCGTTTACAGGCTGGCTGAACGGCGAAACGATGATTGCGCAGAGCGGCGACGCTTGGAATATTGACGAAAATCTGACCCTTTCCGCAAAGTGGTCGGAAAACTTCTATACAATCAAATTCGTGCAATATAACGGCGATTCGCAATCGGTAATCGTTGAAAAAGATACGACGATTGCGGAATCGGCAATCCCCGAAGTACAACAGACGAAAACGGGTTATGAGCTTTCTTGGGACGTAGTTGATTTTAGTCAGCTTACGCAAAACGCGACGGTGAACGTGAAAGAAGAAGCAAAAACGTACACGGCTACCTACGTTGCGGAAGGCTACAATATTAACGGCGCGACTGTACAGCTCACCTATGATGCGCTTTGCTCGAACTTGGATATGTCGATTAAGAGTGATTCGCATAACCTTGTTGGCTGGCAATATAATGGAAAAACCTATACGCCGAGCACGGTTTGGAACGTTGCAGAAGACGTTGAATTGACGCCGTACTGGGTGGAAAAGGATAAAGTGGCGGTAATCTTCCATGATACAAACGGTGAAACGTCGGATAAGTCTGTATACGTAGGGGGTACGTTGACGGATATTCCTACGCCTTCGCAAAAAGACGGGTATACGGTTGATACGCAAAATTGGTATTTGGACGAAGCATGTACGCAAGTTGCGACGTTTGAAAATATTCAGCAAGGCTTTGAAGTGTATGCAAAGGCAACGGCGAACACCTACACGGTCACTTATAACGTGCCTGATGATGCGGCTGTAAACGGTACGCAGGATTCGTTCACCTACGGCGCGGCGTACACCTTGAAGACGCCCGTTCGTGCTTTGTATTCCTTCGCGGGTTGGGAAACGGCTGATGGTAAGTCGCTTGCAACGTCGGGCACTTGGTCGATTGCCGATCACGTACAGCTTTCGGCGAAGTGGTCGGAAAACTATTATACGATCACCTTTATTCACGCTGATGGTTCGACGGAATCGGTTCAGGTAGAAAACGGTAAGACCTTGCAAAAGGATGCAATTCCTGCGGTTAAACCGCAGACGGGGCATACCGTTGTATGGGAGATTACGGATTTCTCGAATATCACGGCGAATACGAACGTAAAAGAAAAGGTGACCCAGAACGTATACAAGATCACTTATCAACTGAAGAGCGGCGAATCGATCGAAGGTGAAACGGTGGTTTCCGTGCCGTATGGTACGACTTTCACGCTTGCAACGCCTACAAACACGGACAAAGACAAAACCTTTGCTTATTGGAAGAACGTGGAGACGGGCAAAGAGTTTAAAGCAGATGCGCCGTGGGCGACGGTTGGTGACGTGACCTTGGAAGCGGTTTGGAATTTGGTCAGTGACGGCGATTGGACGAAGAACTACTAATCACCGCGCTTGAAGGTAAGTACTTATGAAATTGGGTAAAACTGGACATAAAATTTTACGCCGATTATTCCTTGTTGGGATTGACTGCGTGACGGCGTTTGTCGCGTCGATTATATCCTACTGGATTGTAAACGGCGCGATTGCGTGGACGTCCCTATCCATGTATATGTGGGCGGTAGTGAATGCCATTTTGCTTGTAGCGGTATTCTCGGTGATGGAGCTTTATTCCATCGCGCTCTCGTCGATCTCGGTGGGGGATTCGCTTAGAATCATCTTCGGTGGCTTTATCGTTTTGATTGCGAACGTTGTCTTTGCACTGATTGTATCGGCGAAGTCGATTGCAGGCTTCCGCGTTGGCTTGGCGGTTGTTTACGGCGGCTTAGTGACGTGTGCAATCCTGTGCATTCGTTTCTCAAAGCGTTTTTTGGTGTCGACGCGCTCTATTTTGCGTAAGCGCGATGGCACGAAAAAAAGACGGGTTATGGTTATCGGTGGCGGCGACGCGGGGGCAATGCTCGTGAAAGAGATGCTCACGTCCGACAAAATCGCATACCTGCCCGTATGTATTCTCGACGACAATCCTGCGATTATCGGTCAGCACATTCTGCACGTTAAAATTGCGGGGGACACTTCCATGATTCGGGAGAGTGTAAATCGCTACGACGTTGAAGAAATCTTCATTGCAATGCCGTCCGCACCGAAAAAACGGGTGAGTGAAATCATCAGCGCGGCGCAGGAAACCAAGCTTCCTGTAAAGGTCGTTCCTGGGATTTACCAGTTTGTGAACGGCAAGGTCAGCGTTTCCAGCCTTCGAAAGGTGGAAATTGCGGACTTGTTGGGCAGAGAGCAGGTGACGGTCAATTTAAGCGAAATTATGGGCTATATCAGCGATAAAGTCGTCTTGGTCACGGGTGGTGGCGGTTCTATCGGTAGCGAGCTTTGTCGCCAGATTGCACGTTCGCACCCCAAGCAGCTCATCATTTTAGATATCTACGAAAACAATGCCTATGATATTGAGCAAGAGCTCAAACGCAACTGCCCTGAATGCAATCTTCTCACACTGATTGCAAGCATCCGTGACGAGAGAAAGGTGCGCGACGTCTTTGAGAAATACCGTCCGCAAATCGTCTTTAACGCGGCGGCGCACAAGCACGTGCCCCTGATGGAAACGAGCCCGAACGAAGCGGTGAAAAACAATGTTTTCGGCACGCTGAATGTGGCGAGAGCGGCGGATAAATACGGTGTAGAAACGTTTGTGCAAATCTCTACGGATAAGGCGGTGAACCCGACGAACATTATGGGCGCAACCAAGCGCATTTGCGAGATGATCATTCAAACGATCGGCGCACATAGCGAGCATACAAAGTTCGTTGCGGTGCGTTTTGGGAACGTTCTCGGCTCGAACGGCTCGGTAATTCCGCTCTTCAAACGTCAGATTGAAGAAGGCGGCCCGATTACCTTGACACACAAGGATATCATTCGCTACTTTATGACCATTCCCGAAGCGGTTTCGCTTGTATTACAGGCAGGCGCGTATGCAAAGGGTGGTCAAATCTTCGTTTTGGATATGGGCGAGCCTGTCAAGATTTACGATCTTGCCTACAACTTGATTAAGCTATCGGGCTTAGAACCTGGGGTGGACATTGAGATTGTAGAAACGGGGCTTCGTCCTGGTGAAAAGCTTTTTGAAGAACGCTTGATGGCGGAGGAAGGCTTGCAAAAGACGGCAAATGGCTCAATCAGTATTGCAAAGCCCATTCCTTTGGATGAAGAAATCTTCTGGGCAACGCTTGAAAAGCTGAACGTGGAAGCGCATGAAGAAACGGAAAATATGAAGGAAAGCGTAAAGATTCTTGTACCGACGTACACGATTGACAAGCGCGATTAAAAACAAAAAAAGATAAGGGCAGGTATGCAATGAGTGCATACCTGCCCCTTTGTTATACGGTTTAGTGACCGTGCTTTTCGCGTAAATATCGGCTGTTGCTTTCCACCTGCTGCTTATGCAGTGGATACCAAAGCCAAAGGACAAGCGCAAGTGCTAAAAATCCGATTGTGGGTACGATGGTGGAAATATTAAAAATCCCATTCAAAACGGACGGCAGGTTTTGCGCGTTTTCCGTATATCCTACGAGTGAGAGTAAACCGCCCGAAAGTCCAGCGGCTGCTGCTTGCCCAAGCTTTCGCGCGAAAGAATAGAGCGCGTAGATGCCGCCGTCTTCGCGGATACCGTTTTTGATTTCCGAATAATCTATAACGTCGGTGATGAGCGCCCAAGAAACCATAGTAAATAGCCCGAGCCCTAACCAGCTTGTAGATTGTAAGGCGACGTAAGCCCAAACGTTTTTAGGGCGAATAAAGAAGGTGATTAGAGAAATCACGGAGGCAAAGGCGGCGGATACTGCGCTGATTTCCGCTTTCCCAAATCGTTTAGAAAGGGGTTTTGCGGCAAACGCCGCGAGGAGCATTGTTCCCATCATTACGACGGTGGAAACGGATTGCGCCGTAGTGTTTTTATAATAGTTCGGGAAGATATACCCCGACATGGATTGTACGGTGAACTGTGATAAAAGCATCAAAATGGACGCAACGGTTATCGAGAGAATCGCGCGATTTTTGAGTGAAGAAACGAGCATATTTTTCAAAGAATTTTTCTTATGCTGTGCGGGCGTATCGCTCAGCTTTACTCGCTCCGTTGTTAAATAATAGCACACCAGGTATGCAATTACCGATAGAATGGAAAAAATCCCTGCAATCAGCGTAAATTTTCCACCGTCCAAAATCGGTTGGCCGTTTTCCCCTTGGCTGTACGCAAAAAGCGGCACGCCTGCGCCAACGACAAGCCCTGCCAAGGTACTTCCGATGGAACGGAAGGTGGAAAGGGATTGCCGATCGTTGGGATCGGCGGAGATTGCCGACGCCATCGAGCCGTAGGGAATGTTGATGGAAGTATAGAAAATGGAGCTCCAAAGAATATAGGTAAAGAAAAGCCAAATAATCTTAAAGGTCATACCCATGTCCGCAAGCGAGCTTTGATAAATCAAAAAGGATGCAATCGCAACGGGAGCGCACATCCGTCGAATCCATGGCTTAAACTTACCGTGGGCGGTGGTGTGGCTACGGTCGCAAATCCGCCCCATGCCGATATCGGTGACGGCATCTACAAACCGCGCAATCATCATAACGATTCCGACGACGAACGCATCTACCCCCATAACATCGGTGTAGAATTTCAAAAGAAACGTGGATGATAAAAGAAAAGTAAAATCGTTCCCTAAATCCCCCATCAAATAGCCAACCTTGTCCTTCCATCCAAACGGTTTTATACGCTGTGTCACTTTGCCTTGCCCCCTATATTTCTTATATAGAACAAGTATGGACGAGTTGCTTGCAAAACATACAAAAAAGCGCCGACCGAAATCAGCGCTGTTTTTTGGTTGTTAGGATTTTTAAGTTAATGCAAAAACTTTCCGTACACTTCGTTGACCTTGCAGGAATAGGAAAAGGTTGCGTTTTGCGCTTTCAGGATTTTTAGGAGTTCGCCGATTTGCCGTTTGCGGATGATGCAAACAACCAAGGTTTTATCGCTATGCGTATACATGCCTTGCGCGTGGAGCGCCGTCACTCCGCGCCCGAGCTTCGTCATAATTTCCGCGGAAAGCTCTTCGGGAGAATCGGTAATGATTTCAAATTTATACCCGCTACGCAAGCCTTGGAGCATATAATCGACCACCAGGTTCGAGATGAAGATGTTCATCAAGGTGGAAATAACGGGATTGATTTGGAAACCGTAGACGACGAAGGCAAGCGCGACGATGGAAGAATCGAGCGCAAATGCCACCCACGCGATATTTTGTTCGGGGTGGAAACGCTTGATGAGTGCGGAAATTGCATACGTACCGCCCGAAGCCCCGAAGCGGCGTAGCATCATGGAAAAACCAAAGCCAGACACAACGCCTACGCCGATGGCGGCAAAAACGACGTTGTTTTCCTTGGGGGAAGCTTCGCTGATTGCGTCGTAGTAGGGAAGCCCGCATTCCGATTGCAACCATTTAAGGAGCATCAAGATTCCCGTTTGGAGCAAGAGATAAACGAGCAAGACAACCCCTGTTTTTCGGCTGACGCAAAGGGCAACCATCGCAAAGATGGGTGCGTTAAAAGCGAACATTAGAATACTCATATTGAGCGTCGTTTCCCCGATTTCAAGCGAAGAAAGCAGATTTCCAAGAATGGACGCTAAGCCCGTCACGCCGCCTGGCGCAAAGTTGTTGTAGTTCGAGAAGAAGAACAGCGAGAAGGATACGAGCAACGCCGCAAGGAGGCAAACGCCAAAATCAGCAAGCAGTGTTTTGGGATGCCAGTCGTCGCGCGTTTCTGGGCGCGGTAGACGACGTTGTTTTGTTTCCTTTAAGGAAGGGTTAGGGTTGGATGGATTTTCAAGGCTCATCATCAAAACTCCTTTATTAGCCGTTTATGGCTAACTTAATCATACTCCTTTTTTCAAGAAATAGCAAGTGGATGCGAAATTTTTCTTTTCGAAATCCGAAAAAAGGTGAAAAAGAGAGTTTTTGGTAAATTTTCACCCGATTTTCATTGTAATTCGCTTGGATTTTTGCTATAATATATATTGAAAGATAGTGTAATGCAACTAGCGCGCAACAGTAAGGAGAAAACCATGTCGGCAATTCGTTTTGAAAAAGTCTGTTTTTCGTACAAAACGGAAGAATACACCGAAACACCCTTCGCGGAATCGACCGCCGAAGGCGGTTTTGCTTTACGCGAAGTGGATTTTTCCGTGCAGGAAGGGGAATTTGTCGCCGTGCTCGGTCACAACGGGAGCGGTAAATCGACGCTTGCGCGGCTCATTGACGGCTTGCTTGCGCCGACGGGTGGAAAAATCACCGTGAGGACTGGATGCCGCCGATTCCAAAAACCTGTTTGCCATTCGTAGTCAGGTAGGGATTGTCTTCCAAAACCCCGACAATCAAACGGTGGCTTCCATTGTGGAAGACGACGTGGCGTTCGGGCCTGAAAATATCGGCGTGCCCCGTGCGGAGATCGGCGAGCGCATTACCTTTGCGTTGGATGCCGTCGGTATGAGCGAATATAGACATTCTACTCCTACGCGCCTTTCAGGCGGTCAAAAGCAACGAATTGCCATTGCAGGGGCGCTTGCTCTCAAACCGCGCCTGCTGATTTTGGACGAATCGACTGCCATGCTCGATCCTTTGGGAAGAAAGGAAGTTATGGACGTCGTCTTGCGCTTGAACAAAGAAGAAAAAATGACGGTGCTTCTCATTACCCATTTCCCCGAAGAAGCAATGCTTGCCGATCGGGCGGTGGTGATGCACGAAGGCAAAATTGTGCTCGAAGGCGAGCCTAAATCGGTGCTTTCCGACGAAGCGCGCCTTAGGGAATATTCCTTGGTGCTCCCTTTTTCCTACCGTATTTGTAGGGAGCTTGCAAGGGGTGGATTGCCTGTGGAAGATAGAATGGACGCCGATGCTTTGGCGGATGAAATTCTTGCAAAAATTCAAAAAAACAAGGGGGCAGGTATTGATACAGGCCATATTGTGGCGCGCTCGTTCCCTATAAAAGCGGATGAAGAAGGGGGTAGAGTGTTGGCGGAAAACGTCACGCACGTCTACAACCCTGCGTCCCCGTTTGAAACGTACGCCCTGCGCGGTGCGTCACTCGAAATTGCGTGTGGGGATTTCTTCGGGATTATCGGCTATACGGGCAGTGGAAAATCGACGTTCGTACAGCATTTGAACGCGCTTATCAAGCTTCCTACGGCGGAAAAGAAATACCGCCCCAAGAAGGGCAAGAAGACTCAAAGCGCGGAAGAAACGCATCTTACCGTTGCCGGCTTTGATTTGACGGACAAGCGCGCCGATTTCCGCGCGCTTCGCAAAAACGTGGGGATGGTATTCCAGTATCCCGAATACCAGCTCTTTGCGGAAACGGTGTTTGAAGACGTAGCGTTCGGATTGAAGAATTTCAGCGAGCAGCCGCTTACCGATTCGCAGGTGAAAGAAGCGGTACGTAGCGCGATAGAGATGGTCGGGCTTTCGTACGAAGAGATTAAGGATTGCTCTCCGTTCGAGCTGTCGGGCGGTCAAAAGCGCCGCGTCGCTATCGCAGGCGTGATTGTCACCAAGCCGCAAATCTTGGTCTTGGACGAGCCTGCGGCAGGGCTTGATCCGCTTGGTAAGACGGAAATTATGGAGCTGCTTCACAAGCTTCATAGAGAATGGTGTAAAACGGTGGTAATCGTTTCGCACGATATGGATGAAATAGCGGAAAACTGCACAAAGGCGGCGGCATTCTCGGAAGGGAAGGTCGTGGCGTTCGGTACGCCGAAAGAGCTGTTTGGCTCGCAGACTGCGGTACAGCAAATGGGGCTGGATATGCCTTTTTCCGCAAAACTTACGTATGCCTTGGAAAGACGCGGCGTTTTGATAAGCTCTGATCTTTCCACGCCCGATTTGGTACGGGCTGTGCTTGAATATGCCAAAACGGCAGGGGCAGGTATGCAATTAACGGGGGGTGACGACAATGTCTGACGTATCCTTCGGTCAATACTATCCCGCAAACTCTTTCGCACATCGTATGGATCCGCGCACAAAGCTCGTCTTTTTGGTCGTATATATCGTAGGCATTTTCTTGGCGACGACCTTTTGGGCGCTTGGCGTATGCGCGTTAGCCCTTCTCACTTGCGTGCTGTTCTCGCGCGTACCGTTTGGGAAGATACTCAAATCCATCAAAGGCATTTTGTTTTTGCTTATCTTTACGGCGCTTTTGAACATCTTCTTTTACAGCCCCAAGGAAGGAGAAACGGCGCTTTGGGCTTGGCAGTTTATTGAAATCTACCGTGGCGGCTTGGTGTCGGCAGGGTTCTTGATTATTCGCTTGTTCTTGCTTGTGATGGGCTCCTCCCTTTTGACGCTCACAACCACGCCCGTTTCGCTTACGGATGGCATCGAGAGCTTGCTCACGCCGCTAAAATGGATCAAGATCCCCGTGCACGATATCGCGCTGATTATGTCGATTGCCCTGCGGTTTATTCCTATTTTGACGGACGAAACGTCAAGAATTATGAACGCACAAAAAGCGCGCGGCGCGGATTTTGAAACGGGCGGACTCATCAAGCGAGTGCGTGCCATCGTGCCGATTTTGATACCGCTTCTTATTAGCGCTTTCCGTAGAGCGGACGAGCTCGGCGACGCAATGGACGCGCGTTGCTATGCAGGGAGCAAGACGAGAACGAAGTACAAGAAGCTCCGCTTTACTTGGCGGGATTTGCTTGGGGCGTTATTTATGCTTGCGTTCCTTGGCGGCGTAATTGCCTTGAAGATTGCGCTTGCGCCCATTTTGTGACGGAGAAACGCCTATGTTTTACGTACTAAAAATTGCATACGACGGATCGAAATATGCAGGCTGGCAACGGCAAACGAACGCGCTTTCCGTGCAGGAATGTATAGAGAATGCTTTGCTGGAAGCGCTTGGCGTAGACGTCCGCGTGAATGCCAGCGGAAGAACGGATGCAGGGGTGCACGCGGCAGGGCAGG
>SVIJ01000036.1 GCA_015069565.1 Clostridiales bacterium
GGGGATAAGGTGCGTTGTAAGGACGGCGTACTGGAAGTTTGGTATGCAGGCACAGACGGGTACCAGGTATTGAACGAACCGTACGCTTATTATGGCGGTCGGCCTGAAAAATACGACTTCGCGGAAACGACGTCGGGGAAGGGGTGATCTTCTTTTTGGGGGACAACCGCAACATTAGCTTGGATAGCCGATACAAGGAAGGCTGGTCGCATATCGAAGGCTTGTACAAGGAATCGGACATTCACGGAATCGTCCCTACGTGGGCGATCGAGAACCAAAATACGATTGAAAAGATTTTCTTTTGGCGAGAGCTGCTGGAAGAAAAGCTGAAAAATAATAAACGGTAAAAACATAGAAATAGGAGAATGATAGATTATGGCAATTCGTATCACATCGGACAGCACCTGCGATTTGGGGCATTTGGTGCAAGAGCGCAATATTGGGATTTTACCTTTGCAGGTAAACCTTGGGTCTAATTCCTTCTTCGACGGCGTGGATATTCAGCCCGAAGACATTTTCGCATTCGTTGCGGAAACCAAGCATTTGCCCAAGACGGCGGCACCCAGCATCGGCGACTATGAAGAGTTCTTTGGAAAACAGCTCGACGCAGGCTACGATGAATTGATTCATTTTAATATTTCCGCGAAGAGCTCGAGCTCGTACAATATGGCTTGCCAAGCGGCGGAAGCGTTCGGCGGCAAGGTGCGCGTTGTGGACAGTATGGCGCTCTCTTCGGGGCAGGGCTTGCTCGTTATGAAGGCGTGCGATCTTCGCGACGAAGGCAAGAGCGCGGCGGAAATTGAAGAAGCGGTGAACGAAATCAAGACGCATATCAACACGTCCTTCGTGCCCGATAGCTTGGATTATCTGCACAAGGGCGGCAGAGTATCGGGTATGGTCAAGGTCGCGGCGGCGGCGTTCAAGATCCACCCCTTGATCTATATGGACAACGGTCAGCTTGTGCCTGGGAAGAAATACAAGGGCAAGATGCACGTACTTATCAAACAATACGTGGAAGATTTGAAGGCGCAATATCCTTCGTATGATAAGACTCGTTGCTTTGTCACCCATTCCTCGGCGGATCAGGCGCTTGTCGATGCGGCGAAGGCGGCGGTTGCAGAATTGTTTGAATTTGACGAAGTGATTGAAACGGTGGCAGGCTCGATCATTACCAGCCATTGCGGCAAGGGAACGCTTGGCGTGTTGTTCGTTTACGACAAATAATCGGGTAAAAGTATATGGTACAGACAGTTTACAGCGACGCGGACTTGTTGGCGGCAATCAAGCAACGCAATCGGGTTCTTGGCGTCTTTTGGGCGGTCACACTTCTCTACGCGGCGTTTGCCATCGGCTGGTGGATCTTTTATATGGGCTTGCCCTACAACGATCCGCAACAGAGCTTGGCAAAGGGAATGGTATACGTTGCGTCGGGGCTGTACGTGGTGTTTTTGTTCCCGTTTATGGGGATTAAGTACCACCGCGTAAACCGCTATTATAAGCTTTTATGCACGATCTCGGAAGGGATCAAAAACGAAGAAAAATGCTATTTTGCGTTCTTTGCGGAAAAGGATTTGCAAAAGGAATACGTGGACGTCGTTTCCTGTGTGTTCAAAACGTGGAACAAGAAAAAACAGGAATGGATGGAACGTGAAGTATATCACGACGTGGAAAAGGAATGGCCAGACTTGGAGCAAGGCGACCTTGTCCGCTATGCGGTGCAAAGCAACTTTTTGGTCCGTTATGAAGTGCTGGAAAGAAAGGCGCTGACGGCGGAAGAGCTTGGGGAAGACGATGACGATTACGCAGACGAAGAGATCGAAGAACAGGATTTAGACGAGAAGGTAGAACAAACCGAAGAAGGAGAAACGGTATGAGAGCGGTCGTGACAGTGACAGGCAAGGACAACAAGGGCATTATCGCAAAGGTGAGCGGATTTTTGGCGGAAAAGAAGGTAAATATCGAAGATATTTCCCAAACCATTTTACAGGACTTTTTCGCGATGATCATGCTCGTCGATTTGTCGGAAACGACGGAGAGCATTTCCGCGCTTTCTAAGGAGTGCGCGGAGCTCGGCAAGCAAATCGGCATGAGCATCTATATTCAACACGAAGACATTTTTAACGCAATGCACAGCATTTGAGTAGGGTTATAGGTACAAGAAAATGTTTACGAATTTCGACGTATTAGAAACCATTCAAATGGTGGAAAAGGAGCATTTAGACATTCGCACGATCACGATGGGGCTTTCTCTTTTGTCCTGCATTCGCGACAACGCAAAGGATACCGCGCAAAGGGTGTACGACTTGGTTTGTTTCAAAGCGGAAAACATCGTCAAGACGGCGTCCGAGCTTTCGGATAAATACGGAATTCCCATTGTGAATAAGCGTGTATCGGTCACGCCCGTATCCCTGCTTTGCGCGGCGTTCCCTGCGGACGCGCCCTTGATTGCAAAGGCGCTCGACGATGCGGCGGAGCGCTTGGGTATCGACTTTTTGGGCGGCTATTCGGCGCTCGTGCATAAGTCGACGGCAAGCTACGAGCGGACGTTCATCGAAACGATCCCTGAAGTGCTGGCGTCCACCAAACGGCTCTGCTCGTCCGTGAACGTCGGCTCGACGAAGTCGGGCATCAATATGGAAGCGGTGGGGATGCTTGGCAAGACCTTTAAGCAGGCGGCGGCTCTCACTGCTGACGCGGACGGGATCGGCGCGGCAAAGCTCGTGGCGTTCTGCAATGCGGTGGAAGATAACCCGTTCATGGCAGGCGCGTTCCATGGCGTAGGGGAAGCGGACGTCGTTGTCAACGTCGGCGTTTCAGGCCCTGGCGTTGTCAAGAAGGCGCTCGAAAAAATCCCCGACGCGGATTTGACGGAAGCTGCGGAAATGATCAAGCGCACGGCGTTCAAAATCACAAGAGCAGGACAGCTCATCGCCAAGGAAGCGGCAAGCCGCTTGAACGCGCAGTTCGGGATTGTAGACTTGTCTCTTGCGCCCACGCCTGCGGTTGGCGACTCGGTGGCGCATATTTTAGAAGAGCTTGGCGTGTCCACGGTGGGCGGTCACGGTACGACGGCGGCGTTGGCGCTTCTGAACGACGCGGTGAAAAAGGGCGGCGTGATGGCAAGCTCGCGCGTTGGCGGGCTTTCGGGCGCGTTTATTCCCGTTTCCGAAGATATCGGTATGATTCAGGCGGCGGCAAAAGGGGAAATTACCTTGGATAAGCTTGAAGCGATGACCTGCGTATGTAGCGTTGGGCTGGATATGATTGCCATCCCTGGCGATACGCCCGATACGACGATTGCGGCAATGATCGCAGACGAAGCGGCAATCGGTATGATCAACAATAAGACGACGGCGGTGCGGATTATTCCTGCACCGAACAAGAAGGTGGGGGACGAAGTCAACTTCGGCGGACTCCTGGGCAGAGCGCCCATTCTGCCCGTTCACGGAACGGACAGCAGCCGCTTGATTTTGCGCGGTGGGAATATTCCCGCGCCCATTCATAGCTTTAAGAACTAATAAAAGGATAGAAGGGATTATGGAAAGAAAGGATATTGCCAGGCAGAGTAAGTGGTGCTTGGAGGATATTTACGAAAGCGAAGCGGCTTGGGACGCGGATTATAAGAAGCTGGAAGAACTGCTTGCCGCGCCTGTGGGCGCGTATGCAGGGAAGCTGGGCGACAAGAAGGCGTTGCAGGCGTATTTTGACGAGATGCAGACGGTTTCCCGTTTGGTGGAAAAGTTGTATATGTACGCGCACATGCGTCACGACGAAGACGTTCGCGTAGCGAAAAATACGTCGAAGGTTTCGATGCTGATGGCGGCGTTTGCAAAGCTTTCCGCAAAATATTCCTTCGTTGAGCCCGAGCTGACGGCGCTCCCCGAAGAAACCCTGCAAGCGTATATTTCCGACCCTGATTTTGCGGCACAGGAATACTCCCTTCGCAGAATTGCGGCAGGGAAGGCGCATGTTTTGAGCGCGGGCGAAGAACGGGTTTTGGCGCTCGCGTCCGACGCTTTGGGAACTTTCCAAGACGTGTTTATGATGCTCGACAACGCCAATCTAAACCTGCCTAAGTCCACTTTGAACGGCGAAGAAGTGCAGATGAGCCACGGGCTCTACGGCGTGGTGCTCCATTCGGGTACGCAGGCGGAGAGAAAGGAATGGTTTGAAAAATATTATCAGGCGTATATCAACTTGATTGACGGGATCACGCAGACCTATTACGGGAACGTGAAAAAGGACGTCTTCTATTCTACGGCAAGAAAGTACCCGTCCTGCCTTGCAAGGGCGCTCGATGGGGAAGACGTACAGCCGATCGTCTACGAAAACCTGCTGGAAGCAGTACACGGCGCATTCCCGTATATGCACGAATATATCTCTCTCCGTCAGGAATTACTCGGTTTTGAACAGCATATGTACGATATTTACGCGCCTTTGGTGGACGACGCGGAATTGAAGCTTTCCTTCGACGATGCTTACGCGCTTGTGATCGAAGGGCTTGCGCCGCTCGGCAAGGAGTACGCCGCGCTTTTGAAAAAGGCGAAGGACGAGCGCTGGATTGACGTTTACGAAAACGAAGGCAAGCGCAACGGCGCATACTCGACGGGCGCATACGATACGCACCCGTACGTGCTTTTGAACTATCAGGAAACGACCAACGATATCTTCACGATCGCGCACGAAATGGGTCACGCGATCCATACCTATCAATCGTCTTCCGCACAGCCGTACGAAAAGGCGCAGTATACCATTTTCCTTGCGGAAATTGCCAGCACCGTCAACGAAGTGTTGCTGTTAAAGCACCTGTATAAATCGACGGACGACAAGAACTTGAAACGGTATCTTTTGACCTATTATATGGATATGATCCGCGCAACGCTGTTTAGACAAACGCAGTTTGCAGAGTTTGAACACCAAGCGCACGCAATGGCGGAGCGCGGCGAGCCTTTGACGAAGGACAACCTGTATGCGCTCTACTACGGCTTGAACAAGGCGTACTACGGCGACGGGATCGTGCACGATGAACAAATCGGCTACGAATGGGCGAGAATTCCCCATTTCTATAACTCCTTCTACGTTTACAAATACGCGACGGGGATCATCTCGGCGATCTCGATCGTGCGTTCGATTTTGACGGAAGGGGAGAGCGCGGTAGAGCGGTATTTCACCTTCCTTAGAAGCGGCGGTAAGACGGATCCTGTAAGCATTTTGCAGGGGGCAGGTGTGGATTTAACGACCAAAGCACCCTTCGAAGCGGCAATGCAGGAGTTCAAGGATACCTTGGACGAGTTCAAGGCGCTGACGAAGTAAAGTGAATTGCAAGGGTAGCTTAGCCCTTCCATGGTAGGGGCGGATAGCATCCGCCCGCAACCGCCAAGGCGGTGGAGCGCAAAACGTAGGTTTTGCTTTTGAAAAGTCCGAACAAGGGCGTTGCCCTTAAACCTACCAAAGATTTCATCTTTGGAAACTGACAAGGAACAAAGTCCCTTGACCCTTTCATAAAAACAAACAAAGGAAATAGACGTTATGGCAAACGAACAATTGACTATGCCCTATAACCGCGATGCGGAAATGGCGCTTTTGGGCTGTATCTTGATGGATACCGAGATTGCGTCCGACGTTGTCGAACGGCTCTCTGCTGCCGATTTTTATATCGAAGCGCACCAAATCATCATCCGCGCGATGAATCAAGTATTCGCGAACCGTCAGCCGATCGACCTTGTCACGGTTGCCGATCAACTCGATGCAAGCGGCGAACTTTCTAAGGCAGGCGGCATCGCCTACCTTACCGAGCTTGCGCAAATGACTCCGTCGGCGGCGAACTATAAATCCTATTTCGATATCGTTTCCCGTGATTCGGTCAATCGTAAGCTCATTCGCGCGGCGCGGAAAATCATCGAAAACTCGATGAAGAGCACGGACGGCGTGGAAAGCTTGACCTATGCGGAAAAGCTCGTCTACGACGTATCCAAGCAGTCCGACCGCTCGGCGCTCGTCGGTATGACGGAAGGGGACGTTGTAGGGCAGGTTATCCATAAGTTCGAGCAGCTCCAAAACGATCCCGACGCCTATAAGGGGATTCCTACGGGCTATAAGCGCTTGGATCAAATGATGAACGGCTTGCAAAAAACCGATCTTTTGGTTTTGGCGGCGCGTCCTGGTATGGGTAAGACGTCGTTTGCGATGAACTTGGTCGAAAACGCAGGGATCAACCATGGCAAGACCTGCGCCGTGTTCTCGCTCGAAATGCCCCGTCAGCAGATTGTGCAAAGACTTTTGTGCGCCTATGCAAAGGTGCATATGGGTAAGGCGCTCAAAGGTCAGCTCAGCCAAGACGAGTGGAAAAAAATCATTTTGGCGTCGGACAAGCTCCGCAATAGCCCTATCTATATCGACGATTCTTCGGCGGTCACGCCTGCGGAAATTTTGTCCAAGTGCCGTCGTTTGAAGACGATCACGGGCTCGCTTGACCTTGTTATGATCGACTATATCCAGCTGATGCGCGGCGGCTCGTCTACCGTGGCTGGTAGCGAAAACCGTCAACAGGAAATCGCGTCCATCACCCGTGATTTGAAGATTATGGCAAAGGAGCTGGAAGTGCCCATCATCGCGCTTTCTCAGCTTAGACGTATCCAGTCCAACGAGCCGACCCTTTCCGACCTTCGTGAATCGGGGGCAATCGAGCAAGACGCGGATATCGTTATGTTCATCCACCGTCCTGAAATGGTGGCGTCGGCGGCGGATATTGCCGCAGGCAAGGTCGTCAAGGGCGCGGCGGATCTCATCATCGCAAAGCACAGAAACGGCGAAGCGGGCAGAGTGCCCATGAAGTTCATTGGCGAATATACCAAGTTCGTGGACGTGGACGCGCAAGGGATGAGCGACGAGCCCCCGCAATACGGCGCGCCTAGACAACCCCAAAACTTTGAAGATGAAGACCCCATGTCCGTGTTCAACGGCAACGACGGCGACGACGGTCCGTCCGAGCCCCCTTATGGCGGCGGTGATGAAGGGGAGATTCCCTTTGACTAAGATGCGGACGGAAATACGAAAAATCGACGCCGAAAGCCTTGCGCTTGCCAAAGAGATTATTCTGCAAGGCGGAGTGGTCGGGATGCCGACGGAAACGGTATACGGCTTGGGTGGCAACGCCTTTGACGATAGCGCGGTACAGCGCATCTTTGCGGTCAAGGGCAGACCTGCGGACAATCCGCTAATCGCCCACGTACATACCGATTACGATTTGTCAAAGCTCATCGACTACGATCCGCCGTATGCAAAAAAGCTCCGCGAAGCATTCCTTCCTGGACCTTTGACTTTGGTGTATCCGTCGACAGGAAAGGTGAGCAAATACGTTTCCTGCGGCTTGAATACGCTGGCGATTCGCGTACCTTCCCACGAAGGCGCGCAGGCGTTTTTGCGTGAAGTGGGCTTGCCTATCGTCGCGCCCAGCGCCAATCTTTCCAAGCACGTCAGCCCCACTTCGGCAAAGCACGTCTTGGACGATTTCGACGGATTGATTCCCTTGATTTTGGATGGCGGCGAATGTGTCGGCGGTATCGAAAGTACCGTTTGCGACGTGACGGGAAAAGAGCCTGTAATCTTGCGCCCTGGCTTGGTCACGCAAGCGATGATCGCAGACGTGGTAGGCAGTTGTGGCGTATATTCCCCCAAATTTGCGGCAGGGGAAAAGGTGAAAAGCCCTGGGGTTTTGTACAAGCATTATTCCCCAAGATGCGCAACGGCGCTCTTTGCAAGCGATGAAATCGCGGCGGCGAGTGAGTATGCGAAAAAGGCGCTTGCGGAAGGCAAACGGGTCGGGTGGCTCTCGTCCGAGAGCGCAAAGAGCGGCTTGCCCAGCGGCGCGGTGTTGTTCAATTTAGGGATGACGGAAGACGAGATGGCGGCAAGCTTGTACGCGCATCTGCGCTCCGCAGAGGAAGTATGCGACCTGCTCGTGGCAATCGAGCCGCAAAAGCAGGACGGAAAAATGGCAGGGGTGCTCAATCGACTGCGTAAGGCTTGCGCGTCCGTGGATATTCCCCATTGACGTTTATTGCGGGCGTTTGCCCGATAACCGCCAAAGGCGGTAAAGCGCAAAAGCAAGCTTTTGCTTTTAGAAGTCTGAACGGTCTGCCGACGGCGTAAAGGCGCTGCCTTTACAATCCGCAAGGGAATAATTCCCTTGACCTTGGATTTCGCAGGGTGACGAGTGGGCAACTGTATATAAAAAGAAGGGAAGAAGTATGGCACAACCCGAAGAAAAAAGAGTGATATTCGTCTGTACGGGAAACACCTGTCGTTCTCCGATGGCGGAAGTCTTGTTCCGTCACGAAGTGAAGCGTCGGGGGTTGCCCGTTTCGGTGTGCTCGGCAGGGACGGATGCTTCCGCAAGCGGTAGTATGCACTTGCATTCCCTGCGCACCCTGCTCTTTCACGGGCTGGCGGTGGAAAACTTCATGCCCACACAGCTCACGCTGGAAATGGTGCAAGACGCTTTCGCCGTTATCTGTATGACGAAGGAGCAAAAGGAGCTTGTGTCCTATCACGTGATCCGCGCCTATGGGCTGATGGCAGGCGTGCACGAAAAGGTGTATGCTTTTTCCGATTTTTGCGGATACTCTATTCCCGATCCCTACGGCTATCCCATTGACGCTTATGAGCGTACTTTTTTAGCGTTGGAAGGGGGCATGTCCGCGATCATTGACGGATTATTCCCTGCAGAAAGTGAAAAAGAAGCGGCGCAAGAGCCTGTTTCTACACCCAAAAAAGCGGAAGAAAAATCGGTGGAAGAGAAGCCGAAGAAGCCGCGCAAGCCCCGTTCTACCGCGAAAAAGACGGACGGAGCAGCCACGGAAAAAACGACGGCAAAGACTACGCCGACAGCGAAGAAGTCTACGGCGAAAAAAACGACGGGGAAAAATCCGTCCACAACCAAGAAATCAACGGGGACGCGGAAAAGCGCCCCGAAAAAGGAGAATGAATCATGAAAATTGCCCTTGCGTGCGACCATGGCGCGCTGAACTTGAAAAAAGCGGTGATTGCATATCTCACGAAATGCGGTCACGAATACGTAGATTTTGGTACGCATACTACGGATTCTTGCGACTATCCCGATTTTGCCCTTCCTGCTGCGGAAGCGGTGGCTGGCGGGGAATGTGATCGCGGGATCGTGGTTTGCTCGTCGGGAATCGGCGTTTCGATCGTTGCCAACAAAGTGCCTGGGGTGCGTTGCGCGCATTGCCATGATACCTATTGCGCGAAGTATACCCGTTTGCATAACAATGCGAATATGCTCGCGATGGGGGAAAAGGTCGTAGGCGTGGGCTTGATGGAAGAGATTGTTCACCTGTTTTTGACGACCGAATACGAAGGCGGCGAGCGTCACGATAGACGGCTTGCAAAAATCAAAGCCATCGAAGAAAAATACTCGAAATAAGAAAGGGGAATTTACCATGGAAAAGCTGGAATTTTACGAAAACCCGAAGTTTCATCACGTGCGCCATCCGCTGATCGAGCATAAGCTTGCGATTTTGCGTGATGAAAATACCAAGACGAAGCAGTTTGCGGAGCTTGCGGAAGAAATTGCAATGCTCGTCACCTACGAAGCCACCAAGGATTTGCCCTTGGAGCCTGTGCAGGTGAAAACGCCGATTGAAGAAGCTACCTGTTATATGGTTTCGGGCAGAGCGGTGGGTATCATTCCCATTTTGCGCGCAGGGCTTGGAATGGTGAGCGGCGTGCAAAAGCTCATTCCCAACGCGAAGGTGGGGCATATCGGCTTGTACCGTGATGAAACCACCCACCAACCTGTGGAATATTACTGTAAATTGCCTGCGGACGCAGAGAGCCGTATTTTGATTGTTGTCGACCCGATGCTTGCAACGGGCGGTAGCGCGTCGGACGCAATCACGATGATCAAAAAACGGGGCGTGAAGCAAATCAAGCTTTGTTGCTTGGTCAGCGCGCCCGAAGGAATTCGTCGTATCTTGAAGGATCACCCCGACGTTGATTTGTACGTTGCGGCGGTGGATCGTCAGCTCAATGAAAACTGCTACATTATGCCTGGTTTGGGCGATGCTGGGGATCGGCTTTTCGGTACAAAATAAGCAAAAAATATGCGATTTTTTGCGTGATATTTAGCTAAAAAGCGGTGATTTTTTGCTGTTTATTAATACAATTTTTTAAGGAAAGAAATATGAAAGAAGTATTCGATGCTATTGTGAGGTTTCTAAAAAGCTTCGTGTCGGGGTACGGGATCGCTATTGTCACGGCGTTGGCGGTTCTGTGCGTGGGGCTGCTGATTGCGACAATCGTTCGCAGAGCGGTTAAGAAAAGCTCGGTGAAAAACCGCAAGCTGGATAATTCCGCTACGGGCTTCATCACGGGCTTAGTGTCCTTGGTGGTTTACGTAGTGTTATTCGTTGCGGTGCTCGCTGTGCTCGGGTTCTCGACGGAAGGGATCATCACCGCGTTTGGGTCTGTTATGCTTGCGGTTTCCTTGGGTTTGCAAAACACCCTGTCCAGCTTGACGAACGGAATCGTGCTCATCTTTACGAAGCCGTTTGTGGCGGGTGATTACGTTGAAGTAGGCGGCTCGGCGGGGACGGTGAAAGAGATTAAGCTGTTCTCTGTCAAAATCGTCACGCCCGATAATATCACGGTTGTTATTCCAAACAGTACGGTACTCAATTCCGTGATCGTCAATTACAGCCGTATGCCGTTAAGACGTTTGGATTTGGTTGTACCCGTTTCTTACAGCACGGACATCGCCAAGGTGAAAAAAGTGGTGATGGATATTGTCACCGCGGACGCGCGCGTGCAAAAATTGCCTGAGCCCTTCTTCCGTTTGACGGAATATGGCGCAAGTTCTCTGAATTTTACTTTGCGTGTGTGGACAACGACAGGTGATTTTTGGAACGTGAAATTTGATATTATGGAAAAAATCGTGGAAGAGTTTAGAGTGAGCGGTTTGGAAATTCCTTTTGATCAATTGGATGTACACGTGATTCCTTCGGAGGTGCAATAATGGCTTGGTTTTTAATGTTGAATGCAGACATGGGTATGGTAAACTGGGTAGAGATCGGTTTGACGTACGGCGTGTTGGGCGTGATTATTTTGGGCAGCTTGATTGCGCTCGCGATTGTAAAAAAACGCGCAAAGAACGAAGCGACGGTTCTTAAATTGAAGGCGAAATGTCAAAAGGCGTTGGCGTATACAAATAAGCTACTGGGAAAACGCACGAAGCGCGATTTGCTCATTGCTTCTACGAAGTTGGCGAAGCTTAGCAGCTTGGTTGCGGAAGCAGAATGGTGTGCGACCTGCATTTTTGAAGAGAAAAAGGATTTAACAATGGAAGGCTTGGCGAACCGTTTGGACTTGCTGTCTACAAATCTCAGCACCAAGGCAGAAGAAGCGTTTTTCAATGAAAGCGAGTACTGCTCTTGCTTAGAGAAAACGAAGGCGGAGCTGTCGTCCGTTATCCAACAGGCGGAAGTCTTGATGCCAAAAAAGGAAGATGAATAAGCAAAATGTTTGGAGCAGGTACGAAACGAATCATTGCAATCGGGGGCGGAGAGCTGAAAGAGAGAACGACGCTTGCGATTGACGAATATATTGCAGCTCTTGCAAAAGAGGCGGCTGGGGAACGTAGGGCAAACGCGCTCTTTATTCCCACCGCAAGCCACGATTTTATGCCTTATTATAACACCTTTCATAAGGTGTATACAGGGGTGTTTGATATTAAAACGGACGTGCTTTTGTCTGTTTTTAAGGACGCGGACTTGGAAAAATGGCAAGGCAAGATTGATAAAGCGGACGTGATTTACGTGGGGGGCGGCGATACGGTGTTTATGATCGAGCACTGGAAAAAAGTAGGGCTTTTGCCGCTTCTACGAAAGGCTTATGATAGCGGTAAACTCATTGTGGGACTTTCGGCGGGCGCGATTTGCTGGTTCTCGGATATTTATACCGACTCACTCAAAACGGAAGACGGCGCGCAGTATGCGATGTTCAAAGGGTTGGGTTGGATAGACGGAATAATTTCTCCGCATTATGGGTCAAGAATGCTTGACTTTGATAAAATTGTGTGCTATAATTACGACTGTGCTTTTGGGATAGAAGACAACGCGGCGCTATTGATTAAAGACGGCGAAGTGGTGGGATCTATCAGTGCAGGCGGCGCTGCCTATCGTTTGATGGCGGACGGGAAGGGCGGCCTTACGAAAGAAAAAATATAACGGACGGTTGTCCGTTATAAGAATGCGGATGTGGCGAAACTGGCAGACGCGCAGGTTTCAGGTTCCTGTGGGAGACCATATGGGTTCGAGTCCCTTCATCCGCACCACGAAAGGGTGATAATTTTGATACAAAAAGTATCGAGATTATTGCCCTTTTTGTTGCTTTTGGGGGTATTTTTACCTTATTTTCGGCTTT
>SVIJ01000001.1 GCA_015069565.1 Clostridiales bacterium
AATATAATTGGATTTGCTCTTATATTATTAAGATTATTTCATCGATATGTAACAATTATGAATTTTGGTGGTAAATTAGCATCAATGACTATTCATAAAAAAATTGGAAATATTCTTGATCAAATAGTAGATGAAGTTAATGAAAAAAAATTAAAAGAAATTAATATTAATGATTATTTATCAGAATTTGATTATGAACATATGTGCCTTCCCCCGATCAGCCGATTGAAGACTGCTTCGATGGCGCAATGGGCGGCGAAGATACGACGGAAAGCGACTACGTAAAGAGATTTACCGCATACGTAGAAACCTTGAAGGAAGGCGCTTTGGACGGCTTGAAGGAAAAGCTGGACGATTTGACTGCGAAGTTTGCGGAAGAATACGACGCGTTCTTCGATATGTTCGCGGAAGATGAAACCGCACAGGAAAAGTTCTACCTTTCCTACGTAGCGGAAGCGGACAAAATCCATGAAATGGAAGTAGAGCTGTATGCGGCGCGTTGGGTGAGAATCCACGAAGTCGTAGAACTGATTGCCGATCTTAAGAGCGAATATACGTATAGCGAGGAAGCGTTAGAGCTGATGGATACCATCGCGTACTCCACCCAGTACATTCTCGTTCGTTCGTATACCTTGGACGAGATCGAACGCAATTACGTTTACTATAAAGAGTTCGTTTTGGGAATTCCTAAGGCGGACGAAGAAGCGGCGTTCAGCGAATACTTGACGCAGCTCCAAGGGGAACTGGAAAGCGGCTACGAAGCATTCTTGGCGGAAAACTCCGCGCTGTACGATGCGGACGTTTTGGAAGAGATCGAAGTGGAATACACCGAAGTTGCCACCAGCATTTCGCAGGCGGATTCCAGATCGCTCATCGGCGGCTTGCTTGAAGACTGGGAAAGCTTCCTTGCAAACGTCGTGAAGTCGGCTGACAGAGCGGCGTTCGACGAAGAAAAAGCGGCGCTGATCGCGACCTTGGAAGACTTCAAGGAAGAAGATTACGAATATTCGATTTGGCTCGTGATGAAGGATTATAAAGATAAGCAGATCGAGCTCATCGAGTCTATGTTCGTGCTTGAAGAAGTTCGCGAAACGGTAGAGTTTACTTACAGCGAGCTTGCGGCGCAGGAATCGAAGATCCATTCGAGAAAGGCGCAGGCGCTTGCGAACTTTGAAGCGTTCATCGAATATTACAATATGTATTCGTACCTGTACGACGCGAACATGAAGGAACTCCGTTTGATCGTTGCGGAAGAAACCGCAAAGATCGAAGGGGCAACGACGGTTGCTAACGTAGAAACTGCGCTGGACGAAGGCTTCGACCGCGTATGGAAATACTTCGAATACCATCAAAAGGCGTACACCGAGTACCGCCGTGCGATCGCGGCGTTTGAAGGGCTGTCCGAAGAAGATAAGTCGGCGGCGATGGCGGAACTCAACGCAATCTCTTACCGCGTGGCAACCAACAGCGATAAGATCATTGCGCTCATTGAAAAATACTGCGGGGAAAACCTGTAAAAGGAGGTAAACTGATATGAAAAAATTGACAAAAAGAATTTCTGTATTGATGCTTTCTGCACTCATGACGGTTTCCTCCAGCATGGGGATTTTCGCAAAGAACGCAAGCGCGAACGAAAGCGCCGCCACCCCCGTAAAGGGCGGTGCGGCGTCGAGCGCGGCGGAACAGCTTCTTAGCAAGAAGGAATACGACGTCGGGTTTGAACAGGCGGACGGCTTGGACGTTTCCCAGCTGTTCATCGACAACTACAACCGTGACGTCGTAAAGACAAATCGTCTTGACCCTGCAAAGGACTACGTTGCCGTGATCAACCTTGGGAAGGGCTCGCTCTCTGAGCAGGCAACGGAAAAGGGGCTCACCGTAGCCGACTACGTGCAAACGTCCGCAGGGAAAAGCGCACGGGCGCAAATTTCCCAAGAAATTGACAAATTCCTGCAAAAAGTGCAGTCGATGGGAATTCAGGCGGACACCGTTTACCGCTACGATACCTTGACCAAGGGCGTAGCCATCCGCGCCAAGGGGGAAGCATTCGACGCGATTGCCGACCTTGAAGGGGTGGAAAGCGTGGTAATGTCCGAACATTACGCGGCGCCGAAGGTGTTGGAGATCTCCAACGATACCAACGTATACGCAACGGGTATTTACAACACGTCGGAAATTGATCCCGCGTTGCGCGGCAACGGCACGGCGATTGCCGTACTCGATACGGGTACGGACGTACAGCACCCTGCATTCCAGACGGAAAACTTTAACGCGACCGAGTTCGCGTTGACCCGTCAGGACGTCGCGGAGAGATTGCAGTATACGAAGGCGGTGGAGTTTGACTCCGAAGCAAGCATCGAGAACTTGTATAAGAGCTCGAAGCTGCCGTTCGCATTCGACTACGCGGATAAGGATTCCAACGTTTACCCTGCCTATTCTTCGCACGGCTTGCACGTTGCGGGTATCATCGCAGGGAACTATACGGAAGTGGACGAAGAAACGGTCAACTCCGATCCCGATTTGAAGTTTGAATACGACGAAGAAAAGGGCAGCCATTACTTTGAAGGGGTTGTACCCGACGCGCAAATCGTCACAATGAAGGTATTCACGGACAACGTGGACGACGAAGCGCTCGGCGGCGCGCAAACGGAAGATATTTTGGCGGCGCTGGAAGACGCGGTCACCATCGGCGTAGACGTTATCAACATGTCGCTCGGTTCGTCCGCAGGCTTCTCGTCCTACGTGGACGACTACATGGAAAAGGTGTATACCGCAATCGAAAATGCAGGTATCAGCCTTGTCTGTGCGGCAAGCAACGACTATTCTTCGGGCTACGGCGGTGAAAACGGTACGAACCTTACGTCCGACCCCGACTCCGCAACGGTAGGCTCTCCGTCTACCTATCATGCGGCAATTTCCGTAGCAAGTATCAACGGTCAAAAGGATCCGTATATGCTTGCACAGGAAGATTTGATGGTCTTCTTCACGGAAGCGACGGACGGCAACTCCAACAAAATGGACTTTGTGGGGGATATCTTCAAACACCTGAAAGCGGAAGGCAAGATGCCTGCGGCGGCACAGGCGACGGAATTGCAGTACGTCGTAATCCCTGGCTTGGGCAGAAGCTATAACTACTCTGCGAATATCCGCAGCAAGCTGCAATCGCAACCGAGTATCGCGCTTGTACAGCGTGGTACGACAACGTTCGAAGAAAAGATGAAGATCGCAAAGGAAAACGGTGCGATCGCAATCATGATCTACAACAACGTTGCAGGTAAGATCAGCATGACCATGGGCGCGAAGAACAAGTCGGATATCATTCCCAGCTGTTCGATCTCCATGGATATCGGCAACCAAATGGTTTCGGCGGCGGTGGATTCGGTTGGGAAAATCGTCTTGAACAAAGAGTTCCTTTCCGGGCCGTTCATGAGCGACTTCTCGTCGTGGGGGCCTACGCCTTCCTTGGAGCTGAAACCTGAAATCACGGCGTACGGCGGCAACGTCACGTCGTCGGTAGCAGGCGGCTACGACGTATATAGCGGTACGAGTATGGCAACGCCGAATATGGCGGGTGCAGTAGCGATCATTCGTACCCATTTGAAGAGTCAATATCCCGATATGACCGCGCAGGAAATTGCGGCGCGTACCTATCAGTTGATGATGAGTACCGCAGGCATCGTCCTGAACGAATACGGCGATCCGTACAGCCCGAGAAAGCAGGGCGCGGGGATCGCGAACATCGAAGCGGCGTTGGCGTCGCAATCGTACATCAGCGTTTTGGATAAGGACGGGGACGTTTCTTCCAAGACCAAGATCGAGCTTGGCGACGATCCAAACCGTACGGGCGTGTACGAGTTTACCTTCACGGTAAACAACGTTTCCAACGAGTTTGCGCGTTATGAGCTCGGTTGGTACGTGATGACCGAAACGGTTTCTTCCGACGGCAAAACCGTCGCGGAAAAGAGCAACGTTTTGGACGACGCGGAAGTGAAGTTCTGGGTGAACGGCGCGGCTACGACCCGTAAGCAAATCATGGTCGCAGGCGGTGCAAGCGTAGACGTGAAGCTGCAAATTCGTCTTTCCGACGAGAACAAGGCGTTCTTGGATAAGTACTTCAAGAATGGTATGTACGTAGAAGGTTTTGCAACGCTCAAACAAACGGCAACGGGCTATTCGGAAGCGCAAATGCACGATTTGACCTTGCCCTTCTTGGCGTTCTACGGCGACTGGACGGATGCGCCTATGCTCGACTATTCGATGTTCGAAATCGCGGAAAACGAAGCGGACGACTCCATTCCCGACGACGAAAAGTACGAAGTGAAGTTCTTCTCGACGACTCCGTACAGCAAGTATGGCGAGAAATACATTTTGCCTATGGGTATGTATCTTTACAACCTGCCCGAAGGCGCTGACCCTATCTATTCGTCCGAAGACAAGGCTTCCCTTTCCATCTATCACGAAGAGATGCACGAAACGGCGTATGAGTTTTATGCGGTATACGCAGGCTTGATGCGCGGTATGGCGGTTTGCGAAGTGGAAATCGTCAACGAATACACGGGCGAAGTGGTGTGGAGCGAAACGAAGAAGAACGTAGCCAAGGGCTACGCGAACGGCGGTTCTACCCGTCCTGGCTTCATCGAAGTAGAGTTCAACCCCAAAGAGCTGAACCTGCCCAACAACACGAAATACCGTTTCTCGATGGTGGGCTATCTCGATTACGGCGACGGCAAGCAAGGGAATGAGAATACCTTCTCGTTCACCTTCACGACCGACTACGAAAAGCCGACCCTGGTAGGTGCAAATCTTCGCTACGAAGAATACAAGGACGCGCAGGAAGAAACGCAAACGCGCGTATATCTCGATATCACGACGTTTGACAACAACTATACGCAGTCCATTCTTCTTTGCTACGTTGACGCGACGAATACCGTTCAGCTTTTGACCGATTACATCACCCCCGTCTACTCGGATAGACGCGGCCAAACGGTGACGACGTCGATTGAAATCACCGATTATTACGAAGATTACTTCGATAAGCTGTATTTGCAGGTGGAAGACTATGCAATGAACTACGATCTGTACGCTCTGACGTTGGACAGCGCGATTGCGTTCCCTCAGCGTCTTGCGTTCGAGCAGGAAGAATTGCATTTGAACCTGCACGGCTCGGCGAAGCCGGAAGTGATCGTCACGCCTGAAAAGACGCAACGCTACGATCTCGTTTGGACGACCAACGACGAAGACGTTGCCATCGTCAAGGACGGCGAAATCTATGCGACGGGCGTAGGCGAAACGTACATCACCGTATATGCGACGCGCAACGACGTGCTTTTGAAGCCCAGTGCAAGAATCAAGGTAATCGTAAGCGGCGACGTGGTGGAAACGCCTAAGTATAAAGGATTAGAGTTCGACCTGATCAAGGACAAGAAGGAAACGATCGTCAACCCCACCAACCGAACGGTGGAAGTGCACCCCAACGAGTTTATTCAGCTCGAAGTGGTATCCGAGCCTTTCTATATGCCTACGATGCAGGTGGTTTGGAAGAGCTCCAACCCTTACGTTGCGACCGTTGACGAAAACGGCGTCGTGCATACCTTGCGCGAAGGCTCGTCGACGATTACGGCACAGCAGGTCAATGAAGACGGCACGCTCGGGTTCTTCTCGGCGAATACCTTCTTCAACGTAGGGCCTGAATTCGTTATCAATAGCTACATTCTCGAAGAATATCACGGCGCAGGCGGCGACGTGGTTGTACCCGAAGAACTCAACTTCATGTACATCGACGAAGAATGTTTCAAGAACAATACCACGATCACAAGCTTTGTTGTTCCCGAAGACGTTATGGAAATTTGGGAAGAAGCGTTCTACGGCTGTACGGCGCTGGAATATATCAGCTTCCCGAAGAGCTTGACGCTCGTGCAAAAATCGGCGTTTGAGAACTGTAAGGCGCTCAAAACGGTGGATATGACCAACGCATTGTCCGTGATTTTCTCTCACCGTGCGTTCTACGGCTGTACGGCGCTCGAAGAGATTGTCAACGACGAACGTTTGACGGCGATTTGGGATTACACCTTTGCAAACTGCTCGTCCTTGAAGAGCGTAAACGCATCCAACCTTGTACAGGTAGGTAAGTACGCGTTCTCGGGCTGTACCGCCTTGGAAGACATTACCGTTTCCAAGTACACGGTGATCGGCGAAGGGATGTTCTACGGCTGTTCGGGCTTGAAGGAAGTGACCCTTCCTGCGGAACGAATCGGCAAGAACGCGTTCTATGCGTGCGGCAACCTTGAAACGGTGGTCTTGAACGGCAATACCGTTGTGGACGAAGATGCATTCCGTGGCTGTGTGGCGCTCCGCCATCTGTATATGCCAGGCAGAGTGTACGAAATCCGCGAACGCGCGTTTGAAGGCTGTACCACCTTGCGTATTCTCGTATTGCCCAACTGCGAAGTGGCAATCGGCAAAAACGCTTTCTATCGTTGTACGAGCTTGGCAACGGTGGGTGTGCGCGAACAGACGAGCTTGAACTTCGGTGAAGCATTCCGCGAATGCAGCGCTTTGAAGAATCTTGGCTACGCGACCCTTACCTATTCGGAGGAAAGCGGTTATAAGGAATTCTTCGATCCGTCCGTGACGGAAACGGAGAACTATGAGATTTTAGACAACGTTATCTACAATAAAGCGGGAACGGAGCTGATCTTCGTGCCTGCGGCAACGACGGAAATCACGTTGCCTGATACAATCAAGACGATCGGCGCTGGCGCGTTCTACGGCAAGAGCTTGCTCACGTCCGTAAGCCTGCCCGAAGGCTTGAAAGAGATCGGCGATTACGCGTTCTCGTACACGGGTATCACGTCGATTGCCATCCCTGCAAGCGTGGAAACGATCGGGGAAGGTGCGTTCTCGTACTGTTATACCCTTGCGGACGTTCAGTTCGCGGCGAACAGCGCTTTGACGGAGCTTCCCGAAGGCTGCTTTAACAGCGACTATTCGCTCGAAAGCATCGCGCTTCCTACGACGATTACAACGATCGGTGACTACGCCTTTGGCGCAAGCTCGATTTCCACGGTGTACGCGCTTGGCACGACGGCGCAGGCGAACACGTTCAGCGGTGCTCAGCTCTCGATCGTACACATCGGCGAAGGCGCGTTCTCGAGCTGTAAGCTCGTGAAGGTGATCTTGCCTGAAACGCTGCAAACGCTTGGCGTTAGCGCGTTTGCGGTCAATCCCTTGCTGACGGAAGCGTATTTCCACTCCAACGTCGAAATGGGCGAAGCGGTGTTCTTCGATTCCACCAACTTGGAAACGGTGCTCTTCTACGACGATATGACGTCCATCGGCGCATATACCTTCGCGTCGACGGCAGGGCAGCATTCCTTGCGCTACGTCACTCTGCCTTCGGCATTGACCGAAGTCGGTGAATACGCGTTCTCGAACTGCTTTAAGCTTGAAACACTCGAACTTCCCGACGGCGTGACGTACGTGGGCGACTACGCGTTCTACGGCTGTTCCGCTTTGCAGGATTTGACGCTTGAAAACGCCGTTTATATCGGCAACTACGCGTTCACGAATACGCAAGCGTTCACCAAGATGGAGCTTCCGTCGGTGCAAGCCATCGGCGATTATGCGTTCTATCAAAGCAACGTGCGCGAGCTTTCGATCCCTGCGGTTCGTTCGATCGGGGAAGGCGGTGTTGCCTACACGAGAATCGAATGGCTCGATCTGCCTGCGTGCTTGACGAGCATCGGCCCTGGCGCGTTCCATTACAATTTCTATTTGGACGGTATTCGTATCGCTGAAAACGATCGTTTCTTCATCGACGAGATGACGGACGACGGCTACGGCGCGCTGTATTCCTACCGCGAAAACGGCAAGTTCCAAATGGAAGCATACCCTGGCGGCAACCCCGCAAGATCGTACACCATTTTGGAAGGTACGGAGCGTATCGGGGAAATGGCGTTCACGGGCGCGAATACCTTGTATTCCGTCTATGCGCCCAACTCCTTGAAGACGATCGGGGATAAGGCGTTCTACGACTGCGCGGCAATGGATTACAACTTCCTGAGCGTGAATGCGCCCAACTTGGAAGCAAGATTCATCGACGGCAGCGCATACGAGCTGGAATCTTGGATGTACGAAGTATTCTCAAGAGACGGTCAGTACGCGGACGAACGCTTCTACGCGAACTTCTATTACTATGCAATGTATCTCTATTACGGGTACTATCCTTACGGCTCAACCTACGGATTGATGCTCACCTATCCCCAAAACGGCGTGGGCTACGACGAGTTCATTTGGTCTTGCTTCTTCCAGGATATCTACTATACGGAAGATACGATTGATGAAACCACCATGTCTGCAATCGACGCCGTGAAGGCGTTGCCCGACTTGGCGGAAATTCAAGGCTTGATTGCTTCGGCGGATCAGGCGGCGGCGCTTGTGAGAGCGGAAGAAATCACCGCACTCTTGAAGACGGCGCGCGGTATGTACAACAACATCGTCAGCGATACGCAGCTTGCGTTCTTCAACGGCGGCTTTGACGGTACGGATTACTTTGCGGTTCTCTCTGAAAAGGAACAGGCAATGCGTCCTGTGAAGGATCATTTCGGCATCAAGACGACGGTTGTATCCATCACGTTGGTATCGACGCCCGATAAGATGCAGTATATCGAAGGGGAAACGATCGACACGACGGGTATGGTGATCGAAGCAACCTACGACGACGGTACGAAGGCGGTGGTGGACGGCTATACCCTGTCCACGAACGTGGCAACCCTGACTGGCGGTAGAATCACCGTTTCGTTCGGCGGCAAGACGACGTCCTTCCGTATCACCGTGAAGGCGGCGGAAGAAAAGCCCGACGAGCCTGTGATCCCCGACGACCCCCCTGTATCTTCCGACACCGAAGAACCTGCGCCTTCTGAAAAGAAGGGCTGCCGTTCGGTAATCAGCGTAAGCGGCGCGGTGTTCGGGTTGGCAGTTGCGGCGGTGGTGCTGCTCAAAAAGAAGGAGGAAAACGTATGAAAACGGTGAAAAAAATCCTGCTTATTTTGCTTTCCGTTTTGACGTTTATGCTGTGTTGCGCTTGTGGGAACACGGACAGCGCAATCCCGAAGGAATTTTCTGTTTGCGTCACCTATTGCTTTAACGGCGGCAAGATGGAAAACTACGCGGAGAGAACGCAGTTGACGGTGTTCTATAAACCGCAATCGCGTATCGCCGAGCCGGGCGTGAGCACCAGCGAATTACAGGAAGTAAAACGCAGCGGTTGCTTTGCGGCGGGCTGGTACTATGCAAAAACCAACGAAAAGGGTGAGATTGTCTACGACGAAGTAGGCAATCCCATCCCTGGGGATAAGGCTTTCGACTTCAAAAACGACGTGGTCACGGAAAACATCACGCTCGTGATTAAGTGGAGCCAAAAAATCAAGGTTATTTTCAAAAATCTCTATTCTACGCAGGCCAAGGAATACACGAAGAACTATGAATCGGGCGATAAGTTCAACCGCCCTGGCATTGAAACTTCGGCAAGGGGCGGCAAGGTGGAAGGCTATTACTGGTCTTACGACGAAGGGACGGACACCTATTCCGACGAAATCGTATTCGGCAATTTGACCTTTGACGACTTGCAGGCAAGAATCGGGGATGATCCTGAAAAAGAAGGCGATTACGCAGTCCTTTACGTCTACGTAAAAATCGCGCCTGAAACGAATGAATAAATATAAAGGAAGGAGAAAATCATGGTGAAATTTTTACGCGAAAAGAAAGCATTTTTCGCAAAAGCATTGTCGGTATGTCTTGCGATTTCGTTGAGCATGACAGCCACGGCTTGCGGCGGAAAAACACCCGATTCGAGCAGCAACGACAGCACGGGTTCGGGGGATTCGTCCGTTAAGCAAAAAATTTACGACAACGAAACGATGCCCGTCACCTTTTCCGTAGGAGAACTGGACGGCGTATTCAATCCTTTTTATTCGACTTCGGCATACGATGGCGAAATCGTAGGTATGACGCAGATCAGTATGCTTAGCTCCGACGCGCTCGGCGGCGTAGCATATGGCCGTGAAGAGCCTGTTATGACGCTCGATATGACGCAAACCATGTACGACGCGGACGGGCAGGTGACGGAAGACGGTTCTTCCGACGGCACGACCGTGTACGAGTTCTTGATCAAAAACGGCGTTAAGGACAGCCAAGGCTATCCCATCACAATCAACGACGTACTCTTTAATATGTACGTATATCTCGACCCCGTTTACAACGGTTCTTCGACGATGTATTCGACCAAGATCCAAGGCTTGAACGCATATAAGACGGGTAAGGAAACGGGTACGGAAGACGAAGTGCACGGTATGAACACGACCGCGCTTGCAAACGCTCGTTCTACCATCAACAACGTGATCGCGTATGCGAACGCGGTGTATTTACCCGATCAGTATCAGCACGCGTTCACGGACGAACAGGTGGCAGAGTTTGAAACGTATATCGAAAAGCTGTACGGCTTCTTCGAAAATATGCTTCCTGTGGACTGGAACGGCTGCTCCAACAGCATGGAAACGGCGCAAGAAAACTATATCTTGGTGGACGGCGAAGAATACCGTACCAACAAGGAAAACCCGAGAACGTACGAAATTTCCAAGGTTTGGGAATATTTCTGTATCGCGGAAGGGCTTTGCCAGTACGTTAAGGTAAACGACGACGAAAAGACGGACGAAGAAACGCCCCGTTATTACGTAGTTGTGGACACGGGTATCCAAAATGATATCGAACAGGCAACGGCAGGGCTTTCGGACGCGGATGCGATTCTTGAAGCGGAAAAGAAGATTTGCTTTGACGCAATGCGCGACGAATACAAGAACTACGGCAAGGTGGAAACCCTTTGCTACGGTTTCTCCGTCGGCAACGAGCTGCTTGAATACTTGAAGGGTATCGAGCTTGAAAAGCTTACGTCGGCATCCGACGCAATCAAGAATATCCACGGTATCACGACGAGAAAGACCACCGTGTTCAACGGTGTGAACTACGCAGAATCGCACGACGTTTTGAGAATCGTTATCAACGGCGTTGACCCCAAAGCAATTTGGAACTTTGCATTCACCGTTGCGCCCATGAGATATTACGCAAGCGCAGAGCAAATCGAGCTCTTCGACGGCTTACAGCATTTCGGTGTGGAAAAGAGCTCGACGACCTATCGTGACGATCAGCTGAAAAACGTAGAACGTATGGGCTTGCCCATCGGCGGCGGCGCGTATATGGCAAGCTCCGCAAACGGTACGCCTGCAAAGGTGAGAACGGACTTCCGTTCCAAGAACGTTGTATACTATCAACGCAACCCGTACTTCTATACGATCGGTATCGACTCGCCTACGGCGACCAAGGACGACTATGCAAAGAGCGCGGAAGAAGCGGATACGCCGATCCATAACGCGAAGATTAAGTACTTGCGTTATCAGGTTGTTTCGTCTTCCAACGTTATGGACGCGATGATTGCGAAGGAAATTGATTTCAGCTCGGAAATTTCCGCAAAGCAAGCGACCATCAACCAGCTGAACCAGTACAGCGATTATCTCGATTACGCTCGTCAGCCGAACAACGGCTACGGCTATATCGGCTTGAACGCAAAATACGTGCCTGATATCGAAGTTCGTCGTTTGATCATGTACGTTATGGACCGTACAATGATCACGGACAGCTACTACACCGACGGTTTGGGCAGCATCATCGAACGTCCTATGACTACCAACTCTTGGGCATATCCCGACGACGCGACGCAGTACTATACGCAGGACTGGTTCATCCAGCATTACCAGGAAGCGTATGGTATCACCTTGGCAAAGGTTGCGGATACGGCGCAGTTCTTAGAAAACGCGTTGAAGGCGCTTGGTTATCAAAAGTCGGACGGTATCTACCAAAAGAAGCTTGCGGACGGCAAGACGACGTCGAAGCTGGATTACACCTTCACGATCGCAGGCGAAACGAAAGATCACCCTGCATACTCGGTATTCGCTTTGGCGGCGGAAGATTTGAACAAGGCGGGTATGAGCATCGACGTTAAGACGGACGCGCAAGCGCTTTCCAAGCTCGCAAACGGTCAGCTTGCCGTTTGGGCGGCTGCGTGGGGCAGCGCGATCGACCCTGACCTGTATCAGGTATACCACAAGTATTCGCAGGCAACCAGCGTCAACAACTGGGGCTATTCCACGATTTTGGATAGCAACAACAGCAAGCTGTACGAAGCAGAATTGAAGATCATCGACAAGCTCTCTAAGGACATCGATTTGGCGCGTGCTACGCTCGACCAAGACATCCGCGCGGACATCTATGCGGAAGCGCTCGATTACATTATGGAACTTGCCGTGGAACTTCCCACCTACCAAAGAGTAAACCTGCTCGTATACAATTCTTCGAAGATCGACCCTGCGTCCTTGACGGCGAAGAGCGATTTGACGGCTTACAGAGGCTTGATCGAAAAGATTTGGGAACTCGACTTGCTTTAATCAGCAACGAACGCCGTGGCAGGGGGAAGACCCTGCCACGGTGAAAAAGGAAAGTAATTATGGTTAAATATATAGCGAAAAGATTGCTGCTGTGCCTTTTGGTGCTGTTCGGCGTATCTGTGATTATTTATTGCTTGGTTCTTTTGATGCCGACCGACTTCGTTGACCAAAAGTTTGCTTCGCAAATCGCGCAGGGCGCAATGGACAAACAGGCAATTCAGGAAATGAAAGAAAAATACGCCTTGGCGGATAAATCCTTCGCGGGGATCTTCAATGGGTATTTTAACTGGCTTGGAGGGGTTTGTACGGGGGATCTCGGCAGATCCTTCAAGTACGACGCACCCGTCACTACGGTTATCGTGGAAAATATGGGCATTTCCTTCGGGATCTCGTTTGTCGCGCTCGTGTTGCAGTTTGCAATCGCAATCCCTTTGGGTATTAAGGCGGCTTGCAATCAATATGGCAAAACGGACTATATCGTGACAATCTTGACGATGATGGGTATTTCCTTGCCCACCTTCTTCTTGGCGGCGTTGCTCGTACAGGTGTTCGCCATCAATCTCGGCTGGTTCCCCGTGAACGGCTTGGTGACGGCAAACCTGCCTACGGATACGTCCGCGTTTATGCGTTTCTTGGACGAACTGTGGCATCTTGTATTGCCGATGACCACGCTTGTAATTTTGTCCATCGGCGGCTTGATGCGTCACACGCGTACGAATATGCTCGAAGTTTTGAACGCCGATTACATTCGTACTGCAAGAGCGAAGGGCTTGTCCGAAAGAACGGTCGTGTATAAGCACGCGTTCAAGAACACGATGATCCCCATCGTCACGATGACGGCAGGGATTATTCCCAGCCTGTTCGGCGGTGCGATGATCACTGAAACGGTATTCGGTATCCCTGGTATCGGGAAAATGGCGTACGACGCCTTGAAGATCGGCGACGTGCCGTTCGTTATGGGCTACAATATGTTCCTTGCCATCTTGACGGTGCTCGGAACGTTGTTGTCCGACTTGATGTATATGGTGGTTGACCCTCGCGTCAAGCTTACAAAATAAGGAGGTGCTGAAAAATGGAAAAAGAAAAAGAAGTAATTTCGGAAGATTCCGTATCCGTGGAACAGTGCGCTCCTGAAACGCTTACGGAAGAAACGGCGGTTGCGGCGGCTACGGCTGACGCGGTGGCGGATACGGTGAATACGGAAGAGAGCGAAAAGTCGGAAGAAGGATTCCTTTCCGACAATATCCGCGTGCTTTCGCCTGGGAAACTGGTTGCAAAGCGGTTTTTCCGTTCCCGTTTGTCGATGGTCGGCTTGATCATCATTGTCACGCTGTTCTTGATTTCCTTCATCGGGCCGTTGTTCTCGCCTTGGGGGGAAAAGACGCAGGACCTTTCTGGCGGTGCGCCCATTCACGGCGTGACGGGCTTTGAGTTCAAAGCGCCTGGCGACGAAGAAGTGATTAGCGCGTACATCGAAACGATCTCTTACCCTGAAATGAACAGAAACCAAACGACCCCCACGTGGGATCACTGGTTGGGTACGGACGATATGGGGATGGACATTCTCACACGTTTGATGTACGGTGGACGTATTTCCCTGACTCTTGGCTTTATCGTTATCATTTTAGAAACGATTTTAGGGATCATATTAGGCGGTTTAGCAGGCTATTTTGGGAAGTGGGTGGACGCCGTCGTTATGCGTACGGTCGATATCCTAAGCTGTATCCCGTCCTTGCCGATTATGCTAATTATCAGCGTTATTCTCGATTCCAACGGGGTCGACGGGCGGTATAAGATCTATTACATGATGGTAATGATGACCGTTCTAGGCTGGTCGGGGATTGCTCGTCTTGTGCGCGGGCAGGTGTTGATGCTTCGCGAGCAGGAATATATGGTCGCGGCGGACGCTTGCGGTATTCCCGTATCCCAGCAGATCTTCAAGCACCTTGTGCCGAACATTATGCCGCAGCTCATCGTCACGATGACGCTTGGTTTGGGCTCTATCATTTTGACGGAAGCGACGCTTGGGTTCTTGGGGCTCGGCGTAGAATATCCCAGCGCGTCTTGGGGTACGATGATCGAAGCGGGCTCAAATCCCGACGTTTTGCGTAGTGGGTTCTGGAATATGTGGATTCCCGCAGGTATATGTATCGTTTTGGCGGTGTTGGCGTTCAACTTTATCGGCGACGGCTTGCGCGATGCGTTTGACCCGAAAATGAAGAGGTAATTGCCATGGCTGAAAATAAACACGTGCATCGCCTTAGTGCGAAAGAATTGCGTGCAATCGCAAAAGAAAACAGCAAAACGATCAAGCATTACGAGAAACTGAAAAAGCGTAAATACATTCCCGAAAGCGAATACGTGACTGAAATGAAGGACGAAAAGAACGTTTTGGAAGTGGAAAATTTGCACACCTATTTCTTCACCGACGTAGGTGTGGTAAAGGCTGTAAATAACGTTTCGTTTAACATTCCGCAGGGCGCGACGGTCGGTATCGTGGGCGAGAGCGGCTGCGGTAAAAGCGTCACTTCCCTGTCGATTATGGGCTTGGTACAAGGCCCGACGGGGCAGGTCGTCGACGGCGAAATCCGTTTTAAGACGGAAGTGTTGAAGACGGACGAAAACGGCAAATATATCCCTGTCTATGAGCTGGACGAGAACGGCGAAAAGATCGTCGAATCCGTTCGAGTGGATAAAAAGACGGGGGCAGAGATCGTTCAATACAAGCAAAAACGTGATGAAACGGGCGCTTTTGTGTTTGAAAAAGAACCGAAGGTGTATAACCTTGTCAAAGCGCCGAAGAGCGAAATGAGCAAGATCCGCGGCAGAGAAGTGGCGATGATCTTCCAAGAACCGATGACGTCGCTCAATCCTGTATTTACGATCGGCCAGCAGCTGGACGAAGTGTATCTCTTACATAATCCTGGCGTGACGAAGGAAGGCGCGAAAGCGCGCACCTACGAAATGCTGAAACTCGTTGGGATCATTCCCGAAAACGTGTACACTCGCTACCCGCACGAGCTTTCTGGCGGTATGCGTCAAAGAGTCGTGATTGCGATGGCGCTGACCTGCAATCCGCGCCTGATCATCGGCGACGAGCCGACAACGGCGCTCGACGTGACCATTCAAGCGCAGATCTTGGAGCTCCTTCGGGACATCAAGACCAAGATTAACGGCTCGATCGTGCTCATCACGCACGATTTGGGGGTAATCGCGGAAATGGCGGATTACGTCGTCGTTATGTATGCAGGGAAGGTGATTGAAACGGGTACGGTTATGGAAATTTTCAAAAATCCCTTGCACCCGTACACCATCGGTTTGCAAAAGAGCAAACCTGTAATCAACCAAAGCAAGGAAAGGCTGTATAGTATTCCTGGCAACGTTCCCAACCCGATTGAAATGCCTACGCATTGTTATTTCAAGGACCGTTGCGACCGCGCTTGCGACAAGTGCTCGGGCGAATACCCTGGCTACGTACAGGTATCCCCGACGCATAAGGTAGCTTGCTATCTCTACAACGAGGAGGCGAAACATGAGCACGAATAATTCCATGATTACACCCGACTCCGTTTCGTCGGTAGAGCCCGTAGTAGAAGAAGTGGCAGGTGTTCAAGCGGCGGAAAAATCCGACGTGTTGCTCGAAGTCAAGAACTTGAAAAAGAGCTTCGTTGTAGGAACGAGCTTTTTCGGCAAGCCGACGAAATATCTTCGCGCGGTGGACGACGTTTCTTTTACGCTCAAAAGGGGCAAAACGATCGGTATCGTAGGGGAATCGGGCTGCGGCAAAACGACGATGGGCAGAACGATTTTGAAGCTCCACGACGTGACGGGCGGCAGAATTATCTTCGACGGCGAAGACATCACCGACTATACGCGCGCGCAAATGCGTGCGTTGCGCCAGCGGATGCAAATCATTTTCCAAGACCCCTATTCTTCCCTTTCTCCGAGAATGAACGTCGGGGAAATCATCGGGGAAGCGGTCAAGGTACACGGCATCGTGCCCGCGCATGAGCAAAAGAAGTACATTCAAGACATCATGCAAAAGTGCGGTTTGCAGTCCCATTTCTACGATCGCTACCCGCACGAGTTCTCGGGCGGTCAAAGACAGCGTATTTGTATCGCAAGAGCGATTGCCCTTAAACCCGAGCTTATCATCTGCGACGAGCCCGTTTCGGCGCTCGACGTGTCCATTCAAGCGCAGATTATCAACCTTTTGAAGGATATGCAAAAAGAGATGAACATCGCTTACGTCTTCATCTCGCACGACCTTTCCGTCGTAGAGCATATCTCCGACGAAGTGGGGGTTATGTACTTGGGTAATATGGTGGAAAAAGGGCCGAAGGACAGGATTTTTGCAAATCCTTTGCACCCTTACACGCAGGCGCTGTTTAGCGCGATTCCCGTTCCCGATCCCGAAACGAAGATGCAACGGCGTATTTTGAAGGGGGATATCCCCAGTCCGTCGAATCCACCTTCGGGGTGTAAATTCCACACGCGTTGTGAACGCTGTATGGAAATTTGCAAAACGAAAGTTCCCACCGTTCGCGAAGTCGAGCCGGAACATTTCGTAGCGTGCCATTTGTACAACGAAGACGAGAATGAAGGATAACACGCAAGACACGGCAAAGAATAACGGCAAAAATACGAAAAAAGCAAAGAAAGAGAAGATCGTCTATATCGACGATCATCATACGGTTGCGAATATGAACGTGGAAGGTATGCCTTGGCACACCAAAAGCGATCCCGACCCTAAAAAGCAACCCGACAGACTTTCTTTCAAGGAAAAGCTGGCGCTGACGCTTGGTGCGTATCGTGCGTACCTGCCCATTGTTTTGGGGATCGGCTTTTCCCTTTTATTCGTATATTTACTGTTAAAATTGATGTGGAGTTGATTTTTTTGGACGGTCAATATGCAACGTAAGAAACTCAAAAATCTAACGATAAAAATGGCGGCTTTTCTCCTTTTTTGCGGCGCTTTTTGCGGCGCGGGGAGCGTTGCGCCGTCTTTTGAAAACGCACAGGCAGAGAGTGGCATAGCCCCCTCTGCTTTGCCTTTTGATGGCGGCGACCTTTTCCCGTCCACGACGTTGGAAGGCGGCTTTTCCGACACGCACGCCGCGAGTCAGGAAAAATATTTGTATTCCCGTATCGGCATGCAAAAGGACGGCGTTTCCGTCCGCGACGTCACCAAGGGCGCAACGGATGCACACCGTTCACGCGTCGTCGTGATTGATAGCGGCGTAAAATATGATCACGAAGATTTTTTGGCGGCGGACGGATCTATTCGTTTTAGCCCTTTGAGCTACAACGTGACGATGAAAAAAACGGTCGCAGAAGCAGGGTATGAAATCTTGGCGGATAGCGAAATTGTAGGCGGACACGGTACCCAGGTATGCGGTCAAATCTTTGCCGTTGGGGATAATGGCGTCGGAATCGCGGGGCTTGCCGAAGACGTGGAGCTGATTTTTGTCAAGGTCACGCCCACCTCGCAAGGCGGCTACGACGGCTACGAGATGCTGGAAGCGATGGAGTACGCGGCAACGCTGAACGCCGACGTCGTGAATATGTCACTGGGCAATTTCTTGACGAGCAATCCCTATTCATCCGTTTTGCGTAGAATCCGCAATAGCGGCGCGGTGATCGTTTCTGCAGCAGGGAACGTTTCCAAGAGCGATTTGCATTATCCGTCTGCGGATAGTAGCGTAATCGGCGTGGGGGCGTTTACAAACCTGCTCAATTATTCGTCCACGGCGACGGAATATCCCTTGGCTTCCTATTCGACGTTCGGGGATAAGAACGTGCAAGTTTGCGCGCCTGGCGGCTTTTACTCGACGACGATGGACGGCGGCTATGCGTACGCCAACGGCACTTCGCTCGCTACGCCGATCGTCACTTCGGCGGTGGCGCTGTATCGTTCGCTGTACCCCGAATCCACGGTAGAAGAAGTAGAAGCGGCGCTCTATGCGTCCGCAACCGACCAAGGGGATTACGGCAAGGATTATAAGTTCGGCTACGGTGGCTTGAATATCTACGATTTCCTGTTTGGAAAAACGGGTCAGGTCACCTTTGATTTTGGGGGCGGCAACGAGCAAACGCGCACGGTGAAGGAAGGGCATGCTTTACAGGAGTACCCTTTCCCGACGGTGGGAAATATACCTACGGGTAAGGAGTTTGGCGGTTGGTACTTGGATAAAGCCTACACTAAGCCGTTGACCTATTATAAGCAGGTTTTGCCGATCGGCACGCGCGTGTACGCGAAGTGGCAAAATATCGGCGCAGACGGCTTATCGACGGGCTCGGCAAACGGCTGCGGCGCGCTGGATTACACCTTTACAAAAAGCGGCAATATCGCAATTAAGGGCTACCATGGCTGCGGTGAGCGCTTAATTTTGCCTAAAAACCTTACGGTGGACGGCAAAATCTACTCTATAACAGAGCTTGCGGCAAAGGCGTTGCAGGGGCATAAAACCTTGAAAAAAATCGTCTTGCCGACTACGGTGACGACGATTCGAGAATACGCGTTTGCCGACGATTATGAGTACGTATACCTGCCGTCGTCGGTGACTACGGTGGAAAAACACGCCTTCCGCAACAGCTCGGGAACGCTGTATATGGAAAGCGAAACGGGCGCGGACGGCTTTGCGGTCGGCTGGAACGAAGGCGCGGAGTTGACCAACGTTTTGAAGGTTGGACAAGTCAAGGTGGAAGACGGGCTGGAACTCGTCTTGATCGACGGAAAATATACCCTGCTTACCTACGAAGGTGCAGATAGGTACGTATCTTTGGATTTGGAATATCCTGTGACGACGATTGCGCCGCAGGCGTTTGAAGGAAATACACGCGTGGAAACGGTGTATGCGCCCGACGTGCTTTCGATCGGTGAAAGAGCGTTTTACGGCTGTACGGGCTTGACGGACGTGCAATTCTCGTCGGTGGAAAGCATCGGGGCTTCGGCGTTTTACGGTTGCGCCGCCTTGACGGATCTGCAATTCCCCGCAAGCTTGCGCGTGATTGAAAACTCGGCGTTTGCAGGCAATGAAGCGCTCATTCGGTTTTCTATCCCTGCTGGGAGCGTTTTGGAGCGCATCGGCGATTATGCTTTTGAAGACTGCCTTTCGCTGGAAGGGGTGGATTTGCATAACGCGCAGGCGCTGACCTACGTGGGCTTGAACGCGTTTGCGGACGCGAAAAACGCCTTTGTGCTCTATATACCCGACAACGTACAAACGATCGGGTATAATGCTTTTGGCGGCATGCAGAGCTTGACTTCCGCGCGCTTGCCCTTTTTGGGTAGGGGGCGGAAGGATACGTATACCCACTTTGGATATACCTTCGGCGCAAGCAATATCGACCTGCAATCGGCGGTCGTGCCTGCGAATTTGCAGTATCTTTTCGTCGGCGGTGACGTGCAGGACGGCGCGTTCAAGGGAATGAGCGGACTCACCGTTTTTGTGGCAGGAAATTGTAGCGAAGTAGACGGTCTTACCGTATTTAGTGGCGGCAGGTACGCGTTTATTCAAATTTATGCACAGGATTTGCTGATCGGGATGCTGGGCGGCAAAGCAAACAGCGAGTTGCCCACGTCGACGCTAAATAGCGCATTCCGCGCCCCCAAGGGCTATGCGAGCGCAGGCTGGTCGGGTGCGGACGTTTCCGTATTCCCTGCCGAAGGCACGCACGTGTGGACGCTGGATACGCAGGCGGAAAGCTATGAGATTGTCTTCTGCGACGAAGCAGGAAACGTTCTTTCTACGCAAACGCTTGGCTACGGCGAACGGGCAGTAGAACCCGCACTGCCGCAAAAGCCGACCACGGCGCAGTATGAATACGTCTTTATCGGTTGGGATCGTCCGTTGACGCCTGCGGTGGAAAACGCCGTCTACACGGCGGTATATCAAGCTGTGGCGCGGAGCTATACCGTGCGTTTTTACAGCGACGATGGAACGCTTTTGTCGCAGGACGTTTACCTGTACGGCGAGATGCCGATCGCGCCGATCGTGAGCGATCGTCCGATGGACAACACCTATTATGAAAAGTTTGTCGGTTGGGATCATGAAGTGGCGCTTACGCAAGAGGATGCGGAATATCACGCGCGGTTTGAAAAAACGTACGTCGAATACAAGATTTGCTTCTTGTATGAAGACGGAACAAGCTTCTTTGAAAAGACATACTATTACGGGGAAGAAATTTCTGCACCGAACACGGATAGAGAACAAAACGTGGCATACAGGTACGAGTTTATCGGTTGGAAAGAGCCGTTTAGCATGGTCACGTGCGACGCCGATTATACAGCGTTGTACCGCGAAATTTTGCGTGAATACACCGTTGTTTTTGTGGATTACGACGGCAAGGAAATTAGCCGTGCAACGGTTGCGTACGGTGAAATTCCTGTGACCCCGACTCCGCCCGAAAGAGCGGAAGAAGGCGGTTTCCGTTATGAGTTCATCGGCTGGGATACGGAAGTGGTAGCCGTTTTCGGTGACGCTACGTATACGGCGGCGTATAAAGCGGTTTCGACGAAGATTACGGTCAAGTTTGTCAATTATGACGGCTCGCTACTCTCGGAAGCGGAATACGACAAGGGTGCGACGGTTATCCAGCCTAATACGCCGACGAGAACGGTGGATAGCAAGACCTATTATTACGAGTTCGCAGGCTGGGATAAAGACGTGACGTCGGCAACGGAAAACGTGACCTATAAAGCCACCTACGAACGCAAATATTACGAATACACCATCCGCTTTGCGGACTACGACGGTAGTGTGATTTCGGAAGAAGTGTACCGCTATGGCGCGTCGGTGACCGTTCCTGCAAATCCGAGCCGTGAAGGGTATACCTTCGTCGGTTGGAATCCAGAGATTGCGAAGGCTGAAAAGGACGTTGTTTATACGGCGGTCTACGAAAAGTTTCCAGGCGGTGGCGGCTCGGGCGACGATAGCTCGGGGGGAAACACCAATAGCGGCGATGATAGCAGTTCGGGCGGCTTAGACGACTCGACGGGCGGCAATAGCTCGGGCAACAACGATAGCTCGGATAGTTCTAACGCAGATAGCAGTACGGGGGATTCGTCGACGGGCGCGTTCGATTCTTCGTCTATCGTACCGCCGTCGGTGCAGGATTCGCCCAAAAAGAGCGGCTGCAACGGAACGGTTGGGGGCGTGGGCGTATGCTGTATGCTTTTTGCGGCTCTCATCTTCTGCTGCAAAAAGGAAGAATAAATTTGGTTAAAAACCTAAGCACAATCAAAAGCCCTGAGCAGTTGCTCAGGGCTTGTTGTATGCTTAAAATCGAGCGGGGGATTTTTTCAAAGAGCTATTGACAAAGACTTCTATCTATGATAGAATAAGTGCAATAATTCTTTTTGGGGGTTCACTATGAACATCAATTCTATGGTTAACTATTGCTTAGGGCTTTCCTATTACGACCTTGAAAATTTTGCAGGTCAAAACTACAAGAAGGTGCATGCACACATCGCAAGCAAGCACGGCGGCGACAAGGCAAACACCCTTCTCATCGGCTCGATTTTTACCTGTATTGCGACGGATGGCAAGCTTTCCGAAGGGGAATGGAAGTTCATCGCTTCCTTCATCGGCGGCTATACTTACGACGAAGCGTTTAAGGTAGCGAGTGAGTTCTATTGCGACGAAGCGGAAAAGACCACGCGCGATCTGATCGATTTCTTGCCTTCGGACGTTGCGGAAGCGCTCGTTTCCGTGTGCATTGCGGTGCTTGCGGTGGACGGCAGAATGGAAGGCCCTGAAATGGCGTTCCTTCGTAGCCTTTAATGGCAAGGTAGGGGAAAAATATGACTGTACGTGAAATGATAGATATGTGTTTGGGTATGTCCCGTAGCGAGCTGGAAAACTTTGCGGGAAGATATTTTAACACCGTTTACAATTATCTTTCGGAGCAGGTTGGATCCAGCCTTGCGATGCGCGGAATGAAGATTGCTATTTTCAGCGCGCTTGCGGCGGATGGGGATCTTTCGGATGCGGAATACGAGTTTGTTCGTTCCTTCCTTGGCGGTTATTCTTATTCGGATGCGTGGCAGGAAGTGGATATGGCGCAAAGCAGGGAATTGCGTGATGAAATTCACACGATGATTTGTAGACTTCCGTCGTCGCCGAGAGCGGCGTTCCAAGCGATGAGCATCGCGATCCTGTGCGTAGATAAGCGAATCTACGGCGAAGAAATAGACTATTTGGAAACCTATCTTCTTCCGTAAAGCTGTGCGCAAAAAAATAAAACTCGGTTGCAAAACCGAGTTTTTTCTTTCTATGGAATGGTTGTTGGGATAAGCAAGCCGTGCCCTGCGTCCATACAAGCGTTTTTCCGCGATAATTGATAGGATTTCCCATCACATCGTATATGTATTGTATCACAACAAGTACAAAAACAGGGCGTGTTTCCACGCCCTGCTCTTATATTAACCTTATATCCTATACTCAAATTCCATTTGCGTCAATTGTACACCTAAATTTTGAGTGACATACGGCATATGTGTAAACTTCTTTTTATTGATACTTTGATACAGCAATCGATTAAAAACGATACGATTTTCCACTCTGGAATACATTACGATATACCAACTTGCAGAATAATTATCCCCACGATTTCTAACGTAAGCGCTCAACGTTGGTTCATCTTTGAATTCTATCAATTCCCCAAAAAAGAAAGCATCATATCCTAGGATAAATTCTGAAACGAAAAGACTTCTATACTTCGCTTGCAATTTTTCCAAATTGTCCGTAAGGCATTGATTAAACTCCGTTTCAGTTTCCCATTTTAGAGAAAGATACACATCTATGTCCGAAGAATGGTAATTATACCGAACATACGAAAAATTTTCCACGTGTTCCATATCCACATCTTCGGGAAATATCGAAAACGAAGTACGAACATACTCATTTCTTAAAGTTTCATATTTCGCAAAATCTTTCGTTTCTTCGTATTTGTAATCGCCTTGTCCGCATGAGCCTAACAAGAAGATTATAACGCTAAAAACCATCCCTATAAACAACTTAAAAAATCGTTTTCTATACATTTTTATCCCCCCAAAGCTCGTTTTATTATTGTTCCCCAGGTTTCACCATAATTTAGATTTGCCGTAATCGCATTTCCACTCGCATCCAAAACCTTATGGTTCCCCCACGCATCGTACGCATAGTTTACCACAACGTTGGCATTGCTGTCAAGTATCGCAATAATATTTCCAAACAAATCCTTTCGGAACGCGTATCGGTTGCCGTCGTACAGTGGTGGAAGGGATTAAAAGCCGCATTCTTCTTGGAATTCTCGCAAGCCTTCGACGTATTCGTCGGGGTTGTTTGGATAGGCAAGCCCGTGCCCTGCGCCGTGCAGGGTGATAAGCTTCTTTTTCGGCGCGTTGCACGCGGCGTACATATCCACGCTCATTTGATAGGGCACGTAATCATCCGCGTCGCCGTGCAGGAAAATCACGGGCGTTTTTGCTCGTTTCACCGACTCGATAGGGCAGGAATCGTTCGGGTCAAAGCCGCCGAAGATGATGCCGCCAAATCGGATAAAAGGGTATACCATGTCCGCAGGCAAGCCCATTTCACGCACCACCTTCTTGATGATTTCCTTTGCCGATGAAAAGCCGCAATCCGCCATCACGGAAACGACGTTTTCGGGCAGCGTTTCTTCCGATGCAAGCAGTACCGTCGTAGCCCCCATCGACACGCCGCCGATCATTAGCGTTCGATCCTTGCCAAACTTTTTCACGGCAAAGTCAATCCAAGTCAAGCAGTCCTTTTTCTCTTTGACGCCGAAGGTGATCACCCGTCCGTCGCTCGGGCCGCTTCCGCGTTGATTGACAATCAGCATACTTCTGCCCAGCGCCGCGCAACGGTCGATTGCGCCCGATAAATCCCGCTCCGCCGTGCCTTGGTAGCCGTGGAACAAAAGCTCTACGGGGGAGTTCGGGGCGTATTCATAATATGCGCCGCGCAGGGTCAAGCCGTCGAAGGAAGTCACCGACACGTCTTCGTGCGGCAGCTTGCGTAAGCGTTCCATCCAGTCTTTCATTTGTGGGTAAAAAGGGACGTAGACGTCGCCTGGGGGATACTCGTATTCCCCTTCGCCGAGCGGCTTGCGCTTGGGGGAATAGAACACCTTCAAAAAGCAACCCAAGCAAATGAGCAAAAAAAGCGCCGCCACGCCTAAAATTCCGCAAAGAATCCAAAAAACAATCTCATACCACATTTCTATTATCTCTCGTAATTAACCAAAGTAATATAATCCAAACCAAGATTTTTAGCGGCAAATTTTGCCTACTACTTCGTTAAAAACCTTGATAAACCGTCGGGTTGATCTGCGGTTTTTGCCTTGTAGAAGGACGAAAATTTGCTCGCTATAAAATTGCTTCGCACCCAAAAGTTGGGATTTTGAAATGATTTTGGGCGCGGAGGAAGAAATTATACCAAAGTATTATGATGACGACAAGCCACAAAAGCGTTCAAAAGACGGATTTTGGGCTGGTTTGGATTATATTGCTTTGGTTATAGGGGAATTATATCACTTTCTTTTTGCTTTTGCAAGCGGAAAAAGAGAAAAACCCTTGCAAGTGCGAGAAAAATGTGATATACTAACGTATAATCACATTAAAAAGGAGCGATTATGAAAGGGTGGCTGGTCGTCAACGGCTTTTTACAATCGAATAAGTTTGACGAGCTGTACGCCTTTTTGTGCCGCGCGGCGGTTTCGCTCGGTATCGAATTAGAAAAAAAGACGTCGACGGAGCTTTTCGACCGCGTGGACGCGCTTGTGGATAAGCCCGATTTCGTGCTGTTTTGGGACAAGGACTACGCCCTTGCCAAGCGCTTGGAAAACGCAGGGCTGCGCCTTTTTAACAGCGCGGAAGGGGTGCGGCTTGCGGACGATAAAACGCTGACGGCGCTTGCCCTTTCGGGGAAGGTAAAAACCCCCAAGACGATGCTTGCGCCCATGACCTTCGACGGGGTGGGGTACACCGATTTATCCTTTTTGGCAAGAGCGGAAAAGGAGCTCGGCTATCCCATGGTCGTAAAGGAAGCGTGCGGCTCGTTTGGGCGGCAGGTATACTTGGTGCATAGCGCAAAAGAGCTACAAAAGCTTGTATCGGGCTTTGGGTATAAGTCCTTTTTGTTGCAGGAATATATTGCGTGCAGTTCGGGCAGGGATTTGCGCGTGAACGTCGTTGGCGGCAGGGTGCTTTGCGGAATGCTCAGAGAAAACGACAGCGATTTCCGCTCGAATATCACAGGCGGCGGCAAGGCACACGCCTATACGCCCACGGTAGAGCAGTCGGACGCGGCGGTGGCGGCGTGTAGGGCGCTCGGGCTGGATTTTGCAGGCGTGGACGTACTGTTTGGCGAAGGGGGAGATCCGCTCGTTTGCGAAGTGAATTCCAACCCCCATTTTAGAAGCACCTACGATTGCACGGGGGTGGATATGAGCGTGGAAATTTTGCGCTATATCCAAGAAATGCTTTTATGAAGGGCTGGCTGATTTACGACGAAGCAGGGGCGGCGCGCAACGAGTGGTTTATCGGCGAGTGCCTGCGCTATGCGAAGGAGTACGGGCTAGATTTGCGGTTGCAGATTGCGTGTGGCGAAGCTTGCCCCGACGAAGAGTTGCCTGATTTTGCGCTCGTGAGAACGATTGCCCCTACGCTCAGCGAGCGTTTGGAAAAAGGGGGCGTCCGCGTGTTTAACAATGCGGAAGTGTCGGCGGTTGCCAACGATAAGTGGTACACCCACCAACGAGCGCTAACGCTCGACCTTCCCGTGATGGCGACACTACTTTCATCCGCTTGTCAAGAGAGTTCACCCTTTGGCTACCCTGTGGTGGTAAAAAAGCGTGACGGTCACGGCGGCAGCGAAGTGTATAAAGCGGATACGGAGTGGGAGTACCGCGCGCTTTGGCAGGGGCGCAATCCTGCGGACTACGTGACGCAGGCGATTTGCTCGGAGCTTGGGAAGGATATGCGCGTTTACCTGCTCGGCGGCGAGATTTTAGGGGCGGTTTTGCGGACGTCTGAAACGGATTTCCGTAGCAACTTTTCGCTTGGCGGAAAGGTTGAATGCGTACCTGTCCCCCACGAAATTCAAAAAATGGTGCAAAAACTACATAAAAATCTGCAAACGGATTTTGTCGGAATGGATTTTATTCGCCACGGCGGCGAATGGGTTTTGAACGAAATCGAAGACGTTGTAGGCAGCCGAATGCTGTACAAGTCGGCAGGGCTGGACGTGGCGAGAGCCTATATAATGCACGTGGCGAAAGCAATGGCAAAAACAACGGAAAAAACGCCTGAAAGGGGGCAAGAGAATGGATAACAAGAACATCTTTATCAGCTATGGGCACGGAACGCACGGCGAGAAGATTCAGCGGCTTGCGGATGATTTACGCAAATACGGCTTCAACGTCTTTTTCGACGTCGATTACTTAAAGCTTGGCGACTGGGAACAAACCATCGACAAGCACATCGTCGCGTGTAAATACTTCCTGTTTTTCGTTTCCGAGCGTTCGACGTCCCCCGACGGGTACTGCTTGAACGAGCTTTGCCGCGCAGGTGAAAACAACTCGGTGATCATCCCCATTTTGGTGGACGATTCGCGCGTGCCGCTTAGCATCAACAAATACCAACGCCTGTTCTTCAAGGACTGCTTTGAAGGGGCGGACGGCTTGAACGAGAACAAGTACAAGGATTTTCTTATTCAGCTCGTTTCCATTTTGAGCGGAAACGTCAAGCTTGGCTTTGCGGACGAAGACGCGCGCTTGGAAGCGATTTTGCAGCCCATCTCGTCCAAGGATTTCGTCTTCCGCTACTACGACGATTTCTGCGGCAGAAAGGAAGCCTTCCAAAAGTTTGAAGAATTCGTGGCGTCGCCCAAGAACTTTTTCTGGATTAAAGCCAGACCTGGGTGCGGTAAAACGGCGTTTTCGAGTATGCTTATCTGGCGTTATTCGGAGTTTGTTGCGGCGGCGCATTTCTGCAAGTTCAACAACTCGGACAGAGCGAACCCGAAATACATCATCTCGTCGATTGCCTACCAGCTTGCAGGGGCGTTGCCCGAGTACAAGAAAAAGCTTTGCGAGCTGACGGGCTTGGAATCGGTGTTCGAGAAAAACGCTATGCGTATCTTTGAGTATTTGCTCATCGAGCCGACGCTCGATTTACACCCGAGCCGCCCCGTCGTGATCGTAATCGACGCGCTGGACGAGTGCTCTTGGCGTGGGGACAACGAGCTTTGCAAGCTTTTGCAAAGAATGCGTGGACGCATACCTGCCTGGATGAAATTCGTAATGACGAGCCGCGACGAAGCGGATATTCGCAGATATTTATCCCTGATGGCAACGTCCTACACCCTTTCCGATACGGAAACGGACGACGACCTTCGCGAGTATTACAGAAAGCAATTTCCCCATGCGGGCGAAGACAAAATCGACGTCTTAGTGACGAAGGCGGAAGGGTCCTTCCTGTACGCGAGTGAAATCGTCAAGCAAATCAAGGAAGAAAACTTAACGCTCGACGATATCCATTTCTTCCCCGTCGGTATTTACGGTTTCTTCAACGACTGCTTTTTGCGTATGTTCGGCAACGAAGCGGAGAACGAGATTACCTACGACGACGTAAAGCCGCTGTTAGAGTTTTTGTGTATTTCGCAAGAGCCTGTCGACGTCGATTTCTTGGAAGAATATTTGGAGCTCGACGAGTACCGCATCAACCAAATTTTGGCGCTCATTAGCGGTATGTTCCCCGTGCGTGACCGCACGATTGAGCCTGTACATAAATCACTTGTCGACTGGCTGACCGATTCCCACGACGTGGGGCATATCTTCTACGTCAGCAGAAAGAGCGGCTACAAGCGCTTGCTTTCCTATATCGAAGGCAAGTACGCAAGCGGCAAGGTGGACGATCCGTACGTGATGAAGTATTTTGGGGACACCCTGATCGCCTTAAAATCGTACGAGCGCTTGGCGGAAATTTTGAACGATTACGAGCTGCAACGCACCGTGATTGAAAAGCTCGACTTCGATTCGGGGCTGGAAAGATACCTGTTGGAGCTCAAAAGCCTGCACGAAAACAAGAGCGAGCTTTGCGTCAAGCTTTTGTCCGAAGATACCTTCATCAAGCTCTTTTCAGCGAATCGTAGACTGTTGTACAATTCAGGGATGTTCTTCACCTTAAAGAGCATCGGCTTGTCCGTAGCCTTGCGCACGGATAATCGAAACTGGGGCTTGGAAGGGGAAGTAGGAAAGGTTTTCTACTATTATATAGTAGAAGACTTTGCAAAAGCCATCAAAAAGGCAAAGACCCTGCTTGCGAGCGACGAGCTGAAAACGGACTACGTACTGCAATCGGAGCTTTATAACGTCAAGGGTCTTTCCGAGAGAAAGCTCGTGCTCTTTGACGACGCGCTCGAAAGCTTTGAAAACTGCATTGCCGCCACCGAAAGCGTGGAAGAAGCGCACAGCGAAAACAGCGATACCGAGTTTGAGCTTTCCTTGGCGCATCTTATCAAGGCGAAGATTTATCTTGCGATGCTCGATTTTTCCGCGTGCAATAAAAACTGCAAGAAGGCAATCAAAATCCTTGCGCGCAAGGTAGACGAGATGCCCGATTGCGACAAGCGGACGTCGAACATTTTGTTCCTTGCCGAAGACTATCGCGTTTTTGCCGACGCGCTCATTTGGCAAGGGGAATACGAAGAAGCGGCGGATAAGCTCAAAGAATGTCAGGACATCTACCAAGCGAACAACGGCTCGGTGGACCGGTACTATATTCGTTATAAATACACGTCGCTCTTATTGCATATTTTGCAAAAGGAAAGCGACGGCGCGGTGGAAGAGCTGGAAGATATGCTGGCGCGCGAAGCGACAAGCTCGTACGACAAGGGGCGGCTGTATCATTATATCGCGCTTTGCATATACTTGAATGGACGGGAGAATCCCGAGCTTGTCAAGAAGGGCTTTGAAGCGGCGAAAAAGGGTGTGGATACCTTCGACGGAATCGACGCTCTGCTCGAAAAGGCGGAGTGCGACCATTTGGCGCAAAAGCTTGCGAAGATGGCAGGCGCGCGCTATATGAGCGACGATGATGAAAACGAATACGTAGACGCTTGGATTGAGTACGTTGACGGATTTTTGCAGGAGATAATCGGTTGAAAGAGTTGATTTCCTATTTGAAAAGTTTAATCGTGGAAGCAGGGGAGCTGTTGCTTTCGCAAACGGTTTCGGTGTCGAAGCATAAGACGGCAAACGACCTGCTGACGGAAAACGATCTTTTGATAGAGCGGTTTTTGATAGACGGCGTAAAGGGGAAGTTTCCCAGCGTGAACATCGTCAGCGAAGAAACGGCGGCGGACAACGCCTTGCAGAGTGTGAGCGTGGTGATCGACCCGATCGACGGCACCTGCAACTATGCCGTGGGGACGGATCGTTTTGGGGTACAGGCAGCCATTTTTGATGGGGAAGAATGTGTGGCAAGTATGCTCTATTTCCCTGTGCAAAAGGAGCTGGTGACGGCGGAAAAGGGCAAGGGCGCGTTTTTGGGCGAGAAGCGGCTCGCGGTGGATACGGCAAAGCGAAGCGGCGACGGAGTGCTACTCATCAGCGACTACTATTCGGGGCAGGACGTGCCGATGGAAAAGCAGTTCGCGTTGGTGCAAGCCCTGCAAACGACGTTTTTGAAGACGCGGCATTTGGGGGCGGCGTGTGTGGATTTTGTGTCCTTGGCGCGCGGTCAAGCGGTGGCGTATATTTGCCATTATCATCATATTTGGGATATTGCGCCCGGGCTTTTGGCGGCGACGGAGAGTGGGTGTGTGTACGCGCATTTGAGCGGCGGGGAATACCGCTACGGCGAGCCTGCCTTGGTGGTGGCAAACAGCGAAGAAACGCTGAAAAAGATACTAAAAACGTACGAAAAACTATAAAAAAAGCGGCTTTTTAGCCGCTTTTTTTGATGCTTTGACGATGTGCGCGATAAATTTCCTGCCGACTGTCCGAAGTGGTGAATTGAACGCAATGCGTTCGTGAATTGAAACCTGCGGTTTCGTGAATTCTCGCTGACGCTCCGTGAATTGTTTGCCTTTGGCAAACGTTGCGGAAAAATTGAAAATCATTCCATAACGCAAGGCAACGCCTTGCAATTCACGACGGCATAGCCGTCAATTCACGCGTTTGAAAAACGCAATTCACGATTGCCTTTGGCAATCAATTCACTCCACAGCGATATGTTTGCCTACGCCAAACGTGGGGAACGTAGGGCGGGGGCTTGCTCCCGCCGAATGGGAATCCCCTGCCTGCGGCATCCCCCTTTGACAAGGGACAAGAGATTAGATTTTATCCCGACCTGCAAGATAATCCAACGAACAGGGCAGGTTTTTCGCTAATAGGTATAGGCTTGAAAGTTCGGGAATCTTTTTCCCTGCAAACCACAACGAGAGCTTGGATTCGGTGATGCCCGTCAATTTGCTGATTTTATAGCGTGTTAAGCCACTTTCCATTATAATTTTACGAAAACGCTCGGTGGGTGTGCTGGTTAAAATGTAGCGTTCCTGTTGGCGTTCGTCCACTAAACCGAAAAGATAATCAAAGGAACATTCAAACACGTCCGAAATCTTGGCGGCGTTTTCGTAGGAAGGGATATGTTCGCCGCTTTTATATGCGTACAAACGGGATTGAGAAATCCCTGTTTTTTCAGAAAGCGCGCGGACGTCCATTTTGTGAATTAAAAGCAGTTCCAAAAATGCGTCCTGAAAGGTGTTTTCATTTTCCATAATATTTTACCAACTTTTTTATTTTGTATAAAAATTATGCTTTTATTACCGTAAAAATACTTGATTTTACCGCTAAGAAAAGTATAATAAAAGTAAAACATAAGCAAAGGACGAAAGATTATGGAACAAAAAAGCGAAAAAATCGAAATAGAAAATTTGATAGAACAAATCAAAATAGTGTTAGCGGATGAGTTCGTGGCAAAAATGCGATTGAACAAGGAAGAAAAAATGTTGACGATGCGTTTTCCGAACGGACAAAAATTCGTTGTTGCCCTTTGGGAAGAGCGGCAATCATCGTAGGGCAGAAGTTGTCCTTGCGGACAAGCGAGATTACGCCTGCGGCGTAGTGAGATTTACCTGCGGTAAGCGATATTATGCTACGCACAGCGATATGTTTGCCTGTGGCAAACGTAAACGTAGGGCGGGGGCTTGCTCCCGCCGAATATAGGGACGGGCGTTCCTAATCGTCCAAATGTAGGGGAGCGGTTTACGCTCCTGACAAAACGGGCGATTCGTGAATCGCCCCTACGGAGGGATTCTATCGTTTCGCTTTCAAAAATTTGCCGTTCGCGCCCGAATTTTGATTTGACATACGCGTGTGCGCGTGTTATAATAATTAGGATAAAGACGCAACACGCCGCGACGCGCGGCAAAGGATATTCATTATGGTCAACGAAAAGGCATACGCTTTGGGTAGCAAACGCTCGGCAATCCGAGAATTGTTCGAATACGCAAAAAAACGGGGCGCGGAAATCGGCGCGGAGAACGTCTTTGACTTCTCTATCGGCAATCCTTCTATCCCTGCGCCTGCGCGGGTGCATGCGGAAATCGAACGCTTAATGCAAGAAATGCCGTCCGTGGAGCTTCACGGCTATACGTCCGCGCAAGGGGATAAATCCGTTCGCGAAACCATCGCGGACAACATGTTGTCCCGTTTTGGCTTTGCTATGGATGCAGACCTGCTGTATATGACCTGCGGTGCGGCGGCAAGCTTGACGATTACGTTAAACGCGCTGACGGCGGAGCAGGGGGACGAGTTCTTGGTGTTCGCGCCCTTCTTCCCCGAATACCGCGTGTTCGTCGAAGGGGCAGGGGCAAAGCTCGTCGTTTTGCCTGCGGATGAAAACCTGCAACCCGACCTTGAAGCGCTTAAAAAGGCTCTAAATCCTAAGGTGCGCGGCGTGATTATCAATTCCCCGAACAATCCTTCGGGCGTCGTTTATACTAAAGAAAAGCTGGAAGGCATGGCGGCGATTTTGCGCGCGCATAGCGAAACGTATTCGACGGTGTATCTCATTTCCGACGAGCCGTATCGCGAGCTTGTATACGACGAAAGTACGGCGGTCACCTTCCCGATGAACGTGTACGAAAACACGTTGATTTGCTATTCCTATTCCAAGGCGCTCTCTTTGCCTGGCGAGCGAATCGGCTATATTGCCGTTTCCCCGAAGGCGGCGGACGCAAAATCGGTGTACGCGGCGGTGTGCGGCGCAGGGAGAATGCTTGGGTTTGTGTGCGCGCCTGCGCTCTTCCAAAGAGTGGTGGCGGCGTGCGACGGCTTGACGGGCGAGCTTTCCGTCTACCGCAAGAACCGCGACCTGCTCTATAAAGGCTTGACGGACTGCGGCTTTGAATGTATTTATCCCGACGGCGCGTTCTATTTGTTTATGAAGACGCCCGAAGGGGATGCGAACGCTTTTTGCGAGCGCGCGAAGAAGTACGAGCTGCTTTTGGTGTCTGGGGAGAGCTTTGGCGCGCCCGAATACGTGCGTATTGCGTACTGCGTAGCAACCGAGCGCATCGAAAAAGCCCTGCCTGCATTCGCGCTTTTGGCGAAAGAATACGGTTTGCGCGGGTAAAAAACACTTGTTTTTCAGCCCTTTCCCCATAGGGGAAAAGAAAAATAAAAAAAATTAAAAAAATCGAAAAAATCAATTCAAAAAAGATTGACATACCCCTTAGGTTGTGGTAGAATATAGACATGCACCTAAGGGGTGTAATTTTTTTGCATGGAGTTTTTTCATTATGGCAGTTAAAACCGCTAGAAACAAAATCACGTTCGAATGCACCGAATGCAAGAGCAGAAACTACGACAGTATCAAGAACAAGAAGAACGATCCCGACAGATTGGTTCTTTCCAAGTACTGCCCTCGTTGCAAGAAGCACACCGAACACAAAGAAGCGAAATAAGTTTAGAAACGGCCTTGCTCTTTGAGTGGGGTACTTAGAGGTTAAGATGGCAAACGCAACCAAAAACAAAAACAAAAAACCCAGTTGGTTCAAGCGCACGGGCGCAAAGATCAAGGAAACGTTCTCCGAGCTTAAAAGAGTGACGTGGCCTAAGTTCGGCACGGTCGTAAAAACGACGGGTGTCGTACTCGTGATCGTACTTGCCTTCCTGATCATTGTCACGGCTGTGGATCTCGGCTTGGCTGAGCTCTTGAAGCTACTCACCAATACGGGTGCAGTTTAATCGGAGGGGATATTATGCCTGAGATGGAACAGCCCAAATGGTATATCATTCACACCTACTCTGGGTATGAAGCGATGGTCAAGGGGAGCATTGAAAAGCTGATCGAGAACAACAAGTTGCACGATTATATCGTGGACGTGAAGATCCCGATGGAGCAGGTTATCGAAGAAAAGAACGGCAAGAAGAAGATTGTGGAAAAGAAGCTTCTTCCCTGCTACGTGTTCATCAAGATGATCTACACCAACCAAATTTGGTATTACGTCACCAGCACGCGTGGTGTGACGGGTTTCTGCGGCCCTCAGGGTCGTCCCGTGCCCATGAAGGCGGAAGAGATTCGCAAGATGCGTTTGGAAGATCCTATGGAAGTGGAAGCTACCTTCAAGGTGGGCGATACCGTTTCCATCGACGACGGCCCTTTGGCAGGCTTCTTCGGAACGGTCAAGGAGCTCAACGATACGTCCAAAAAAGCGCAGGTTTCCACCACGATGTTCGGCAGAGAAACGGTTGTGGAAGTGGAATACGTGCAGATTACGCGTGTAGACGCGCCTATGCCCGAAGCATCGGAAGACGCGGAAGGCTAATTCGTTGCGGAAGTTTTTTCCGCGACACACACAAAATTGTTAAAAAAGTGGGAGAGATATGAAATACTTTCAGCATATCTTGTCAAAACCACAATAGGAGAAAATATTTATGGCTAAGAAGATTATGGCAGTCGTAAAATTGCAACTTCCCGCTGGTAAAGCGACCCCGGCTCCTCCCGTAGGTTCCACCCTTGGTCCCTTCGGTATCAACCTGCCCGGCTTTACGAAGGAATTCAATGCAAAAACGGCAGACAAACCCGGTCTCATCATCCCCGTTGTTGTGACGATCTATCAGGATCGTTCCTTCACGTTCATTTTGAAGACCCCCCCCGCACCCGTTCTCATCAAGAAAGCACTCGGTCTTGAAACGGCAAGCGCAAAACCCAACAGCGTAAAGGTTGGTAAGCTCACGAAGGCGCAAGTAGAAGAAATTGCGAAGACGAAGCTTCCCGATTTGAACTGCACGTCGTTGGAAAGCGCAATGAGCATGGTAGCCGGTACTGCACGCAGTATGGGTATCACCGTAGAAGACTAAAAGGAGAACGTGGCAGAGATTCTATCTCGCGATCGACCACAAGGAGGATTTTGAAAAATGAAACACGGTAAGAAATATCAAGACAGCGTAAAAGCATACGACTTGACGAAGCAATACGAAGCAAGCGAAGCGGTAGACGTAATTTTGGAAACTGCAAAGGCGAAGTTCGACGAAACGATCGAGCTTCACGTTCGTTTGGGCGTTGACCCCCGTCAAGCAGATCAACAGGTTCGTGGCGTACTCGTACTTCCCCACGGTACTGGTAAGACCAAGAGAGTTTTGGTTATCGCAAAGGGCGCAAAGGCAGACGCGGCGCAGGCAGCTGGTGCTGACTACGTAGGCGCTGAAGAGCTCATCGCGAAGATCCAGAACGACAACTGGTTCGACTTCGACGTTATGATCACCACCCCCGACATGATGGGTATGGTAGGTCGTATCGGTCGTGTACTCGGTCCCAAGGGCTTGATGCCCAACCCTAAGAGCGGTACCGTTACCATGGACGTTGAAAAGGCGATCAAGGAAGTTAAGGCAGGTAAGGTTGAATACCGTCTTGACAAGACCGCTATTATTCACTGCCCGATCGGTAAGAAGAGCTTCGGCAAGGAAAAGCTTGTTGAAAACTACACCGCGCTTATCGACGCAATCATTAAGGCGAAGCCCGCAGCAGCGAAGGGTACGTATCTCAAGAGCGTAGTTCTCGCATCGACGATGGGGCCTGGTGTTAAGGTAGTACCCAAAAACTAATTAAAACGACGGATTTGCGGCGCAATAGTGCGTTGAACTTGCGTTTTCTCTCGGTCACGTACGTCTTGTACGCTCCCGTCGAGAAAGCCTTGTTCGCCTGCTCTTGCTTGCAACTGCGCCGTTTTGGCTGTAAGATGGAGGCGAGTATCGCAGTGCTGTAAAGTGCGCCTTGCCTTGCTTGCATCTTGCATTGTTTTAGGGCGGGATGTGTCCGTCCACAAAAAACAAAAAAACTTTCGAAAGGCGGTCAAAAACGCTTGACTGCCTTTCGGAAAAGTGTTATAATCACATAGTCAGTAAAGACGAACACCGTAGAAAGCAAGTCCTTTTGGATAATGGGAAACCGCTTGCCGAGGTAGAAGGAAAAACTTTTTTTGAAAAGTAGTGTGTCCTTATGCCGATTGCGGTGTAAGGAATTTTTTTATGTCAGGCGATAATTTACAGCGAAATCGCTTAAAGGAGGTAATTCATGTCGGCGAATGTTGAAGCTAAGAAACAAATAGTGGAAGAGATTAAGGCGAAGATCCAAGCGAGCAAGTCGGTTGTATTTGCAGACTACAACAAGCTCACCGTTTTGGAAGTGACCGCTCTTCGTAACGAATTCAAAAAGGCAAACTGCGAATACAAGGTATACAAGAACACGCTTGTTAGAAAGGCGTTTAACGAACTTGGTTATACCGAATTCGATGCAGATTTGAACGGCCCTACGGCTGTTGTATTCTGCGCGGATGAAACCAGCGGCGCGTCCATTTTTGCAAAGGCTACGAAAGCAAACCCTGCGCTTGTAGAAAAGATCGTGCCCAAGTGCGCGTTCCTTGAAAACAAGTACATGGACAAGAATGCGGTTAAAGAACTTGCGGCAATTCCTTCCAAGGAAGTACTCATCGCGAAGATGCTCGGCTGCTTGCAGTCTTCTATTTCCAAATTCGTTTACGTTTTGGACGTTATTGCGAAAGCAAAAGAAGCAGCAAACTAATCATTTATTAAAAAAATCATTATTAAAAATCGGAGGAAAAAATTACTATGGATATCCAGAAACTTATCGAAGACGTAAAGTCTATGTCTGTTCTTGAACTCAACGAACTCGTAAAGGCACTCGAAGCAGAATTCGGCGTAAGCGCTGCTGCTCCCGTTGCTGCTGCAGGTGCTGCAGGTGCTGCTGAAGCTGCTCCCGCTGCTGAAGAAAAGACCGAATTCGACGTTGTATTGAAGGACATCGGTCCCAACAAGATCGCTATCATCAAGGTTGTTCGTGAAGCTACCGGTCTTGGCCTTGCTGACGCTAAGAAGGCAGTTGAAGCTATGGGCGTTATCAAAGAAAACGCTCCCAAGGCTGATGCTGAAGCGTTGGTTGCTAAGCTTAAGGAAAACGGCGCTACCGCTGAACTTAAGTAAGTTTATCGCTGACAGAAAAAGGACGAGTGGATTTTCCACCCGTCTTTTTTTGTTTTTTACAGCCGATTTTTTCGGCATTTTTCGCGCGCGTTTGCATGGAATTTGATAAAAATTAAGGAAAAGCGATAAAAGCACTTGACGAAAAGGGGGCAAATAGAGTACAATGAATAGGTAGAAAATCTATGGGAGAAAATACCATGAAAGCGAATAAGATGTTCAAAAAAATCGTTTGTGCAGCGCTTGCGGCTACGACCGTTGTCGGCGGCGCGGTGGCTTTTGCCGGCTGTACGACCAACCACCCCGAAGTGGAAATGCAAATCGAATTTAACGGTGTCACCTACACCTTGGAATACAAGCTGTATAGAAAGAAGGCAACCAACACGGTCAACCATTTCTTGGCTTTGGCGGAAAACGGCTACTACGACGGGCTTTGCGTGCACGATTACACGGCGGCTAAGTGGTACACGGGCGCTTATTCCTTCGACGAAACGACGGACGTGGACGGCGGCTTGGTGTACAAGGATTATTTCAAAACCGTTTCCGCATACGAAAACAAGGACTTTGTCAGCGTTTGGAAGGATAGCGAGAAGGCTATCCCCACCTATACGCTCTACGGCGAATTCTCTGAAAACGGCATGACGATTGCAAAGGGTGACTTCCTTGCGCAGTCCTTCGGCTCCCTTTCCATGATCTATGAAGACAAGGGCGCGGACGCGGAAGAATATAAGGTATACGTAAACCGTTTGGACGGCAAGGGCGTGAGCGCAAAGGATTACGAAATGAACAGCGCAACGTCCATGTTTGCCATCAACATCACGGGCGCAGGTGTGGACAAAAAGCACGCAACCTTCGCAACCTTAGAAGAAGATAGCGTGGATGAGCTGACCGCATTGAAGGATGCAATCGCCGCTTATATTTCCGCAAACTATCCCGACGATGAAGAAGGCGCGCCTACGTTCACGAACGAAACGACGATTCACTACGGTCAAAACGATCCGATCATCGAAGATTTGGAGCTTTCCGTGGAATACGACGTACCTTCCGAACCGATCGTAATCAAGAGCGTGAAAGTGACGAAGTACTAATTTTCGCTAAGAAAGCCTGCCATAGCGGCAGGCTTTTTTGTTGCGTTTTATGCAGTAATATCTACAATCAGCCCGTCTTCAATGCGGACGGAAAACTTGCGGACGTCGAACAAGCGCTCCGCTTTTTTGTACGTCAGCAGGCATACGCTAGGGTCGGGCGTGGGAAGCACGTGCAAAAACGCGCCCAAAAAATCGAGTACCGTTTCGGGGGATTTTTGCAACTCGTCGCAAAGAAAGGGGTTGAAATCCGCGCCGATGCGAATGCTCTCGAAAAAGGCATAGGCAAGCAACCCGTCCGAAGGCAGGTCAGCATCCTGCTTTAAGCGGTAGGAAGTCCGCTCGGCGCTTCCGCTTTCGATGGTGTAGACGCATTCTGCAATCCGTTTGTAGCGGTCGGAAAGGGGAATGGCTAGCCGTAGCTCGCTATCCGACCATTCGGCGGAAAGGTAGCTCTCGTCCAAAAGTCGCTTGCCGTCGGGGGCGAAAACGCATAGCCGATCCTTACCTTTAACAAGGATATTTTCCCCGATGAAAAATAGCTCGCAATCACAAAAGGAAGGGGGCAGGGTCGCGTTGAAGAAGCCGCTGGGAGTATTTATCCCCAAATACAAGCCCCCCTGTTTGGTGACGGTAGCAAGGGTTTCGCCCTTCCGTTTTTGCGTGATTACGCAAAGGGTTTGGTCGGTGGATATAAATCCGTGGATGAAAAGCGCCAAACCGCCGTCGAAGCGATAGACGTCCACCCCTTCGGGCGGACGTAAGGGCAGGCGCTCGTCGAGAAAAAAGCAGACGGGTTGCATGCCTTCCGCATCCACGCGGACGGGCATATTGTCCTGTAAGGAAAGCTCGGCAAAGCGTTCGAAATCGGAAATCCTGCCAAAGTATGCGCCGCCGACGTAAAGCGCGGCGGGGACGGATGATAAAAAATACACTCGCATACGCCATCGTATGATATTTTTTTTCGGAATATGTATACTTTTTCAAAAATGAGTGAATAATTACCCTAACAAAGCCCATGAAGGAGTGGAAAGTATGCAAAAAATTAACGGCTATACCGAAGAAGAAGCGAAGGAACTCATAGAGTTTGTAGACGAAGGGAAGAAGCAGGGGCATACGTTGACGGCGCTGTTTGAAGCGTATGGGAAACGCCGCGGCAGAGCGCGCGGGAGCGTGCGAAACTATTACTACGCGCTTATGAAAAACCAAGGGGGTGACGAGAGAATCGTCAAGCTTTTGGACGGCAAGCAGCTTTCCGTAGGAAAAATCCGTGCCTTTACGGAAGAAGAAGCGGACGAAGCCATTCGCAGTATCTTGCGCGAAAAGGCGAAAGGGGTATCCGTGCGAAAGGCGATTTACACCCTTGCGGGCGGTGACGATAAGCTGATGCTACGCTTGCAAAATAAGTACCGTAATACCTTGAAAAACGCCCCTGAAAAGATAGCGGCAATCGAGATGGAGCTGTTCGGCAAGGAATTGCCAAAAAGCAAAAAGAAAGGGGGCGTGTCCGCGACGAAAGGAGATTTGAGTGGAATTTTGAAGCGGAGCGACGCGCGCGAAATCCTGCAAAAACGCTTGGAAGAAGAGATCAACGAGCTGTACGACCGCTTGACGCAGGCACTGAAAGCGGAAAACGCAAGGCTTGCGGAAGAAAACGAAGCCCTGCGGTTAGAAATCCAACGCTTGCAAAAACGCTTCTCGTAAAAAAACGCCCAAAAAATGGGCGTTTTTTCCTTGAATTTGCGCTAAAAAAAGCGTTTTTTTGCGGTTATTTTGCCGCCGCTTTCGACTTGCTTTCCCGCTTCATTTCTTCGATCTTTTCGTCCATCGCATCGTTGACCTTCGTCAAGACTTCGTCCTGTCCCTTCTTGATGATGGTGCGCATTCTATAACTGTTCGTCACGGCAACTGCGCCGCCCACTGCACCGATTAACATTCCTATTACAAACTTTTCCATATTCTACTCCTTTGAACGGTTTTTCCGCGTCAAGGACAGTATGCGCCGAACGGCTTGTGAAATATGCGAAACTTTCACAGGAAAAAACAGGAAATTCCTGCAAAAAAGGGTTGTAGAAAAGAGAAAAGTATGGTACAATAAGCGTATGGAAAAAAGAGTGATTGCCTTTGATATCGGCTGCAAAAGAATCGGCGTGGCGATTTCCGATCCCTTTGGGGAGTACGCGATGCCCTGCGAAACCTACCATCGTACCCGTTCCTTTTGGACGGACGTGGAAGCGATTGCAAAAATCGCAAAGGACAGGGGGGCGGCGGTGATCGTTTGCGGTATGCCCGTCAATTTTGACGGCTCGGAAAGTATTCAGACGGTCAAGACGCAGGAGTTTGTGGACGCCTTGAAGGAAAAGACGGATATTCCCATCGCCTTGGAAGACGAGCGGTTCACCACGATGCAGGCGCGTGAAGTGCAAATTCAAGGGGGCGTAAGACGGGAAGATCGGAAAAAGAGTATCGACTCGATTGCGGCGTCGTACATTCTCGACGGGTACTTGGAGAGAGAGAAGAAAAGACGTCGGGCGGAAGCGGAAGAAAGGCGGCGCAAAGAGGCGCTCGCTTGGAATATAAAATCGGCAAGGAGAGATATAACAATGGATATGGAAAACATGGAAGAATACGAAGAGCTCAACATTTTGGAGCTTGAAGACGCAGACGGGAACGTGGAAAAGTTCGCGCATATCGCGACGATCGAATACAAGGGCGAAAAATACTGCTGTTTCCAGTTCGCTGAACCCGAAGACGAAGAACAGGAAGACGAAATCGTGATCTTCCACTTGGTTGGCGAAGGGGAAGACGCTCGTCTTTTCGAGATTGAAGACGAATCCCTTTTGGACGAAGTGTTTGCGGAGTTCTGCGCACAGTACGAGCAGTATGAAAATGCGGAAGACGCAAAGAAGCTGGATTCCTAATCTCGTTTGGAACGGTAGGGCGGGGGCTTGCTCCCGCCGATTGTAGGGACAGGCGTCCCCGACTGTCCGAAAAAGTGAATTGAACGCTATGCGTTCGTGAATTGAAATCTACGATTTCGTGAATTGTCGCTTGCGCGACGTGAATTGTTTGCCGATGGCAAACGTTGTGGTAGAATTTAAATTTTTCCATAACGCAAGGCAGAGCCTTGCAATTCACGACGGCTGTGCCGTCAATTCACGCGTTTGAAAAACGCAATTCACGATTGCTGTAAGCAATCAATTCACTTTGCCGCTTGCCGTATGAGATCCTTCGGCTACGCTCAGGATGACAAAGTGGGGCGCGTCAGGATGTTTGGAACTCAAAAATTAGAACGAAAGGGGCAGGTACGCGTTGAATGTGCACGTGTATCCAAGTGAAAGGAGAGGAAATATGAAAAAGAAACTGCTTAGTGTATTGCTTGCGCTGTGCGGCGCGTTTGCGTTTACTGCCTGTGGTGGCGGAGATGGCGATAGCGTCGTTCTCGATAACAACTCCACGCCTGCGGCAAGTATCCCGACGGATTCCACGCCTGCGGACACTACGCCCGCCGAACCCGTCTTGCAGGATATGGATACCGCTTTTTCGGGTGCGAAAATTCTTTGGGAAAAGAGCCATTTGAGCGCAATGAATTCCCCTATCAAAACTTTCGAAGAAATCGTAGACCAACAGCTTGAACTTTTGGCGCAGGATTTAATCTACCGTCTTACGTATGTGTATGGGTACAATGAAACAGTACCTGTTCGACAATATATTCCTGTGACGCAACCATTAATGGTCAACGGAACGGAGTTGTCATGGAATGGTTATCCAGCAGAAATCGAAAGTGGGAAGTTGCTCGTAAATACTGGGGCTTCAAAACATGACGTTACTCATACCGTGAGCACTATGCACGTGGATTGCTTGTATTGCTATCAAACGTCCTTAGTTGAATACAATAATAATGCAAATCGTTTTCACCATACGTCTAATTTTTATTTATCTGGCGCAATGGAGGGAAGATATTATAGCGCGGGCGCATTGGATAATGATGAACTTTCCGATACGAGCGTTCCCGAAAAAAAGTGGATTTATTCTTTGGATATAACCACTTATGAAAGTTACCTAAACTCCTACAAAAATAATTTCAAAATGGCTTTGCTGGAAATTGCAGGGAATAAAACGGTAACGGGTGATTATAGCGACGATGTATATCAAAATTTATTGCAATCTGTCAACACGTTTTTTATAGATGAAACAAAAGTTGCTGAATATATCTTATCAAAGGTCATTGGATCGAATTTGGTGGAATTTGACGAAGCTGTTTATGCTCAAAACTTTACAGACGCAGCAAATAAAATTTGTCGGTCTAAGTTTGGGGATATCGCGATATTTGGCGAATATGCTCCCCATTATTATAAGGCGTATAAAAAGGTAATTCCTGCGATTGTGGAACAGGCGCTTGCGAACACCTTTGAAAATACGGACGTTTGTATCTATCCCGTGGTGAATAGATATGCCGTAAATACAATCAATCATTATCAAATCGGCGGATCGTCGACGATGCGCGAAGCGGTGCTGATGCCCAAGGCGGGTGAAGTGGGAACGCTTACGGTCTTCGTGGAAGGAAATGAAGACTTTACGCTTTCCTACGACGTGTCGGTAAACGGCGTTGTGACGAGCAAGACTGTACAGGTCGTTTTGACGGACGGCAAAGCAACAGTGGATTTGGATATTTCCGAAACGTTTGGCGCGTATAACGGAAACACGAACTCTTACACGGATGACTACATATACGGAAATTCGGGCGTGGATAGCCATGGTGATAATTATATCGTATTTTACTACGATCGCGAAGATATGCACCTGTGGTTTAAGGGTGTGAAGTAAAAAACAAAATAAAAGGGGCAGGTATGCGTTGAAAGGCGTACTTGCTTTTTTTTGTGTAAAGCAGGGGAAGCGTTTCTGGGGGAACGGTTGAGATCCTTCGGCTACGCTCAGGATGACAAAGTGGGGGTGCTCAGGATGACGAAGTGGGGCGCTCGGGATAGGGGCGGGGGCTTGCTCCCGCCGATTGTAGGGACAGGCGTCTCCGACTGTTCGAAAAAGTGAATTGAACGCTATGCGTTCGTGAATTGAAATCTACGATTTCGTGAATTGTCGCTTGCGCGACGTGAATTGTTTGCCGATGGCAAACGTTGTGGTAGAATTTCAATTTTTCCATAACGCAAGGCAGAGCCTTGCAATTCACGACGGCTGTGCCGTCAATTCACGCGTTTGAAAAACGCAATTCGCGATTGCTGTAAGCAATCAATTCACTTTGCCGCTTGCCGTATGAGATCCTTCGGCTACGCTAATGTATAATTTTTTATAAAAATTACAAAAAATGCTAAAAAGGTGGGTGAAATCGGTTGATTTTAACCCGCCTTTATGCTAAAATGGAAAGGCTGAAATTCACACTCGCAATCTGCGCGTAATCCGTGTCCGTAAATTTTTTTCATGCGGACGTCGTATACGAGCCAACGCAGACCGAGGAGGAAAAACGGAGGTATGAATTATGGCAGTTATCACTATGAAGCAGCTCTTGGAAGCAGGCGTACACTTCGGTCACCAGACCAGAAGATGGAACCCCAAAATGAAGAAGTACATCTTCGCGGCAAGAAACGACATTCACATCATCGACTTGCAACTCACCGCTAACTTGATCGAAGAAGCGTACAAGTTCGTTGTGGAAAGCGTTAAGGCAGGCAAGTCCGTTCTCTTCGTTGGTACGAAGAAGCAGGCGCAAGATGCAATCAAGGAAGAAGCAGAACGTTGCGGTATGTACTACGTCAACTCTCGTTGGCTTGGCGGTTGCCTTACCAACTTCAAGACGATGAGAAGCCGCGTTGAACGCCTTGAAAAGCTTGAAGCTATGGAAGCTAACGGCGATTTCGATCTGCTCCCCAAGAAGGAAGTTATGCTCCTTAAAAAGGAAATGGGCAAGTTGCAGGCAAACCTTGGCGGTATCAAGAAGATGAAGAATATGCCCGGCGTTATGTTCGTGGTTGACCCCCACAACGAAGATATCGCTATCAAGGAAGCAAAGAAGCTTGGCATCAAGATCGTTGCGATCACCGATACCAACTGCGATCCCGATGAAATCGACTACGTAATCCCCGGCAACGACGACGCTATCCGCGCAATCAAGCTCATCTCTTCCGTAATTGCAAACGCAGTTATCGAAGCAAACCAGGGCGAAGAAGCGGTGGCAGCTCCCGTTGAAGAAGCAGTTGCAGAAGAAGCAGTAGCGGCGGAAGAAAACGCGTAAGCTTTGCTTAAATCAGAAAAATCATAGAAAGATAAGGAGAATAGAATTATGGCATTCACGGCTAAAGACGTAATGGCGCTCCGTGCAAGAACGGACGCTGGCGTAATGGATTGCAAAAAGGCTCTTACCGACGCTGACGGCGATATGGATAAGGCGGCAGACCTTTTGAGAGAAAGAGGTATCGCAAAGGCGGCTAAGAAGGCTTCCCGTATTGCGGCGGAAGGTATCGTTGCTTCTTACGTAGAAGGCAACGTGGGCGTATTGCTCGAAATCAACTGCGAATCCGACTTCGTTGCAAAGAATCCCCAGTTCGCGGAAATCGCAAACGTAATCGCAAAGGTTATCGTTGCTTGCGATCCTGCTGACGTAGACGCTTTGCTTGCTTGCGAAGTTCCTGGCGAAGGCTCGGTGGAAGATTACTTGAAGAGCAAGATCGCTGTTATCGGCGAAAAGATTGCTGTTCGTCGTTTCACGAAGTACGTTTCGAACGGCTTCATCGCTACCTACATTCACTTGGGTGGCAAGCTCGGCGTTATGCTCGATATGAACGGCGAAAACACCGAAGAAGCTGCGGCGGTTGCGCACGACATCACCTTGCAGGTTGCATTCACGAAGCCTACCTATCTTACGAAGGATCAGGTTTCCGAAGAAGCGCTTGAAAAGGAAAAGGCTGTATTGAAGCAGCAGGCAATCAACGAAGGCAAGCCCGAAGCAATCGCTGAAAAGATGGTTATGGGTAGAATCAAGAAGTACTACGAAGAAAACTGTCTTGTAGAACAGGCGTTCATTAAGGACGACAGCGTGAAGATTGCTGACCTTTTGAAGAAGGGCAACGTGACCATCGCAAACTGCGTATTCTACGTAATGGGCGAGGCCTTGAAAAGAAGAGCGAAGACCTTAGCGAAGAAGTTGCAAAGCAAGTTGCGGCTATGAAGAACTAAGTCTTTCGCAAACAAACGAAAAGAAAAACTCACGGAAACGTTCCGTGAGTTTTTTGTTTTTTTAGATAGAAAAAAGCTCGTTGGGGGTAACTTCGTAGATTTGACACAGAAATAGAATTTGTTGGTAATTCAATTCAAATACTCCGTTTTCAAACCGACTGTATTGCTGTTGTGTCATTCCCATTTTTGCCGCAACTTCTTTTTGAGTGAAACCTTTGAATTTGCGCGCTTCTTTTAAATTATTACCGATCTTTTTGCTTAAACATTCCATACGAAAAAAACATACCACAAAATGATGTAAAAGTCTTGACATACAACACAAAGTGATGTATAATAACAACAAGGAAAATGATAAAGTGAGGTTGCTATGGAAGAAAATAAGGATTTGGAGTACGTGGAAGAGGAAACTACCGCAGAGGAAATTGCGCTTGCCGATCAAATGGGAGAATGCTTGCTGAAAGTATGGAAACTGGTCGGGTGCTTTGTGGCGGGGTGGATCGCTATGATGATCGGAATGACTTTGATCGATTATCGTGTAGATCAGTTCGCAATAGGTATCGTCTTTTTCATCGGCGGCGTTGCGTTGATGCCCCTGCCGAGCGTTATGCTGTTATGGGGCGGTGCAGGGTTTAGAGAATTATTTGATACCGATTATTTCATTGAAACGACTTATGCAGACGGACGAAAAACGGTGCAATTTGACGGTTCGATGACGTTTGCGAGTAAAATTGCCACTTTAGCGGTCGCTTTTTTGGCTGGTTTCATAATCACTCCCATCCGTATCGTGATTGGTGTAATCAGTTTCCAAAAGGCGAAAAAAGAGTTGGGGATAGAAAAATTGCCAATCAAAGAAGACGTTAAATTCCCGTTCTTGGTGGCGATTTTGGCGTTCGTTGTGGGCTGCGTGCTGAATCTTGCCGTCACGAATATTGCAGGGGCGGTGCAGGACAAACAGATGCACACAGGTGATTACACGGCGGAGGAAACGCTGGAAATCGTGGAGGGTTGGAAGAATTCAATGGCGGAACAATCCTTTTCGTATCGTGTCAATGGGAGTTGGTTGGAGGAAGGCAATCTTTGTATCATTGACGTCAATTATGATAGGGGCGTGTACGCATTTACTGTCAGCAAAGCCAACAAGGGTGCAAGTGATAGAGTGTTCACGGAAGCGGATTCCCCGTTGCCTTTCGGTGTGTATTTGTATGAGGACGGCGAGTGGTCGCAAAACGCAAATTCTTTGTCGATAGACCAAAAGAGATTACTCAAGAGTTGCACCTTGGACGCATATTTTGAAGCGTTCACGAGCCGTGAAACGATATTGAAGAATAATTCGTTTATGGGCGAAGAAGGTTATCGCCTTATGGTATATTATGATTGGAATGGCGAAGAAAAATGTATGTTCTGGGAAGTTTACAAAAATGGTAATAGACCTTACCGAATCAACGGTTACGAAGGCTTGGGAGAGCTTTACGGTTCGGGTGACATTATGTTTGACTGATTGAGTAGGATATTGTAGGGTGAAAAGTGAGAAGCGTGCGAATGAGTTCCGCACGCTTCGTTGTTTTACAAAAAAAGTTTGATTTTTCGTCTACTTTTTTGCAAAATAGTATAGATTTTTTTTGCAATATATGGTACAATAGTTTAGAGCGTGCAAAATGCAAAAATGCGTAGTCTTTTTGCGCCGCTTACCCAACAAACAAAAAAGGAGAACGGTATGCAACCTAAATACAAAAGAGTGCTTTTGAAACTCTCTGGCGAAGCCTTAGCAGGCGATCAGCGTTTCGGGCTCAATCACGAAGTGATTGCCCCTGTCGTAAAACAAATCGTCGAGCTTCACAACATGGGGGTGCAGGTCGGCTTGGTAATCGGCGGTGGCAACTTCTGGCGCGGACGTCAGGGCACGAATATGGATCGAACGACTGCCGATCAAATGGGCATGCTTGCGACGGTTATGAACTCGCTTGCGATGATGGACGCAATCGAACAATACGGCGTGCCTGTACGCGTACAGACGGCGTTGGATATGATTTCCCTTGCAGAGCCGTTCATTCTGCGTAAAGCCCTTCGCCATTTTGAAATGGGGCGCATCGTGATCTTTGCTTGCGGTACGGGCAACCCGTATTGCTCGACGGATACGGCGGCGGCGCTTCGCGCTTGCGAAATCGACGCGGATATTCTGCTCATGGCGAAGAACGTCGACGGGATCTATGATTCCGATCCCAAAACCAACCCCGACGCGAAGAAGTATGAGTCGCTCAAATACGCCGACATCATCAACCGCGGTTTGAAGGTGATCGACTTTACGGCGGCGACCATGTGTATGGAAAACAACGTGCCGACCTTGGCGTTTGGGCTCAATGAAGAGAACTCGATTGTGCGTGCGGTTTGCGGCGAGCATCTCGGTACGCTCATTTCCGTATAAATAGCGGAAAACCTTTGATAGAATAATATTAGGAGAATGGAAAAATGATCGAAAACGAAAAGATTGAAGAGATGATGTTTGAACTGGAAGAAAGAGCGGAAAAGACCTTGAACGCTTTGGAAAACGAATACGGCGCAATCCGTGCGGGCAGAGCGAACCCGAAGATTTTGGATCGTATCGAAGTGGAAGCATACGGCGGTATGTCCCGTTTGATCGAGCTTGGCAACGTTTCCGCACTTGACGCTCGTTGCTTGCAAATCAACCTTTGGGATAAGTCCCTTTTGAAGGCAGTGGAAAAGGCGATTTTGCAATCGAACATCGGTATCAACCCGACCAACGACGGTCAGGTGATCCGTCTTGTCTTCCCCGTGATGACGGAAGAAAGAAGAAAAGAGCTTGTAAAGCAAATCAAGAAAATGGGCGAAGACGCGAAGGTGCAAATCCGCAACCAACGCCGTGATGCGATGGACGTTTTGAAGAAGATGAAGGCGGCAAAAGAGCTTTCCGAAGATATGATTGCGGACTGCGAAGCGGAAGTGGAAAAGTTTATTTCCGCTACCATGACCAAGCTGGAAGGTATCATCGCGGCGAAGGAAAAGGAACTCCTTACCGTTTAATTTGGGTCTGCCAAGATGAAAATGGAAAAGAAAATCGGCGTTCCCCGTCACGTTGCCATCATTATGGACGGCAACGGCAGGTGGGCAAAGGCGCGTTTGATGCCCCGTTCGATGGGTCACCAGCATGGCCTTTCCCGTATGATGGGGCTGTTAGAGCACGCTTACGACGTGGGGGTGGAGTACGTGACCGTATACGCCCTGTCCACGGAAAACCTGAACCGCCCGAAGGAAGAGCTGAACGGCCTGTACGATCTTGTACGCAACCGCTTTTTGGAAGGGATTCGCAAGATTTGTAGCAAGGGCGTTCGTCTTCGCGTGATCGGGGAAACGGAGCTCTTGCCGCAGGACATTCAAGAGATTATCCGCAAAGCGGAAGAAGAAACCGCGCACTTTGTGGGAAGAGAAGTGAACGTTGCCCTTGCCTACGGCTCGCGCGCGGAGATTGTCCGCGCGGCGAAGGACGTGCTTGCGGCAGGGGAAGAACTGACGGAAGAAGCGATTGCGCGCCGCCTGTACACGCGCGGTCAGCCCGATCCCGATCTCATCATTCGCACGGGCAAGGAGAAGCGGCTTTCGAATTTCCTGCTCTATCAGGGCGCGTATGCAGAGCTGTATTTTTCCGATAAAATGTTCCCTGAATTTTCGGATGCGGACTTGGACGAAGCGTTCGCGGAATACGCGCGGCGTACCCGTCGTTTTGGGAAAACGGACGAACAGTTATAATGCTTAGCCGTTCCAAACCGAATGGAAACAGCCTTAAAACGTTATTTTTCGCAGCTTAGGGCGTTTGCGCCCTTGCAGTATGTCGATACGGCGGCGGTCGCCACCGCCCAAATCCATCGCAAAATCCCTGTTTTAAGGTGCTCGCAGTTTTCACGAGCGTAAAAGACCTTAAATGGAGGAATTGCCGCGTAGGAATACGTCCGTATTGCAGGCATCCTGTACAGTTTGGGGCTTTTACGCCGTAAAAACCTGGTTCAATTCGGTTTGGAACGGCTAAGATAGGCTAATTTTATAAAAACATGGGGGCAGGGTTGCGATGAACCCTGCTTTCAAAGGATTATTATGAAAAAACGGCTACTTTCAGGCGCTGTGTATACCGCTTTGCTGGTGAGCGTCTTCTTGATAAAAATATTCGCGCCTACGCCTTGGGGGGATTTGGGCTTCGACGCCCTGATTTACTTCTTCTCGCTGATGGGTACGTTTGAAATCGTGCGCGCGATGGGGGACGGGATTTCCAAGTCGGGAAAGAGCGTCGTCACCCTGTTCACGGTGGTGTGCGTTCCCCTGTGCGTGGTTTGCCAAGTGCTTTGGGGGTACGGCATACAATGCGCGGCGGCGTGCTTTTTGTTGCAGGCGGCGGCGCTTTTGTCCACGCTTGTCTTTTGCCCTGAAACGAACGATCTAAAATCGGTGGGCGCGGCGCTCCTTTGCGGTACGTATCCAAACGCTTTTCTTTGTGTTTTGTTGTTGACCAACCACCTTGCGGAATCTTCCGCGTTGGGGGGCTCGCTCCTTGCGATGCTGTTTATTTTCATCGTTTCGCCGATTGCGGACGTGTTGGCGTTTACCTTCGGTATGACCTTGCGCAAAAAGTTCCCGAAGAAATTAGCGCCGAAGGCGAGCCCGAACAAAACGGTGATCGGCTTTATCGGCGGTTTGCTTGGCGGTGCGATTGCTGGCGCAGGACTTTATTTCGTCTATCATGCAATTTGCGGCGGTTTTGAGAATATGTATATACAGTTGCCCGTGTACGTTGTACTGGGGGTATTGATCAGCTTGGTGACCGTCCTTGGGGACTTGGTGGAAAGCTCCATCAAACGCCATTGCGGCGTGAAGGATATGGGCAATATCATGCCTGGGCACGGCGGCGTGCTCGACCGTATCGACGGCACGATGTTTGCATCGGTGGTTGTGTATGCGGTGTTCACCGTTTGCGCGTTGCTTGGAATTTAACTGTTTTACGAAAGAAAGTACCCGACAAGGGTACTTTTTGATAGAAGGAGAAGGGAATGAAAACCATTTCTTTGATTGGCTCGACGGGCTCGATCGGGCAGCAGGTGCTGTCCGTTGTTCGTCGGCACAGCGATCAATATCAAATCGAGAGTATTGTGGCGAACTCGTCCGCCGAGCTATTCTTGGCACAGGTAAAGGAGTTTCAGCCTAAGTATGCCGCACTTGTAGACGAGTCGGCAGGCAGGGCGGTGGCAAGCCAAATCCCTGCGGGGGTGAAGTTCGGCTACGGCAAGCAGGCGGCGCTGGATGCCATCGCCTACGGTGAAGTGGCGTTTGTGGCGGCGACGGGCTTTGCAGGGCTGGAATATTCCCTTGCGGCAATCGTGCAAAGGAAAGCTTTGGCACTTGCCAACAAGGAAACGCTTGTATGCGGCGGTGAGCTGGTAATGAGCGCTTTGAAGGGGGCAGGTACGCGTTTAATGCCCGTAGATAGCGAACATTCCGCGCTTTGGCAGGCGCTTTCCTTCCGCACAGACGCGCCTTTCCGCCGTTTGATCATCACGGCGAGCGGCGGCCCGTTCTACGGGTGGAGCAGGGAGCAGCTGCAAGCGGTCACGCCTGCGTCCGCGCTCAAACATCCGACGTGGAATATGGGCGCAAAGATCACAATCGACAGCGCAACCCTGCTCAACAAGGGGCTGGAAGTGATTGAAGCCAAGTGGCTGTACGATTGTCCGCTGGAAAAAATCCATACGGTGGTGCATCCTGAAAGCATCATTCATTCGATGGTCGAGTTTGACGACTGCGGCATTTTAGCGCAGATGAGCTATCCGTCGATGGAGCTGCCCATTCAGCTTGCGCTCACTTATCCTGAGCGGCTCGATTGCGGCTTGAAGCCGCTTGATTTTGAGAAGCTTGGCGCAATCCATTTCAAGCCGCTTCGCAGAAAAGATTTTCCCTGCTATGATTTGGCGTTAAAATCCGCCGAACTTGGCGATAATTATCCTTGCGCGATGAACGGCGCGGGGGAAGTGGCGGTGCACGCCTTCCTACGCGGTGAAATCCCTTTCCTTGCCATCGCGGATACGATCGAGCACGCGCTTGAAAAGACGGAGAGATGGGGTGTGGATAGCTTGGAAACGCTCGTCGAAACGGACCGCGCGGCGCGCGAATACGCAACAAATTTTATCAAAGTGAGAGAGTAAATTGAGTATTTTATTAGCAATCGACTTAGCGACAATCGGAAGAACGCTCGGCGGAATCGCGCTTGCCATTTTGATCCTGCTTGCGATGGTGAGCATTCACGAGTTCGGGCATTACGTCGCAGGTAAAATCTTGGGGTTCAAAATCACGGAATTTTCCATCGGGTTTGGGCCTGCCATTTTCAAAAAACGGAGCAAACAAACGGGTGAGCTGTTTGCCGTGCGTATCGTTCCCTTGGGGGGCTATTGCGCCTTTGACGGGGAAGAATACGACGAAGAAGACGCTCGCGCGGAAGCGCAAAGGACGGCGGAAGAAGGCGAAGGAAACGGGCAGGCAGACGAGCCGTTCGGGGACTTTTCCGCAGTGGAAGAAGGACAAAAAGAGCCTACCGTGTCCGAGTTGAGTGATGTCAAGGGTGAAAAGCCGCGCAAAAAGGACGAAGCGGAGTATCCCGAGCCGAAGGGGGTACGCTTTAACGAGCAAGCCCCGTGGAAGCGGATTATCGTGCTTGTGGCAGGGGCTCTGATGAACTATCTCTTGGCGATTGTGCTGCTCCTGATTATGTGTTTTTCGTACGGCGTGCCGATGTGTATTGCCATTCCCGTCGATTATAACGGGGGAATGCTTTCCCCTGTCGAATGGGAAGTACAGGAGCTTTCGGCGGCGGACATTATCCTGTCGATTGACGGGGATAAAATCGGGATGTATACCGACTGTATGGACGCGCTCAAAGGCAAGGCGGCAGGCGAAACGGTTTCGGTGGAAATCAAACGCTTGACGCAGGACGGCTGGAAGGATAAGTCTGTCACGCTCACGCTCAAAGCGGACGGCGCGTTTGAAAACTCTGCGGACGTGGAAGCATTGCAAGCGGCGATGGGGTTCCAAATCGGAACGCAGTCGGTAAAGACCACCTTTTGGCGGACGGTGGGCGGCGCGTTTACCTATTCGGGCGAGATGGCAACGTCCGTGTTGAAGACGCTGGGCGAGCTGATTACAGGCGCGTTTGGGGATAAGACCGCCGACGTTGTGGGCGGACCTGTTTCCACCATCGGGCAAACGGCGCAAATCGCGATTGCAAGCCCCTTTTCCTTTCTGTATATGGCGTCCTTTATCGGTGTGAACTTGGCGGTTTTCAATCTCTTGCCCGTGCCTGCGCTCGATGGGTGTAAGGTGATTTTTTGCATCATCGAATGGATTCGCAAAAAGCCCGTCAATCGCAAGATTGAAGCGGCAATCAATTTTGCAGGGATTGTGTTCCTGTTCGGGTTTGCTATCTTGATTGATTTACTGAAACTGTTTTAGAAAGGACGGATTATAGGTAAGTGAATTGATTTGCTTTGCAAATCGTGAATTGCCCTTGCGGGCGTGAATTGCATTCCACAAATGCGTGAATTGACGGCGGAAACGCCGTCGTTGCGGAAAAAATGAAAATCGTTCCATAACGTAAGGCTTTGCTTTGCAATTCACGAAACGGCATTCACTAAAAAAATAATTTTTTCTTTGCTGTCAAGTAAAAATGCTTGACAGCTTGTTTTATATCGTGTATAATAGCAAAGGATTGAAAGCAAGGGGGCGCGAAAATGAAAGACGATTTGCATTTTATGCGGCTGTGGGATTTGTATTCCCCCCTGCTGACGGCAACCCAACGGGAAATCGCCGATTTGTATTTCAATTACGATCTTTCGCTTGGCGAGATTGCCGAGCAAAAAGGGGTGTCCCGTCAAAGCGTTTCCGATTGCTTGCAAAAGTGCAGAAAACAGCTTGAAAAATACGACGAAAAACTGCAATTCGATAGAGCGCTTACCGAGCTTTCGGGCGAATATTCGGCATATATGACGACGGTGGCGCGTTGGATGGAAGAACAGCGAAAGAAGAATCCGCAGCTTGCGGTGGAGCTGGACAATTTAGAGACAGCGCTCAAAAGAGCGCAGGCGGAATACGGCTCGGAGAGCGTCGCCGTAGACGGCGGCCTGATCGTGGGAAGCGTTTTCCGCGACGAAGATTAAAAAACGGAGTAAACTATGGCTTTATTCGGCGGTTTGTCTGAAAGATTAAACCATATATTTTCAAAACTGACCAAGCGTGGGAAGCTGACTGAGCTGGAAATCCGCACGGCGATGCGCGAAGTGCGCGTGGCGCTTTTGGAAGCGGACGTCAACTTGAAGGTGGCAAAGCAGTTCATTGCGGACGTTTCGGAAAAGGCGGTCGGGCAAGAGATCTTGCAATCGTTGAACCCTGCGCAACAGGTAATCAAGATTGTCAACGAAGAGCTGGTCAATTTGATGGGCTCGAAGAACGCGAAGCTGGAAGTTTCTTCCAAGCTCCCCACCGTGATTATGATGTGCGGGTTGCAGGGCGCTGGTAAAACGACCCTTTGCGGCAAGCTTGCGATGCTGCTCAAAAAGCAGGGCAAACGCCCCTTGCTCGTGGCAGGGGATATTTACCGCCCTGCGGCGATCACGCAGCTGCAAGTGGTGGGCAAGAACGCGCAAACGGAAGTCTTTGAAAAGGGAACGCAAAGCCCTGTAAAGACGGCAAAGCAGGCGATCGAATACGCTCGTTCGCAGGGCTACGATACAGTGATTTTGGATACGGCGGGTCGGTTGCAAATCGACGAAACGCTGATGCAGGAGCTGGAAAACGTCAAGAAGGAAGTGGAAGTGACGGAAACGCTGCTTGTCGTTGACGCGATGACGGGTCAGGAAGCGGTGAACGTCGCGCAGACCTTCAACGAGCGTTTGGAAATCACGGGCGTGATTTTGACCAAGCTCGACGGCGATACGCGCGGCGGCGCATGCCTTTCCATAAAAGCTGTGACGGGCAAGCCGATCAAGTTTATCGGCGTAGGGGAAAAGCTCGGGGATCTCGAGCCCTTCTATCCCGATCGTATGGCGTCGAGAATTTTGGGTATGGGCGACGTGCTTTCGCTCATCGAAAAGGCGCAGCAGGCGATCACCGAAGAAGACGCTAAGAAAATGCAACAAAAGATGAAGGAAAACTCCTTCACCTTGAACGATTACCTGGAACAGTTTGCGATGATGAAGAAGATGGGCGGCGCGCAAGCAATGCTCTCGATGCTCCCTGGCGCAGGGAAGCTGAAAGTGAACGAAGGGGACATCGACGAAAAGAAGATCGAGCACACCAAGGCGATCATCCTTTCCATGACGATGGCGGAGCGTGAAAATCCGTCGATCATCGACAGCAAGAGAAAACGCCGTATTGCGGCAGGCTCTGGCAGAACGGTGCAGGAAGTCAATCAGCTTTTGAAGCAGTATGAACAGACGAAGCTGCTGATGAAGCATTTGAAGGGCAATAAAGGAAAAATGAGATTTCCTTTTTGATAAATAAAAAAATATTTTAACATACTTTGGAGGTATTTATTATGGTAAAAATGAGACTTTTCAGAATGGGCGACAAGAAGAACCCTATCTACCGTGTTGTAGTTGCAGACAGCAGAAAGGCTGCTACTGGCGAATACATCGAATGTATCGGTCACTACAACCCTAGTACGACCCCTGCGCAGGTGACGATCGACGTTGAAAGCGCAAAGGCTTGGATCGCAAAGGGCGCACAGCCTACCGAAACGGTTAGATCCCTTCTTATCAGCGCAGGCGCTATGGAAAAGCCTGCTAAGCTTAGCCCTTCCAAGACGAAAGGCAAAAAGTCCGACAAGTAATGTTTTTTGATGCCGACAAGCGGAATCGAAAAGCAGGAGTTTAGTATATGTTGGATTTGATTAAGTATATCGTCAATCAATTTGCGGAAGACAAGGAAAACGTGGAATACACGGTGACTGAAAAGGAACGCGTGATCGAAGTAGTGATCACCCTTCCTTCTTCCGATATGGGCAAGGTGATCGGCAAGCAGGGTAAGATTGCAAAGGCGATGCGTACCATCGTCCGCGCGGCTACCCCCAGAAACAGCAAGAGATACGTAGTGGAAATCCGCGAAAAAGGCGGCGAAGCTGTGGATCTTGGCGATGAATCGGAAGCCGAGTAATTTAGGAGCAAATGCGTAAAGGGCTTTCCGTTTTTTGGAAAGCCTTTTTGCGTAGAAAATGCAAAAAAGCAGGTGGCAGGTATGGAACGACTGATAATCGGCGAAGTGTTAAAGCCCCAAGGAATTCGTGGGGAACTCAAAATTAAAACCTTTACGGATAGTCCCGAAGACGTCAAGGCGTTCGGGACGGTGTACATTGACGGCGTGGCGTATAAAATCCTTTCTTTTAGAGTGGACGGAAGCGGCGCGGCGTACGTTGGCTTGCGCGGAATTCCCGATCGGAACGCGGCGGAGCTTTTCCGTGGCAAAAAGCTGGAAGGGGATCGCGAAGACGCGCCTGAACTCGAAGAAGGTCAGTATTATATCGTGGATATGATCGGGCTTTCCTGTGAGACGGAAGAAGGGGAGTTTTTAGGCACCCTTTGCGACGTGCAAATTCTCTCTTCGGATATATACACGCTCGAAAAAGACGGGAAGAAGATTTTATTCCCCGTCGTTGGTGGCGTTGTTGTAGACGTGGATATGGCAAACAGAAAGCTCGTTGTCAACAAGAAAAAGTTTGACGAAATCGCAGTATATTAAGGGATAAAATGAACGAGAAAAAGGAAAAAAAGTTGCTAAAACAAGGGGAACTTCTTGTAATAGCAAAGGAATACGAAAAAGCAATGAAGCTCTTTCGTCGCGTAGCGAAAACGGGTAGTTTAGCCGCGCAGTGCTGGATTGCCAGAGTGTATATGGAACTTGGCGATTACGAGCGCGGTTGGTATCTTTTTCAAGACGCAAAGGAAAAGGGCTGTTTGGACGGTGACTGGGGGATTGCTACCTGCTATTATAAAGGCTGGTATGCCGCAAAGGACGAAGCGAAGGCGGCACGCCTTTGGGCGGATACGGCAGAAAAAGGGCATGCGAGATCGCAAAGTAGCTTGGCGGTTTGTTATAATTGCGGATACGGCGTGGAAAAGAACGTGGATCTTGCGTTTGCGTGGTGTATGAAGGCGGCAAAGCAGGGGTATATGGGAGCGCAATGCAATTTGGCGAGTATCTATTATAACGGAGTCGTCGGAGAAAAAAATTACGCGGAAGCGGTGAAATGGCTGACGCTTTCTGCCGAGCAAGGTTATCCCAAGGCGCAATACCATTTGGCTGTTTGCTACGAACACGGCAAAGGCGTTGCCGTAAATATGAAAGAAGCGATTAAGCTCTATCTAAAATCTGCAAAGCAGGGGTACGTAAAGGCGCAGTACGCTTTGGGGACTTGTTATAGTCAGGGAATAGGCGTTGCTAAAAATTTCAAAAAGGCGGCGCAGTGGTATCACTTGGCGGCAGAGCAGGGCCACGCGCAGGCGCAATTCCACTTAGGCGTTTGCTATGCCGAAGGAAGGGGCGTTCCGCTGGATTTTCAGCAGGCGTTTGTCTGGTTTGAAAAATCGGCTGTGCAGGGTGTTGCATCGGCGCAATTCAACGCGGCGCTTTTGTGCTCGGAGGGGCATGGCACTCGAAAGGATTTGGTGCAGGCGGCAAAGTGGTACTTGAAGGCGGCGGAGCAGGGGCACGCGGAAGCGCAAAACAATTTGGGCGCTTGCTATCTTGACGGCGAAGGCGTTCCCTATAATGCCCGAGAAGCTGTAAAATGGTATGAAAAAGCGGCGTTGCAGGGGTATGCAAGGGCGCAATATAACTTGGCGAAATGCTACGAAAAAGGGCAAGGCGTACCGCAAAGCTACGTCAATGCGATGAAGTGGTACAGCTTGGCGTCTGGGCAAAATTATGCGGATGCGGCAAAGCGTTATGAAGAGATGAAGCTGCTTGCCCCCAAAGAGCTTTTCCGATGGTAAAACAGAAAATAAAAACGCCCGTTCGCGGCGCGGACGAGCGTTTTCTATTCAAAAAAAGTTTAGTTGTTTTCCTTGGTTTTGGGGTTCATGATTTTGATGAGCTGGTCGAACGCGCCCGATTTGCAAAGGGCGATCATTACCCCCGTCGCAATCAACGCGTCCGCAGGGATGTAGGTGCATTGATAGATGAACGAGTAAACGAACGAATTTGCGGTTGCCCAAGCAGGGAAGCCCGAGCTTGCGCCGAAGGTGTCAAAGAAAATCATGCCCGATAAAAGATGGGAAACAAAGCGAATGGAGAACACGCAAACCGCGCCCAAAACGATGGGTAAAATCCCGCGTTCCTTGCGGCGCATTTTTCCGAAAAAGCCCATCACGCCGACGCTCATAAATGCGAGCAAATAATCAAAAACGAAGGTAGCAGGTGTGAGAATATACGGATCTTCGATGAAATTGAGAAGCCCGTGCACCAGCCCTACGACGAAGCCCTTCGTCGGCCCGAAAACGTAGGCGTAGATCATGATCGGCACGAAGGATGCAAGCGTGACCGAACCGCCCGTTTGCACAAAAATAGGCGCTTTCAAAACGGCGAGCGTGAACGACATCGCAACGCAAATGCCTGCAAACGCCACTTCCTTGGCGCTGGAACGGGTTTTGCCGAACCTGCCGATGAGCGCGATGAGCGCAAGCAGGACGATAACGCCGCCGACGGAGATCCATTTTACAAGCTCGGTGGTTTCTTCGCTGACGGAAAGTAATGTGGAAAAAAGAAACATAAAACACTCCTTCTCCGTCGCAAGCATTTTTCCAAGAAAAAAACGCCACGCTTTTATTTGCGTGGGCGCTGCTCTATACGTAAAAATATAGAAAGATGCTATCAGTCTTTCGCTCAAGTATTACCTTGCCGATTCAAATGGTATAATCTCAGCCTTTTTAGGGGCACCCACGACGGAATATTTAATTTAGTGTGTTTATTATAATACGGAATTTTCAATTTGTCAATACTATACAATAAAAAAGGAAGAAAAAATTATGCGTTATGATTTTTATGCGTATATGGATCGAATGAAGTACATTCGCCGTTGGCAGCTGATGCGCTCGGAACGGGATGAAAATATCATGGAGCATTCACAGAGCGTTGCAATGCTCACCCATGCGCTGGGCGTGATTCGCAATGAAGTATTCGGCGGCTCGGTCAACGTGGAAAAGGCGGTGCTGTACGCGATGTATCACGAAATCAGCGAAGTGCTGACGGGGGATTTGCCCACGCCGATCAAGTACTACAACCGCAGTATCCAAAGCGCGTATAAGGATTTGGAGCGTTCGGCGGCGGAAAAGATGTCTGAGATGCTGCCTACGGAGATGAAGGGCGCGCTTACGCCGTACATTTTGGCGGACGAAGAGAGCGAAGAATACAAGCTCGTGAAGGCGGCAGACCGTCTGAGCGCGTATATCAAGTGCTTGGAAGAGCTCCGCAGCGGCAACGGCGAGTTTGAAAAGGCGAAAAAGAGCATTGAAGACGATTTACATTCTCGGGGGATTCCCGAAGTGGAATACTTCTTCGAGCATTTTATCCCGTCCTTTGAGCTCACTTTGGACGAATTAGAAGGATTATAATCACAAAGCTATCACATATTGCGTGTATAATAAAGTATATTCTAAATAAGGATAGGGCGATAATCGGTCTATGAAAAAGAAAATTTTGACAACCCTTTTGGCTAGCGTGCTGGCGTTTTCGGCGTTCGGGCTTGCGGGCTGTGCGGATTCGGCGTACGACATCGCGGTTAAAAACGGATTTACGGGAACGGAGCAGGAATGGCTGCAAAGCTTGCAGGGAGCGGACGGACAGGACGCACCCAAGCTCACCGTGCACGACGTCTACGAAGAAGCGGTGGCAAGCGGCGAGTTTAGCGGCTCGTTCTCTGAATTTTTGGAAAGCTATTTGGCTTTGAGCGTACCTGAAAACAACAACGTCGAGATTTTGGCGAAGAACGTACTCTCGACGGTGAGTATCTATACGGGCTTTGAAACAACGGAAACGGGACTTTTGGGGCAGGTGGTGAGCAAGGAAGTGTATTGTACGGCAGGTAGCGGCGTGATCGTCGACCTTGATCGCGAACACGGCAATGCCACCGTGATTACCAACTACCACGTTGTTTACGATAGCGGCGCAACGACGAAGGACGGCATTTCCGAAGACATTTGGCTGTACCTTTACGGTGCGGTGAATGCCTTTAATACCAAGACGGGCAAGGATGAAAACGGCGACGGGATCAAGGCTCGCTTTGTCGGCGGCTCGATGGATTACGATATTGCGGTGCTGGAAATTCAAGGCAGCAATATCTTGAAGGAAAGCCTTGCTGAAGAAGCGACGTTTGGGGATTCAAACAGCGCGACGGTGGGGGAAAAGGTGTACGTGGTCGGCAATCCGCAAGGAATGGGGATTGCCGTTTCCGAAGGGGTGCTGTCGGTGGATTCCGAATACATCGGCATGAAATCCTTGGACGGCGCAAACCGTACCGTTTCCTATCGCGTTATGCGTACGGATGCGGCGGTCAACGGCGGCAACTCGGGCGGCCCGCTCTTCAATAGCCGTGGGGAGCTGATTGCCATCGTCAATGCCAAGAGTATTGCGGACGGCGTGGAAAACGTCGGGTATGCGCTGCCTGCGACGCAGGTGCTGGGGGTGATGGAGAACGTCAAAAACAACGGCGGCAGTATCAAGCGCGCGACGCTTGGGGTGACGGTGATCATCGCGGATACCACCGTTTCTATGAAGACGGACGGTACGCTGTTGCTCACGGAGAAGATCGAGATTGCCGACATCACGAAGTTCAGCGCGGCGTATAACAAGTTGCAGACGGGGGATATCATGAAGTCGATGATCTATGGCGGCGTCACCTATCCCTTGACGCGTAGATTTTACGTCAACGATTTACTGCTCAAAGTGCAAAAAGGGGATACCGTGTCTTGGATCATTGAAAGAAACGGCAAGGAAATGAGCGTGGAAATCACCTTTGATAAGGACTTTATGTTCACTGCCGTTCAGTAAAAAAGAATAGCAAAGGCTTGCTCTTAGCAAGCCTTTTTTTCTTTCTACTATTGACAAAGCGGGGGAAGTGTGCTACAATAATTTGGATATAAGGAGAACGGCTATGAAGACGGAAGAGTTTATCAAACGAATCAAAGGCGAAAATAGAATTGACCCTAAGCGCACGAACGAATTGCGTTCGCAGCTGCCGCTTGGGGAATATTCTAGCGGCGAATACGTGCTTTCCCACCAAATCAACGACCCCGAACGCTATCATCATACCTGTGTTAGTGGTTCGATGCGCGCGGAATTTATCGCTCGGCTGGTGCTCACTCTTTCGGGACTGTATTCCCGCTCCGAAGCGGTGTTTTTAATCGTTTCCCCCAACCTGTATTACGGTCAGTTGATGTCGCTCAAAAGCGCGGACGTGACCGTGCCTTTCGTCCTTTCCGAACGGGATATTCCGCCCGTTTTGGAAACGGTAAAGAAGCTTGCCGCGATGCGCCAAGGGAAGAAAACGGAAGCAAAAACCTTCTTGGTTTTGGACGGGCTTGAACTTTTAGAGCCTGAAAACAAGCGTTCTACGCTCGATTGCTACCGCCCCTTCTTTGAAGCGGTGGGGACGTCGGGGATTGAAATGATCACGGGCGTGGATTTGGCAAACACCATCTACGCAGGCTATCCTTCCACCTTTATCGGCATCGGCAACTGTCTTGTGACCCCTTCCTTGGATGGGGAAATGGACGTCACCTACGTAGGCATCGACGGCTCAATGTCTTCCCCCCAACGCGCGAAGTATCCGTCCCTGCCAAGCTTGAAAGAGTGCATTGACGAAAGGAACGCACAATGCTAATCAAAACGGACGATTTTGCGCTTGAATGCGTACCTGCCCCCTTGCTTTTGTGGTATCGGGCGCATAAACGCGACCTGCCTTGGCGAAGGAGCGGCGCGCCGTACACGACTTGGCTTTCCGAAATCATGCTCCAACAAACGCGCGTGGAAGCGGTGAAGGGGTACTTTGAACGGTTTGTGGCGGCTTTGCCTGACGTCTATGCTTTGGCAGCTTGTGAAGAAGACCGCTTGATGAAGCTGTGGGAAGGCTTGGGGTACTATTCTCGGGCGAGAAACCTGCAAAAGGCGGCAAGGCAAATCGTGGAAGAATACGGCGGCGTCTTTCCGTCCGAGCCGAAGGAGCTGAAAAGGCTTGCTGGCGTGGGGGATTATACCGCAGGCGCGATTGCGTCGATTGCCTTTGGTAAGCGTGCGCCTGCCGTCGACGGAAACGTTTTCCGTGTGCTCTCTCGATTGATGAAAAACCCGACGCCGATCGACGAGCCGAAGTATAGAGAATATTTGGAAAATCGGCTTTTGGCGGTCTATCCAAGCGAAGGGGAAGACAGCAGCGATTTTACCCAAAGCCTAATGGAGCTTGGCGCGCTGGTTTGTAAGCCGACTTCGCCTGCTTGCTACGCCTGCCCTTTGAAGGGAGTTTGCAGAGCGGAGAAGGACGGCACGCAGACGGAATATCCCGTGAAAAAAGAAAAACCGCCAAAGCGGGAAGAGCGGCTGTTTGTGTTCTTGATTGAAACGCCGCAAGGGATTTGCGTGCGCAAGCGTGAGAAGGGAGTTTTGAAGGGCGTTTACGAGTTCCCTTCCGTGATTGCGGAAGTGGGCTTGACCCCTGAAAACGCATTAAAGGAATGGGGCATGTCCGAGTTTACCCTTTGTGCGGAACGAAAATACACCCATATTTTCACCCACATTCGCTGGGAGATGCTGGCGTATCACGTAGCGGTGGAAAACGCCCCCTTCGAGCGGTATACGCTTGCCGAGCTCGAAGAAAAAATATCCTTGCCGACGGCGTTTCGGCAATGCTTGACCTTGATAAAAAATCACGATTAGGAGAATAGATAAAATGAAAGTATTGATGTTGAACGGAAGCCCCCACGAACACGGTTGTACCTACGTTGCCCTTTCCGAAGCGGCAAAGGCGCTCAATGAAAAGGGGATCGAAACGGAGATTGTTTGGCTGGGCAAAGAGCCCTTGGAAGGCTGTCGCGGCTGCGCGGCTTGTTCCAAGCTTTGGAAGTGCGTGGTGGACGATAAGGTGAACGAATTTGCCGAAAAGGCGGCGGAAGCGGACGGCTTTATTTTTGGCTCGCCCGTGCATTACGCATCGGCAGGCGGCGCAATCGTTTCCTTTATGGATAGACTTTTTTACAGTAGCGGCAGAAAGATGGCGTACAAGCCTGCGGCTTGCGTGGTGAGCTGCCGTAGAGCAGGCGCAAGCGCGACCTTTGACGTTTTGAATAAGTACTTCACCATCAACCAAATGCCCGTCGTATCGTCCAACTATTGGAACGAAATCCACGGCAACACCCCCGAACAGGCTTTGCAGGATGCGGAAGGCTTGCAGACGATGCGGCTGCTCGGCAAGAACATGGCTTGGCTCTTGCAATGTATCGAAGCGGGCAAGGCGGCAGGGATTGCACCTGAGAAGGAGAAGAAAATCTGGACCAACTTTATTAGATAAACGGCGAATTTGCGGCGCAATAGTTCGTTGAACTTGCGTTTCCCCTAGGTCACGTACGCCTTGTACGCTCCCGTCGGGGAAGCCGCGTTCGCCTGCTCTTGCTTGCAACTGCGCCGTTTAGAAACGGTGGATATACGGTGCAATACGGCGTTAAACCTGCGCGCCCTTCGGTCACGTACGTTTTGTAAGCTCCCATCAGGGTGCTCGGTTTGCCTTGTCTTGCTTGCAACTGCACCGTTTAGAAAACGACGGATTTGAGGCGCAATAGTTCGTTGAACTTGCGTTTTTTAACGCAAGGCTGTGCCTTGCATATCACATTTGCGGAGCAAATATATCACGTTTACGCAGTAGACATATCACAAATCCCAGCAGGGATTTATATCACTGTCAAAAAAGACCGTCCCCATCGGACGGTCCTTTTTTACACATACGGGTGTTCGCCGCGAATCACTGCAAAGCAGTGTTCGTTGCGGCGCTTGATCTCTTGTTCCACCGCTTTGACGGCGTCGGCAACCGAATAACTACTGTCGGCAGGGACAACCAAATCGAAAATCAGGTTGGTCACCGTTTCCCCCTGCGTCATGCGGAAATCGTGAATGGTAAAGGCGGGGTCGATCGCCTTGGCGCATTCGTCCGCAAAAGCGCGCATTTTGTTCACCTGCTCGTCGCCGACGGCAATCGGGTCTAAGTGGATGGTGACGATGCAACGAAACCTTTCGTACATATCCCGTTCTACACCGTCGATGATCTCGTGTGCGTAGTTGATGTTGCAATCGGACGGCACTTCCGCGTGGAAGGAAACGATCTTTCTGCCAGGGCCGTAGTCGTGTACCATTACGTCGTGTATGCCGACAATCTGTTCGTATTGCGCCGTAAAATCGTAGATTTCTTGGATAAATTCAGGGCTGGGCGGCGAGCCGAGCAGCAGGTCGATAATTTCCTTTGCCGACTTAAACCCAGCGAGCAAAATCAAGCAAGCAATCAAGATCCCTGCAACGCCGTCGAGCGGAAATCCGCTCAGCCAACCGAGCTTGGACGCAAGCGCCGAGAAGAACACGAGCGCGGTGGAAACACAATCCGAAATGCTATCAAGCGCGGTTGCCTTCAAGGCGGCGGAATCAATTCTCTTGCCGAGCTTGCGGTTGAAGAAGAACAGCCAAAGCTTGACGAGAATGGACGCGCCCAAAATGATGAAGGTTGCCGTTCCCACGCTGGGGGCGGTGGGGGAAAAGATGCGCTCTACCGACGTGATGAAAAGCTCTGCGCCGACGAAGATAATCACGGCGTCGACGATAAAGCCTGTTATGTACTCAAACCTGCCGTGCCCCAAGGGGTGTTCCTTGTCGACAGGCTTTGCCGCCAAGCGAAAGCCGATCATTGTGACGACGGACGAGCCTGCGTCTGACAGGTTATTGAGCGCGTCTGCAACGACGGCGATGGACGCGGTGAGTAGCCCCATCGTCAGCTTGCCGACAAAGAGCAGGACGTTCATCACGATTCCCGTGACGGCGGCAAGGGTGGCGTGCGCGGCGCGTACCCGTTCATTTTTCAAATCGTTGCGGTTTTTCACAAAGAGCCGCAATAAAAAATCAGTCATAGAAATACCAGTCCTTGGTTGTTGCTATTATTATACGCCGACAAAAAAAATTTGTCAACGATAAGTTGTCGGGATTCAAGTCCTGTCAACTTAAAAAAGATTTTTTTCATTTCCGACGTAAAAATGCTTGCCAAAGGTGAAAAAATAGTCTATAATGTTAGACGACTTCGAGCGTTCCGCTGCCTTTTTGGGTGTAATGAGGAATTACACAGCGGGTTATGAACGTTTCGTAAATAACGGAGGTATGAGTCTGATGAAAGGATTAATTGAAGCAATTAACGCTGAAAACCTGAAAGCCGAAGTTCCCCAGTTTAACGTAGGTGATACTGTTAAAGTGGGCTACAGAATCATTGAAGGTGGCAAGGAACGTGTACAAAACTTCGAAGGCGTCGTTATCGCAAAGAGAAACGGCGGCATTTCCGAAACCTTCACGGTTCGCCACATTTCCTACGGCGTAGGCGTTGAAAAAACCTATCCTCTGCATTCGCCCAAGATCGCGTCCATCACGGTCGTTAGAAAGGGTAAGGTTCGCAGAGCGAAGCTGTACTACTTGCGCGGCTTGACCGGTAAGGCGGCAAAGGTTAAGGAAAAGATTTAAGTTTTATAGGCTGAATCACAAAAGAGCACCCAAAGTCAGGGGTGCTCTTTTTCTTGGTTGCCTATTCTTATAAACGGCGCAATACTTCGTTAAACCTGCGCGCCCTTCGGTCACGTACGGCTTCTAGCCAGACAAGAATAATACGAACCTGATTTTTAATGGCAGATTTCGTCTAAATACGGCGTTGAAATCCTCGGTTAACCGTCAAGGTTGCCCTACGGTTTCGCCTTGTCTTATCCAAAATCGGCTCATTAAAAATTGCTACGCACCGCAAAGCGTGAAATTTTCGATAGATTTTGGCGAAGGTGGGCGCAGTCGTATACGAATACTACAAGCCCAAATTTGCCGAAAGATGCGGAAAGAGCGTGCTTTGCGGCTGGTTTGTATTATTCTTGTCTGGCTATGCTCCCGTCAGGGTGCTCGGTTTGCCTTGTCTTGCTTGTTTCTAAAAATAGGCAGGGGCTATTCTTGTATACAGCGCAATACGGCGTTAAACTTTTAGGAAATATTTTTATTCAAAAATATAGGGCAATTCAGTTTACTTTTTTTGATTTTTTTTGTACAATAGGAAAGAGCGTTCCTTTATGTATGGTCGCGCGCGTACGCGAAAGAGAAAAGGGCGCAAGGGAGATCTTCTATGAGAAAAATAGGCAGTTATGTTTGGGCGTTTTTGGCAATGCTTGCGGCGGTGATCGTCTTGGGCTTTGCTACGATCGGGACTACCGTAAGCGCGGGCGATTCGATGACCTGCTTTGCAGGCAAGACGGTAGCTTATCAGTTTGTCGGCGGCTCGAAGACGGTGGAATCCGTCTACGTGAACGTGGGCGCGATCTATGATAAGATCGGCGCAACCGCGAAGATCGAAGTAGAATATGCTTCTTCGACGACGAGCACGAGCGGCACGGATATTGCTACGCCCTATCAGATGAGCAATATCGCATCGACGGCAGGCAGAAACGGGCTCAACTACAACTGGCAACAGGTGGTATCTGGTGCAAACAAGACCGCGAGCCGCTTGTTCTTCAAGACGGATAAGAGCTTAGAGCTTTACGAAATCGTGGCGTTCGACAAGAACGGCAACCGTATCGAAATGATGCCCGCTTCCTTGACTTCGCCCTATGCGATGGAGGATTGCTTGAAGACGCTGGACGCGCAGGAACGCCTGACGAAGGATTTTCTTGCGGACAAATCCATGCGAAAGGTGTTTACGCAGGAAGAGGGGGTCACGCTGACGGCAATCAATACGCTCGGCGCGAAGGCGTACGAAGGCTTGACGTACAACCTTGACGGTAATTTCGGCGTGCTGGCAACGGCGTTCTCGTCGGCATCCGTTGGGCTTTTCGGGGTTTCCCCGTTCGCTCTTCGCCTGCCTTCCATGCTCGCGGCAGTGGCAAGCATCGTATTTCTGTTCCTTCTTTGCAAGGAGCTGTTTAAGAGTGAAAAATACGCATTCTTTGCAAGCCTTTTCTTCGTGCTTGGCGGAATTTTGACTTCGGTGGGCCGTCTTGGCACGCCGCATATTATGGTGGCGTCCGCGCTGATTGCGGCGGCGTACTTTGCATACCGCTTCTTCGCGAAGGGGATTTCGGCAAACGCGCCTATTCGTAGCGGCTTGAACGTCTTTGCGGCAGGTTCGCTTTGCGCACTTGCCATCGTGATGGAAACGCTGGCGGTAGTGCCTGCCTTGGGCGTGTTCGTGCTTGTAGGCTTTGGCGTTAGACGTGTTTTCCTTGCGGAAAAAGTGGCGAAGGCGAAGCTCGGCGTAGACGAAAAAGCGGAAGAAATCAGCGAAGAAAAGAAAGCAAAGCTTGCTGAAATCAAGAAAGAATATGCCTACAAAAAGCGCGTATCCATCGCGTTTGGCTTGCTTTCCTTTGTGGCGGTCACCTTTGTGCTCCTGCTCATCGTGGGCGTGGCGTTCTATAAACCGTTCGTACTTGCGTATGATAATGCAGGCGAACATTCCAAGAGCTTCTTGGCGCTGTTGTTTGCAAACGTTTTGGACAGCGCAAAGGCGGACTTCTTGACGACGGCGGAAGCGAAGGGGAGCGTCTTTGCTTGGCTCTTGCCCTTCCGTTCGGACGTTCTCTATTCGGCGAAGGTAGGCTCGCAAACGGTGGTTTGGTCTGCGAGCATGAATATGGGCTTGTCTTTCTTGTCCCTTGCGGCGCTTGCGTTTGTGACGGTGAAGGTGGCGTACGGGTTTGTGGTGAAGACGAAGGACAAGGTGGATTTGCGTGTTCGCCGTGCGTACTTCGTATTCTTGGTGGCGATGGCAACGAGCATGATTGCGGCTGGCGCAAAGGGTGCGCCTACGGTGCTTGCGTCCACGCTGTTTACGGCGGCGCTCTTCTCGTTCGTTCCCTTGGCGGCGCTGGCTCTGGAAACCTGTAAATGCAAAGAAAAGCAAACGGTGATCAGTGTAATTCTCTACGCTACGCTTGCGGCGGCGCTTGTGTTCTTCGTAATCGGCTCGCTTGCGACGGTTGGCGCGGCAAAGCCCTTGCTTGGCGGCAATAGCGGTGGCGGCGACGGCGAAATTTGGACGGACAACTATTAAGCAAAAGATAAACTAAGGGAATAGACTATGATAGCAAACGTACAAAGTTATGCCCTGAACGGCTTGGAAGGGGTGGCGGTGACCGTCGAAACGGACGTTTCGCGCGGAATGCCCACTTACGAGATCGTCGGCTTGCCCGATGCGGCGGTGAAGGAATCGAAGGAGCGAGTGAGAAGCGCGATCAAAAACAGCGCACTCACCTTTCCTTTGCAAAAAATCACCGTCAATCTCGCGCCTGCGTACGTGCGTAAGGAAGGTACGGCGCTCGATCTTCCCGTGGCAATCAGCCTGCTGGTTGCGGAAGGCGCGGTGAAAGCCGACTTAGGGAATACGGTGTTCGTCGGGGAGCTTGCTTTAAGCGGCGAGCTTCGTCCGATCACGGGCGTTTTGCCGCTCATCATTTCCGCGAAGGAAAAGGGGTATACTACCTTTGTCGTTCCCGAAGGGAATGCCAAGGAAGCGTCCTATGTACACGGCGTGCGTGTTTATGCGGCGAAGAGCCTTCGCGCGGTCGTGGAGCATTTGACGGGCGAAAAACCGCTTGAATGCGTACCTGCTGCCGACTTTTCGGCTGGCGCGGCGCAAAAAGGCGCGCACGATCTGTCCTTTGTAAAGGGTCAGCCGATGGCAAAGCGCGCTTTGGAAGTGGCGGTTGCAGGCGGACACAATATCCTGTTCGTAGGGCCGCCTGGAAGCGGCAAAACGATGCTGGCGCGGTCGATTCCGTCGGTGCTGCCCGATATGCAGTTCGACGAAGCGCTCGAAATTACGAAAATACACTCGGTGGCAGGGGTGCTTGGGGAAGAAGGGATTGTCAGCGTGCGTCCTTTTCGTACCCCCCATCACACCGCAACCACCGTATCCTTGTGCGGCGGTGGGAATAAATCGGTGCATCCTGGGGAAATCAGCTTGGCGCACGGCGGCGTGCTCTTTTTGGACGAGCTGCCCGAATACAAGCGTTCGACGCTGGAAGCGCTTCGCCAACCGCTCGAAGACGGCGTAATCACCATCTCGCGCGCAGGCGGCACGATCACCTATCCTGCGTCCTTTATGCTCTGCGCGAGCATGAATCCCTGCCCCTGCGGCAACTACGGCAGTCAAAAGAAGCGTTGCACCTGCACGCCGCGTGACATTCGTTCGTACAGAGCGCGTATATCTGGCCCGCTTTTGGATAGAATAGATATTCAGGTGGAAGTGGACGGCGTGGAGTACGACGATCTCGTTTCCGAAGAAGTCGGGGAGAGCAGCGCGGCGGTCAAGGCAAGAGCGGACGGCGCAAGACGAATTCAACGTATGCGCTTTGAAGGCTCGGCTGTGAAGACGAACTCGGAGATGGGGGAGAAGGAGCTTCGCGCTTATTGCGCTCTTTCGCCCGAATGTGAGCAGGTCTTGAAGGAAGCGTTTGAAAGCTTACAGCTTTCTGCGCGCGCCCGATCGAGAATCTTGAAGGTGGCGCGGACGATTGCCGATTTAGAGCTTTCGGAAAACATCACCGCAGAGCACTTATACGAAGCCATTTCTTACCGTACGTACGGTGCTGGAGAAGAATAACATGACAACCTTTTTAATCTATTTACTCGTACTCGTCGTGATCAGCTTGGTCACCTTTTGGCAATACGCGTCGGACAAGATGCGCGCAAAGAACGATCTTTGGCGAATCCCCGAAGGGGCGCTGCTGGCGCTGAGCTTTTTTGGCGGCGCGATCGGTGGACTTGTGGGTATGTACTACCTGCGCCACAAGACCAAGCACTGGTATTTCGTTGTAATCAACGTTTTCGGGCTTGTTTGGCAGTTGATTTTGGCGGCGTATCTTTTGGCAGTCGGCATCTAAACGATGTGGACAAAGGAAGAAAAATGCCTGTTGTGGCTGGATAGCTTCCCGTTAGAGCCTGTAAAAAAGCAGGCGCTGATAGCGGCGGCAGGGAGCGCGTTGGCGCTCGTCAAAAGCTTTTCGCTTTACGCAAAGGACGTAGAGCCAGAGCTTGCGGAGCGGATGCAAACATCGCTTTCTGACGGCGAGTATTTTTCCGAGCTACAAGCAGGGCTGGAAAAAGAGAAAATCACCCCTGTTTTTTACGGCGGCGAAGGCTACCCAGAGGGTTGGCTTACTCTTGCGGACGCGCCCCTGTGCCTGTACGCAAAGGGGGATTTGGGGCTGCTGCAAGAAAAAAGGTTCGCGGTGGTTGGATCTCGAAGAACGACGGAAATCGGTCGGAAGACAGGCAAAAAAATCGCGGAAGCGCTGACGGCGCATTTTGCGGTGGTGACGGGCTCGGCGGACGGCGGCGACGAAGCGGCGCTTAGCGGCGCGCTTGCAGGCGGCAAGGCAATTTGCTTGCTGGCAGGCGGTTTTGGAAGCGTTCCAAAGGAAAATCCCTTGCTTTCCGAAACGGAAAAGAAGGGCTTATTGCTAGCGGCTTGCCCCTACGATACGCCTGTGAGAACGTATTCCTACGAATATAGAAACAAGTTGCTTGCGGCGGCTTGCGAAGGCGGACTGGTGCTGGGCGCGGCAAAAAAGAGCGGCTCGCTCATCACCGCCAAGTATCTCAAAGCGCAGGGGAAAAAGCTGTTTGCCATTCCCTATTCCCCGTCGGTGGCGGCAGGGGAAGGGTGCAACGCCTTGATCAAGGACGGCGCGTTCTTGACGGAAAGGGCGGAAGATATTTTCTCGCAGTACGGGATCACCGTAGAACAAAAGCCGAAGCCGACTCTTTCAGATACGGAAAGCGCGGTTTTCAAGCTCTTGCAGGGGCTGGGGGAAGCGCACTTATCGGAAATTGCGAAGGACTCGGGGATACCCATATTCAAACTTACGGCAATCCTGTCGTCGCTCGAAGTGAAGGGCGCGGCGGTCAAATTAGGCGGAAACCGCTACGCAGCCGTCTAAAACGGACGAAAGCGGTTGAAAATTTATTATTATAGTCAATTTATAGGCTCGGCGCTTGGATCGAGCCGCAAAAGGAAAACGAATGGATCTTATTATCGTTGAGTCGCCTTCCAAGGCGAAAACCATTGAAAAGTACTTACAAGGTAAGTACTACGTACAAGCTTCCGCGGGACATATCCGCGATTTGCCCGTGCACTCCTTGGGGGTGGACGTGCGCAACAACTATGAACCGAAATACGTCACTTCCGAAGGGAAGGAAGACATCATCAGCCGCCTGACGAACGCGATGAAAAAAGCGGGCAAAGTCTACCTTGCAACCGACCCTGATAGAGAAGGGGAAGCCATCTCTTGGCATTTGCAGACGGTTTTGGGGCTCGACCCGAACGGCGAACACCGTATCGAGTTCAACGAAGTTTCGCCCACGGCGATTCAAGCGGCGCTCGCAAAGCCGAGAAAAATTGATTACGGGCTCGTAGACGCGCAACAGGCGCGCCGTGTACTCGATCGACTGGTGGGGTATAAGCTTTCCACCCTGTTAAACCACAAGATCATCGACGAGAACGCGGACGGCAGACGCAGTCTTTCGGCGGGCAGAGTGCAATCGGTTGCCCTGCGCTTGATTGTGGAACGGGAACGGGAAATCACCGCCTTCAAGCCCGAAGAATACTGGAACTTGACGGTGGAGCTTGTTGACGAGGAAGGCAAGCATTCCCCCTTCAAGGCGATGCTCGAAAAGAAGGGAACGAAAAAATACAAGCCTGCATCCAAGGCGGAAGCGGATAGCGTGATTGCGGCGCTTTTGGCAGGCAGCTACGTTGTGAAAAAGGTGAAAAAGTCGGTGGTGAAATCGCACGCACCCGCACCGTTCACGACGAGTACCTTGCAACAGGACGCGTCTTCCAAGCTCGGGTTTTCTTCGCCCGATACGATGTCCTTGGCGCAACACTTATACGAAGGTATTCAGACGTCGCGTGGCGACCACGTTGCGTTCATCACCTATATGAGAACGGACTCCGTCCGTGTTTCGCAGGACGCGCAAAACAAGGCGCTTGCGCACATTCGCGCGGTCTACGGCGACGCTTACGCGCCTGCAAAGCCCAACTATTATACGACCAAAAAGGGGGCGCAGGACGCGCACGAAGCGATTCGTCCCATCGACCTTTCGATGACCCCCGACAAGGCGAAGGGATTGCTTGACGCCCGTCACCACAAGCTCTATAAGCTCATCTACGAGCGTTTCTTGGCTTCGCAGATGGCGGAAGCGGTGTACAACAGCGCGCAGATGGAAATTGACAATAGCGGCTACGGCTTTAAGGCAAGTGGCAGGGTGCTCAAATTCCCTGGCTTCACCGCCGTATATCAGGATTTCTCGCAAAAAAGCGACGACGAAGGGATGGATAATTCCAAGCTTCTTCCCGACCTTTCCGAAGGGGATACGGCGTTGCAAAAGGATATGAAGAGCGAGCAAAAGTTCACCAAGCCCCCCCTGCGCTATACGGACGCAACGCTCGTTAAAATGATGGAAGAAAAGGGGATCGGCAGACCGTCTACCTATGCGACCATCATTGCGAAGCTCAACCAAAAATACGTCAAAAAAGACGGAAAATACATGGTGCCAAACCCCATTTCCTACGAAGTGGTGGATATGCTCGTCAAGTGCTTCTCGGACATTATGGACGTCGGCTTTACGGCAGGCATGGAAACCCGATTAGACGACATCGAAGAAGGGGATATCGACTGGCGCGACGTTATCGGCGGATTCTATCCCGAGTTTGAAAAGAACCTGCGCGCGGCGTCTTCCTACGGCGATGAGCGCACGGGCGAAATTTGCGATAAGTGCGGACACGAGATGATTCGCCGCACGAGCAAGTTCGGCAAATACCTGGCATGCTCGAATTACCCCGAATGCCAGAATATCGTCAGTGAAACGGAGCAGGAAATTTCGGCGGTAAAATGCCCGAAATGTGGGGAAAATATGGTGGTAAAAAGCGGAAAATTCGGCAAGTTTTTGGCTTGTCCGAGCTATCCCGACTGCAAGACCACTTTGCCCATGGCAACGGATGAAGCGCCCAAGCTCGTGGGCAAATGCCCCGAATGTGGCGCGGCGATGAGCGAGAGAAAATCCAAGCGCGGCAAGACCTATTATAGCTGTATCGGCTATCCCGACTGCAAGTTTATGAGCTGGGATATTCCGACTGGGGATAAGTGTCCCGAATGCGGCGGCGCGATGGTCAACGTGGGCAAGAGCGTCAAATGCTCGAACAAGGATTGCAAGGGCAACCGCCCGAAGCGCAAGAGCTTTCAGGTGAGCGAGAATATCGACTTTCCGCCCCCTGCGGAAGAGCCGCCCATCTACGACGATTATTACGGACAGGAAGACTGATGGTATGGAACAAATGAAGGTCACGGTTATCGGCGCAGGGCTAGCGGGCTCGGAAGCGGCGTACTATTTGGCGTCGCGCGGAATCCCCGTGCGCCTTGTCGAGATGAAGCCGAAAAAATATACCCCTGCGCACAGCAGTGAAGGGTTTGCCGAGCTCGTGTGCTCGAACTCGTTGAAGAGCGACGACGCGTATGCGAACGCCTGTGGGCTTTTGAAAGCAGAGATGCGTATTTTGGGCTCGATCACGATGGAAGCGGCAGAGTATGCGCGCGTACCTGCGGGCGCGGCTTTGGCGGTCGATCGGGAAAAATTCTCCGCGTATATCACCGAAAAATTGCGTTCGATGGAGAATATCGAAATCGTCAACGAAGAAGTAAAAACCGTGCCTTTGCCCGAAAAGGACGGGGACAGGTACGTGATCATCGCGACAGGGCCGCTCACGTCGGACGATTTGAGCGAAGATATTCAACGGCTTACAGGCGGCAGCTTGCACTTTTTCGACGCGTCCGCGCCCATCGTTGCGGCGGACAGCGTGGATATGTCCTGCGCGTTCACAGGGGATAGATACGGCAAGGGAACGGGGGATTATATCAACTGCCCGATGTCAAAGGAAGAATACTACGTCTTTGTGGACGAGCTGTTGGCGGCGGAGCGCGCGCACCTGCACGCGTTTGAAAAGCGGGAAATTTTCGAAGGGTGTATGCCTATTGAAGTGATGGCGTCGCGCGGCAGGGATACCTTGCGCTACGGCACGCTCAAGCCCGTGGGGCTCTACGACGAAGACGGGGTGCGGCCGTACGCGGTTTTGCAGCTTAGAAAGGAAACGGCAAGCGGCGAAACGTACAACCTTGTCGGCTGCCAAACGAACTTAAAATTTCCCGAGCAAAAGCGGGTATTTTCGCTTATCCCTGCGCTTAAAAACGCCGAGTATCTTCGCTACGGCGTAATGCACAGAAATACCTATATTTGCTCTCCAAATGTTTTGAATCGCGATTTTTCGTTTAAGAATAATCGAAGGCTCTTTTTTGCAGGTCAAATCACGGGCGTGGAAGGGTACGTCGAAAGCGCGGCAAGCGGACTGTTGGCGGCGCTTCATATTGCGGACGAAATTTGCAAACGACCCACCCGTGTCTTTGATGAACGCACCATGTGCGGCGCTTTGGAAACGCATATTTCCACGCCGCAAAAGGATTTTCAGCCGATGAACGCGAACTATGGGATCCTTGCCCCGATGCCCGAGCGCATACGGGATAAGAAGGAGCGCTACCGCGCTTTGTCCGAGCGCGCGTTGTCCATCGTGCAGGCGGAAAGGGCAAAAGAAAACGAGAAGGAGTAATTACTTATGGAATTTCGTGGAACGACAATTTGCGCCGTCAAGAAGAACGGCGTGACGGCGATTGCTGGTGACGGTCAAGTGACGATGGGGCAATCGGTTATTTTCAAGAACACGGCAATCAAGGTGCGCCGTATCTACGGCGGCAAGGTAATTTTGGGCTTTGCAGGCTCGGTGACGGACGCGTTTGCGCTCACCGAACGCTTTGAAGAGATGCTCAACAAGTTTGCAGGCAACCTGATGCGCTCGGCGGTGGAGCTTGCGGAGCTTTGGCGCAGTGATAAGCTGGGCAGAAAGCTGGACGCGATGATGATCACGGCGGACGAAAACACCCTGCTCATTTTATCGGGCACAGGGGAAGTGATTGAACCCGACGAAGGGGTGTGCGCGATCGGTAGCGGCGGCAACTACGCCTTGGCGGCGGCGCGCGCGCTCTATCAAGAAACGGATTACGACGCGCCCACGATCGCGAAAAAGGCGCTGAAAATCGCGTCGGAAATTTGCGTCTTCACCAACGACAACATTCGTTTGGAA
>SVIJ01000002.1 GCA_015069565.1 Clostridiales bacterium
TATTCAGGATATCGGAGTTATCGCCCCAAGACGACTTCGGCGATAACTCCGATATCCTGAATATGGACCTTGGCGAAATTCAGTTCGCGTACTGTACGGAATTTTTCGTTATCAACTTAAAAAAGAGCACCACGCTCTCCGACATCGACCGCTTAAAGGAACGCTTGATGCGCCTTGGCGACAGCGTTATCTGTATCGGGGACTTGGAGCTGATCAAAGTGCACGTGCACACCAACCAGCCAGGCAAGGCGCTCACCTACGCGTTGGAGCTTGGTGAACTTGATAGACCGAAAATCGAGAATATGCTCGAACAAAACCGCGCGCTGAAAGCGAAGCTGGAAGCGGAAAAGAAGGAAATGGGCATGCTTGCCATCTGCGCAGGTACGGGCCTTGCGGATATGTTCAAGGATTTGGGCGTAGATCGCGTTTTGGAAGGCGGTCAGACGATGAACCCTTCTGCGGCGGATATCGCAAACGCGGCGCAAAAAATCAATGCGGAGCACGTTTTCGTCTTCCCCAACAACAAAAACATCACCTTGGCGGCGGAACAGGCAAAGGCGCTGGTGGAAAACCGCATCTTGCATGTAATTCCCACCAAGAACGTACCGCAGGGCTTTGCGGCGGCGCTTGAATTTGATCCCGACGCAACGGCGGAAGAAAATATCACCAACATGATCCACGCTTTGGACAACGTTAAGGCTGGTCAAATCACCCACGCGGTGAGAAACGCAACCATCGACGGCAGAGCGATTAAGGAAGGGGATATCATCGGCTTGGACGATAAGAAGATTTTAGCAAAGGCCAAAGAAATTGACGACGCGGTGGTGAAGCTGATTGCGAAGATGAAGGAAGATTCTCACCAAGTGATCACCCTGTACTACGGCGAAGACGTCAAGGAAGAAGACGCGGAAGCGCTCTGCGCGAAGATTGCCGATCTCTATCCCGATTGCGACGTCGATTTCCATAGCGGTGGACAGCCCGTGTACTACTATTTGATCTCGATGGAGTAATGCAAAATTATTCATAAAAATAGATATTTATTCACAAAGGCAGGGTGGCGGTTTACGCGTTCCTGCCTTGCTTTTTCCAAAAAACAGGGCAAAAAACACTCAAAAAACAGGCAAATTTTACGCAAAAAACGGCAAAAAAACGGTAAAAAAAGGGGCAAGCTATGCAGCTTTCGGCGCTTAAAAATATAGGCGAAAAACGGGAAAAAGAGTTTATGGCTCTTGGGGTAAAGAGCGCGGAAGATCTCGCGCGCTACTTTCCGCGCGCCTATTTGGATTTGACGAGCCGTTCGCTTTTGAAAGACGCTTACCACAACGACGTCGTGCTGATTGCGGCGCAGGTCAACCGCGTGCAGGGGAGTCCCAACCCCAAGGCTCGCTTGAAAATCGTGCGCGCGTTTTGCGAACAGGACGGGTATCCTTTTACCATTGTTTGGTTCAATCAGCCGTACGTTGCAAATAAGCTTAAAACAGGTGAATACCTGTTTTACGGGCGCGTGCGCAACGAGTTCGGGCAACGGACGCTTATCAACCCGACCTTCGAGCCGCTCGATAAAAACGAGCACTTAAAGGGCATCATACCCGTCTATTCCTTGAAGGGCAAGCTGACGCAAAAGGTGGTGCGAAAGGCGGTGCAGGAAGCCTTGCAAAAGGTGAACATCGACAGCTTGATCCCGTACCCCTTGCAAAAAAAGTACGGCTTGCCGTCGCTGGCGCGGGCGTACTACGAAATCCATTCCCCGTCGAGTAGCTACAACATCGACAAGGCGGCGGAGCGGATTGCGATTGAAGAATATTTCCTGCTCATCTCCGCGTTCAAAATGATCAAGGGGGGCAAGGAAGACGCGCGGCTGAAAAAATATTCAGTCACCGCGCGGGAAGTGAAGGCGTTTTCCGAACGGTTTGGCTTTGAGTTTACCGACGGGCAAAAACGGGCGGTGAATGAAATTTACGAAAACCTGCATAGCCCCACGAAGATGAATCGGCTTATCCAAGGGGACGTTGGCAGTGGTAAGACGGCGGTGGCGCTGTGCGGTATCTTCATGGCGGTGAAGAGCGGATATACCGCGGCGTACCTTTCCCCGACCGAAGTGCTCGCCGAGCAAAACTACCGCATTTTGCAAAAGTATTTCCCCGATTATCGCATCGGCTATCTTGCAGGCGCGATGAGCGCCAAGGAAAAGCGGCTGATGAAGGAAGCGCTGAAAGCTGGCGAAGTGGATATTTTGTGCGGCACGCACGCCATTTTGCAGGGGGACGTGGAAATCCCCAGCCTTGCCTTCGTCGTTTGCGACGAACAGCACCGCTTTGGGGTGGCGCAGAGAAACGCGCTCAGCGAAAAAGGGGAAGGCGCCGACGTGCTCGTTATGTCCGCAACCCCGATCCCGAGAACCCTTTCCTTGATCGTCTACGGGGATTTGGACATTACCACCATCACCGACAAGCCCAAGGCGCGGCAGGAAATTTCCACGTCGATTATTCCTGAAAGCCGCTATGAAGATATGCTCGACTACGTAGAGAGAGAAGTGCGCTCGGGCAAGCAAGCGTATTTCGTTTGTTCGAAGATCGAAGACGACGAAGAAGGGGAGCTGATGAGCGTAAAAGAGCTCTACGACGAGCTCTCGGGCAGACTGCCCACCGTCCGTTTCGGGCTTTTGCACGGCAAGATGAAGGAAAAGGAAAAGGCGGAAGTGATGGCGGCGTTCAAAAACCGCGAAACGGATTGTTTGGTTTCGACGACGGTTATCGAAGTCGGCGTGGACGTGCCGAACGCCACCATTATGATTATCTACAACGCCGAGCGTTTCGGGCTTTCCCAGCTTCATCAGCTTCGTGGGCGCGTCGGGCGGGGTAGCGAAAAGAGCTATTGTTTCCTGCTCATGGGCGCGGAAACGGAGAGCGCGAAGGAACGGCTTTTGACCTTAAAGGGAACGACCGACGGGTTCAAGATTGCGGAAAAGGACTTGGAAATGCGCGGAAGCGGCGATTTCTTCGGCACGCGGCAATCGGGCAAGATGCTGACGGACATCAAGAACTTGCGGTATTCGACGGAAGTGATTTTCCTTGCCAAGCGGCTGACCGACGAAGCGTTTGAAGGGCAGTTCGATTTGGACGAAGTGCGCGACGCGGCAATACGCAAGTATGATGCGTTGAAGGACGTTGTGCTCAATTAAAAAAATATGATTTTTTTGTAAAAAATTTTTCTTGGCTATTGACGAAAGGAAAAAAGTATTGTATAATAATATCGACAGGGGCTTGATAAGTAGCCTTAATACGAAACAGGGGGACTAACCTATGGCAGTAAAAAAAGTAGAAATGAACGTAAACGTAAATGAATTCGTATTTGACGAAAACGGGTTGATCCCCGTAATCGCGCAGGAATATGAAAGCGGCGAAGTGCTGCTTCTTGGCTCGATGAATAAGGAAGCGGCGGAAAAGACCTTTGAAACGGGCTTTGCCCATTACGTAAAGGACGGCAAAGTGGTGAAGTTCGGCGGCAGCGTGAACTCGCAAAAGGTGATGGCGGCGTTTTTGACGGCAGGGAGCAATTCGCTGCTTTTGAAGGTGGCGCAAAAAGGGGTTGCTTGCCCTGAAAGCAAGTCCTTCTCGACCTATGAAAAGCAAATCGTCGGCGCGTATAACCATATCGGCGCGGAAATGCTCGGCAGATTGCAACGTATGATTGAAAGCTGCATCAAAGACCCCGAAGAAGGCTCGTACACGAACTATTTGCTCATTCGCGGTGTGGACAAGATTGCGAAGAAAGTGGGCGAAGAAGCGGTGGAGCTTGTGATTGCGGCGAAGAACCCCGACAAGGAAGAAACGATCGACGAAGCGGGCGATTTCCTGTATCACATGATGGTATTGCTTGCGGCGAAGGGCGTAAAGCTTTCCGATATCGGCGCGGAGCTTTGCAAGCGCAACCGTTAATCACGGCGAAAAGAAAAAGAAAAGCAACCCGAAACGGTTGCTTTTTGTTTTCTTCGGGCAGGCTTGGCGGTGTACACCTCATCCACCGCAAGCGGTCCAGTTTGGCTCCATAGTTTGGATGGTTATAGGTGGATTGTGATATATCAATTTATTAAAAAATTACGATATTTCATAGCGGTGTTGCTGATGGTGGCGCTGTCGTTCTCGTTTTGCAGTTGCGGAGTGCGCGTCTATACAAAGGTGGAAGATTACGGTGTGTTTTTTCAAACTAAAAACTTGTATGAAGACGACCAGTTGTTAATCTTTCCTGAAACCTTGGAAAATGCAAGTGTTGTAAACGGTTATAAATATTTAGATGGGTATTATGGCTTTTTTGCAGGTGCACAAATCTATTTGGACGTGACCTACGACGAAGAAACATTTGCGAAAGAAACGGAGTATTGGTCGAATTATAAATACGACGATACCGTAGTGGATGACGTTCCGCCAAAGTTTGACGATGCTTATTTATTTAACTACCCAACTTTTGTATTTGAATATCAATCGGTGGAATATCAATATATCAGCGTTATAGAGCAGGAATGTAGGATGATATATGTGTATATAGAGATTGGTTCTGATGAAGTTATCCCTGATGAGTTTTTGCCGAAGAATTATTATAAAAATACATACGGTGCAGATGATGAAGATGACGGGTATTTGTTTTCTATAAAAAGTGTGCACGACGAAAGTTGGTATGAGTAAAAAGGCGGGGCGTGGGGACACGCCCTGTTTTTTGTTCTTGACAACCGTTCATGGTTGTGATACAATACGTATACGACGCGTGGGGGAATCATAAGATTATTGATATTAACGCAAAATTAAAAAATGCAGGTTTTGGGAATTTGAAGATAGGAAGAGATGGTATAGAAAATATTATCGATACTATTTCTAATACTCCAGCCATAAGAATGGTAGAAAAGATAACCAAAAGCGGTGCAGGTATCTTGGTTTCGCTCATTAGGGATATTATGTAAGATGGAAAAGAAAAGAAAACTTTTTATTATATTTATGTTGCTTGCGTTATGCAATGGTATATCGCTAATTATTCAAGCGGTATTGATATATAAACAACAAATACATTTGTCGATACCGATTTTTACATTCATTTTATTTTGTGTTTCTTTCTTAATGGCTTTTTGGACATTTTCAAGGTATACGAATTGCTATTTTCGTACGCCGTTGAGTTGTCGTTTTCGAGAAGTTTTTTCTAAAAAAGAAGAGTTGTCGGATGGGAATTATCAGATTATCCTTGTGCATAAAGGTAAAGGTATTTGGATGCTGGGGGATGAAATTGCCTTTGATTTAAGGGGTTATTTGTTTCCTAAAATGTATTTGTGCAGTTATTTTGTCCGTAATTTTCATTATCCTGTTATGAATAAAAAGAAGTTGCCGCTAAAATGTTTGTTTGAACCGTTGAAGATTGAGAAAATCCGTAGCTTTAACATTGTTTTTGTTGACGGCAAAAAGAAGAAAACGGCGGCTATTATAAAAAAAGGGAAAACGGTCGTTCCGTTTTTTCGTGGGTTGACGATTCAAAGTAGGTTTTATGCTGAAACGCTGCTTTATACGGAAACTGTTTTTGGAAAGCATGTTTTTAGAAAATATATCTATATGGACGAAGATATATATAACCGTCGTTAAGATGTGGCAGGGCGTGGGGCTTGCTCTCGCCGAAGGTGGGGGAATAGTTGTCCTGACGGACAAGCGAGATTACGCCTGCGGCGTAGCGATATTTGCCCAAATGGGGAACGGTAGCTTTAATGATTATAGGTGCGTTATGAAAAAACAAAGGTGTCAAAATATTTTTCGTTTTTTATTTGTGTGGATACTGGCGTTTATGGTGTATAGTTTCAGTGGGTGTTCTTTGGCTCGTGTGAGCAGAGATATTGAAAAATATGGACAATTTCGCAAAAATGATATGTTGCATGAAAGCGAGATTTTGATTTTTCCCGAAGATTTAAGCGAAGCAAAACAGGTAAATGAGTATGTTTATCTATTCGATACTATTGCGTGGGGCGGAACGCAAATTTATTTAGACGTGACCTACGACGAAGAAACGTTTGCGAAAGAAAGGGAGTATTGGTCGAATTATAAATACGACGATACCGTAGTGGATGACGTTCCGCCAAAGTTTGACGATGCTTATTTATTTAACTACCCAACTTTTGTATTTGAATATCAATCGGTGGAATATCAATATATCAGCGTTATAGAGCAGGAATGTAGGATGATATATGTGTATATAGAGATTGGTTCTGATGAAGTTATCCCTGATGAGTTTTTGCCGAAGAATTATTATAAAAATACATACGGTGCAGATGATGAAGATGACGGGTATTTGTTTTCTATAAAAAGTGTGCACGACGAAAGTTGGTATGAGTAAAAAGGCGGGGCGTGGGGACACGCCCTGTTTTTCTTTTGTTTTTCCTTTTTCGACAAAAAAGGTCGGTTTTTGACCTTGCGTCTTGGCTATACTATTCTCCGAAAGGAGAATGCTATGGCTAGAAAAATCATCATCACAAGCGGCAAAGGGGGGGTGGGTAAAACCACCATGACCGCCCTGTTGGGCGTTTGCCTTGCCAAAAAAGGGGAACGGGTTGCGCTCGTGGACGCGGACTTCGGGCTGAACAATTTAGACATCTGCGTGGGCGTGGAAGGGGAAACCGCCTACGGGCTTTGCGACGTTGCGGCAGGAAAATGCCGCGTTAAGCAGGCGCTTGCCCGTCACCCAAAATATCCAAACCTGTTTGTTTTGAGCGGCGGAAAAGGGGACGGCTCGATGGAGCGTGAACGCTTTCGTGCCGTTATCTCTGAGCTTGATAAGGAGTTCGATTATATTCTCATCGACTGCCCTGCGGGCATTGACGGCGGCTTTGCGCTTGCCGCCTGCGTTGCCGACGAAGGGGTGGTGGTTGTCACCCCCCATCTCTCGTCCGTGCGCGACGCGGACAAAGCCATTCAGCGCTTGAAGGGGCAGGGGATAGAAACCCTTTCCCTGCTTATCAACCTTTGCCACGGGGATTTGATTGTCACGGGCGAAGAGTTTTCCCCGATGGAGCTTGCGCGGCTTTTGAAGCTTCCTGTGCTCGGCGTCGTGCCCCATCAATACACCCTGCCTTGCGAAGAACACCCTACGCCGCATATTTCCGTGCGCTACGCCGCCGACATTTTGCGCGGCGGAAAACGGAAGGTGTTCGACCCCACAAAACGGTACTTGGGATTTTTTGGAAGTCTGCGTAGAAAAATGAAAAGGAGTTTATAACGTGAACAGGAAATTTGAACGCGCCTACGGGGTTTTGCAAGCGGACAAAACCGCCGTCAGCGAAGAATGTAAAACGCTGATTTTGCGAGAGCTGGAAGGGAAGCTGCGGGAATACTTCGAGCTTTCTTCCCCCCTTGCCTTGGACGTGGTGCAAACGCGCGGGGAGTACGAGATTAGCCTTTCCTTTACCGCCGAGCGCGTGAAGTGCTTTCAAGTGCTGAAATAGAGAAAGTGAATTGAAAACCGTCGGTTTTCGTGAATTGAAACTGCGGTTTCGTGAATTCTCGCTGACGCTCCGTGAATTGTTTGCCTATGGCAAACGTTGCGGAAAAATTTATAATAATTCGATAACGCAAGGCAACGCCTTGCAATTCACGACGGCAAAGCCGTCAATTCACGCGTTTGTAAAACGCAATTCACGATTGCATATGGCAAGCAATTCACTTTACGCTTGCCGTCCGAGATCCTTCGGCTACGCTCAGGATGACAAACAGGGGAGCTGTGCTCAGGATGACAATAGGGGCGCAGAAATAACAAGAACGGCGAAGGGATAGAACCTAAAAATCAAAGAAAAAAATCCCCCATTTGGGGGATTTTTTAACGTATTATTTTTCTTGGGTAAAGGCGAGTAGCTTTTCCGTCAGCCCAAACACCAGCATATGGTCGCCTGCGGTAAACACGTAATTCGCTTCCGCAGGGGATACTGTACGATTCGTTTTTTCAATCGTCAAAACGTTCAAGCCAAGCGCGCGGGGGTTGGCTTCCGCTAAGGTCTTGCCGATCCATTTTTCGGGAACAACGCTTTCTATCACGGAGTACTCGTCGTTGAGAGCGAAGTACTCGAAAATCCGCGAAGAATTGAGCGTGATCGCCAGCCGCTCCGCAACGTCTAAGTCGGGGTAGACGACGTGATCCGCGCCGTTCTTCAAAAGGAATTTTCTTTGGATTTCCGTTGCGGCTTTGGAAACGACGTATTTTGCGCCCAGCTCCTTTAAGAGCGAAGTGATTTGCAAGGACGCCTGAAAATCATCGCCGATTGCCACCACGCAGGCGTCGAAGGACGGAACGTCCAGCGCGCGAAGATTGTCTTCAAGCATACAGTTGGTAATCAATGCGTCCGTATACTTGGACGCGACCGCGTTGATGGAAGCTTCCTCTTTATCCACAGCCAAGACTTCGCAACCCAAGCCCATCAATTTTTGTCCGAGCGTATGCCCGAATTTCCCCATGCCGATCAAAAGTATATTTTTCATAAATCTCCTTATTTTCCGCTTAGCGGAGTTTTGCTGTTTTAGCGGCGTATCAGCCGATCAAAATATTTTCTACGGGGCGTTTAATTTGCGCCGAGCTCTTTGCCTTCGCCACCGAAAGCCCTATGGTGAGAATGCCCACTCTGCCAACGTACATAAGTACGATGAGTATTAGCTTCGAGCCTGTTGTTAGCAGTGGCGTGCAGCCGAGCGTCAAACCGACCGTGCCGAGCGCGGAAAAGACTTCGAAAACAATCTGCTTCAAAAGCAGGTTTTGTGCGGCAAGCTCCTGCATTTTCGGGTTGCCGTTCTCCATGCACAGTAGGGCAAAAATCGCCGTGAATGCAATAAACAAAAATGCGACGAAAACGGTGAGCGCTTGCTTCAAAAGTCCGTTTTCCACGCGGCGTTTGCAAACGTGGATGTCTTCCTTGCCGCGGAAGACGGAGAGCATACCCATTACGATGATTGCAACCGTCGTAATTTTGATCCCGCCTGCCGTTGAGCCTGAGCTACCGCCCACGAACATCAAAACGACGGTGAGCAAATAACCCATAGGGGAAAGGGCGTTGAGATCGACGGTGTTGAAACCTGCCGTTCTCGGGGTCACAGCGCTGAAAAAGGCGACGAGTAGACGCTCGAAGAAGCCGTACTGCGCCAAGGCAGGGGAATTCCACTCGAACAAAAGAAACAAAAGGGTGGGGATGACGACGATGATCGCGCTCATCCAAAGCACTACTTTCGTATGTAGCGCCAGCTTTTTGTAGCGGAATTTCTTTTCCAACAGATCGTCCCAAACGCAAAAGCCTAAGCCGCCCGTCAAAATTAGTAGCGGAACGACTACGGATACGATAGGATCGGTGGCGTAGTGGGTGAGAGAAACAAAGCTCCCTTGTCCGAACGTGCCGCCCATCAAATCAAAGCCTGCGTTGCAAAAAGCGGACACGGCGTGAAAGACAGCGTAGTACAGCCCGCGACCCCAGCCAAAGTCGGGTACGAAGCTTATGGAAAGCAGGAGCGCGCCCACTCCTTCAAAGAGCAGCGTACCAAACAGAATACGGCGAAAAAGCCGTTTGAGCTCGCTGCGCCGTTCTTCGCCTGCGGAGAGCATAAGCACCTTCGTTTCGTACATGCCCATGCGTTTTCCCACAGCGCTCAATGCGATAGATACAAAAGTCATAAAGCCCAAGCCGCCCAACTGGATCAAACATAGAATGACAACCTGACCGAACGTGCTCCAATGCAGGTTGGTGTCGTATTGTATCAGACCTGTCACGCAAGTGGCGGACGTGGACGTGAACAGCGCGCCGACAAAGGTGGTGCGCTCTCCGCTACGCGTCGCAAACGGCAGGCAAAGAAGCCCTGCGCCGATCAGGATCGTCAGTAAAAATCCAACGGCTAAGTATTGCCATGGGTTGAGTTTTCGTTGAGAAACGGTTTTCATAACGATTTCATTATAGCATGCTTGCGGCAATTTGTCAAGACTTCCATCGGGTTGAAAAGGCTAAGCGCTCGGGGGAAAATCGGACGGTTTTTTTTCGCGCAGACCGTTGACAATTTTTCGCCTTTATAGTATACTATAAAGGAATACGGTATTCATTTACTGCAAAAGATAAAATAGGAGCGCGGCTATGATTTTGAAGGGCTTTGACAACAGAAAATATCTTTCTCTGCAATCGGAAAAGATCGAAGAACGTATCGCCGCGTTTGGCGATAAGCTGTATTTGGAGTTCGGCGGCAAGCTCTTCGACGATTACCACGCGTCCCGCGTCTTGCCTGGCTTCGAGCCTGACAGTAAAATCAAAATGCTGTTAAAGCTTAAAGACATTGCCGAAGTCTTGATTGTAATTTCCGCAAACGACATTGAGAAAAATAAGTACCGTAGCGACCTTGGTATCACCTACGACGCCGACGTTTTGCGCCTGCTGGAAGTGTTCAAAAAGAAGGGCTTGTACGTGGGCAGCGTCGTGATGACGATGTATCAATCCACTTCGCGCGTGGACGCTTTCATCAAACGCTTGGAAGGCTTGGGCGTGAAGGTGTACAAGCATTACGCAATCGAAGGCTATCCTTCCGACGTGCAAAAAATCGTGTCTGAAGAAGGGTATGGCAAGAACGAGTTTGTGGCAACGTCCAGACGTTTGGTGGTGGTCACCGCGCCTGGCCCTGGAAGCGGAAAAATGGCAACCTGTATGTCCCAGCTCTACCACGAAAACAAGCGTGGCGTCAAGGCTGGGTATGCGAAGTTTGAAACCTTCCCGATTTGGAATTTGCCCCTTTCCCATCCCGTCAACGTTGCTTACGAAGCGGCAACCGCCGATCTCAACGACGTGAATATGATCGACCCGTACCACTTGGAAGCGTACGGAAGCTTGGCGGTCAACTATAACCGCGACGTGGAAATTTTCCCCGTCGTGAACGCGATGCTGGAACGCATTTTGGGGAAATCGCCCTATCAGTCCCCGACGGACATGGGGGTAAATATGGCAGGCTTTTGCATCGTGGACGACGAAGTTTGCCGCAAGGCGAGCCGCGACGAGATCATTCGCCGCTATTATAGCGCACAGGGGGACGCGAGAAAAGCCCGCGTTTCCAAGGAAGTCGTGGGGAAAATCGAGCTCTTGATGAGCAAGCTCGGCTTGTCCGTAGACGATAGAAAAACGGTGTCTTTGGCGCTCAAAAAAGCGGAAAAGACGGGCGCGCCTGCCGTGGCAATCGAGATTTCCGACGGCGTTGCCGTCACAGGCAAAACGAGTAGGCTTTTGGGCGCGTCTGCCGCGGCTCTTTTGAACGCGCTGAAAGTGGTGGCGGGCATCGACGATAAAATTAAGCTCATCGAGCCGACGGTGATCGAGCCGATGCAAAAGCTGAAAGTCAACCACATGGGCGCGGCAAATCCCCGTTTGCACACCAACGAAGTGTTGATGGCGCTTGCCATCTGCGCGGCGCAGAGCGAAACGGCAAAACGAGCGCTTGAAGGGCTGGATAAGCTCAAAGGGAGCGAAGTCCATTCCACCGTTATTTTGTCCGACGTCGATATGAAGACGTTTAAGGCGCTCGGGATGCACGTCACCTGCGAGCCTGTCAAAAATTAAGAATATTCTACAAACAAAAAAGCAAGCCGCTTGGCTTGCTTTCTTTATTGATAAAGAGTTAAAGTGCATTTGTAGGTAAGCTCATCAACGTGATTAAATTTGCAATTAGTAAGTAATCGCGTGCTTGCAACTGTTCGAGCTTTTTTGCTAAAGAGATAGCGCTTTCGCTTGGGGTTTCTTCCAAAAAACGACTGGGGGAGATGGAGAAGTATTCGCAAATGGATAAGAAACAAGACATTTTTAAGGGCGTTAATCCCCGTTCAATCGCAGATAATTGTTGCGCGGTCAATCCAATGTGGTTGGCTAAAACATAAAGCGAAATCTTTCGGGAAACGCGTTCTTCTCTTAATTTTTTCAATATTGCACAATATTCCATTTTTTTGCTCCTTGAAAGTATTTTAATACATGTGTTGCATGTATGTCAAGCATAATTACACGTATTCCATGTAAAATAGTTAAAAAGGGGTGGAATGCGAAATATGGTGACAACGGTGGATATATCCAAGCGCCTTGCGGAAGCTATTCGGCAAAGCGGTATGACGCAAAAGCAAATCGCCGAAGCAATCGGGGTGCGCCAGCAACAAATTTCTTGTTATTTGCAAGGAAAAACGTTGCCTGCGCTTGATACACTGTCTAGAATATGTACCGTTTTAGATTTGGATGCAAACGAGATTTTGTGTGTGGAAAGAGAAAAATATTAAAAATAAAAAGCAAGCCGTTTGGCTTGCTTTCTTTTATTCTTCGGGGGAGTAAAAACAGTCCAGTTCCCAACGCAAAGGATTTTCCGCAACGTATTTTGCAATGTTTTCATAATCGCTTGCGTTGCGAATGATATGGTCGTGGTAGCCCCGTTGCCATACGTGCGCTACTCCAAATTTTTGGCGGATTTGTTTTGACGCATTCATTTTCACATAACCGATTGCTTTGGATATTTTAGAGCGCGTTTGCTCCCGTAGGGGCGATTCACGAATCGCCCGCGCATCTTCCGTTTCGGATATTATTAAAATAATGTGAATATGGTTGGGCATGATAACGTATCCGTCTACGGATAATGAAAAACGCGTAGATAGCTGTTCAATATAATATTGAACGATTTTTCCGTATTCGGTCAACTCCGTTTCGGGCGATTCGTGAATCGCCCCTACGATGCGACTGAGCGTCTTTTGCTTTTGATGAGTGCAGACGGTGATAAAATACGCGCCTGGGGTGCTGTAATCATAATCTTGTAAGCGTAAACGCTTGCGTTTTAATAATTCTTTCATATTCGTTTTATTCGACGGCGACGACGGTGAGCGTATCCCCGACAACGCGGAATTTGACGTTTTGCGCGCCAAATGCCATGCCGTATATACGCTCTGGCTCGTCTTGGTAGGACGGGCGGGGGTCTTCCGCCAAACAATCTATCAGCCCTGCCAGCTTTTCGGCAGGGATTTTTTCTTTCGCGCCGTCTAAAAATTCAACGCTGAGCCGCTTATTTGCAACGCCGTCCGCATAGCCGCCAACCGCGCCTATAATGCAATCCGCGTGGGGCAGGTATGGCTTGACGTCCAAAATCGGCGTTCCGCTGAGCAAATCCGCGCCCCCGACAAGCAGGCTGATCCCCTGCTCCGTTTTCTCAACCTTCAAGAGCTTGACAACGCTCAATCCGATGCCGTTCGGGCGGAAGGGGGAACGGCTTGCAAACACCCCTACGCGCGTGTTTCCGCCCAGCCTTGGCGGACGGACAGTGGCATGAAACTCCGTCGTTTTTGCCGCCGAAAAATCAAACAGCAGCCAAAGATGGGAAAAGCCGTCGATGGCTTTGAATGCGTCTTCCGTTTGATAGGGCGGATAGAAATGAATACGGCTTATTACCCCGTCCGCTTTGCCGCTCTGACGGGGAATGCCAAACTTTTCCGTGAAATCGTTTTCGATATAGCCGATGGCTGATACTGTCTTTTCCATACGCACATTATACAGTAGCCAAAAAAAATTGTCAAGAAGGGTTGTAAATTTCTTGTAAAAACCTTGCATTTCGGAAAAATGTGTGTTATAATACCGCCTACATTCGTTTATAAAAGAGTGAAAAAATCATTCAAAAAGGGGGAAAATTACATATGATTTACGTGACAGGGGACACACACGGCTACACCGATTTTTACAAGCTTCGAATGTTTGCAAACGCGCACCCGTGGCTGACAAGGGACGATTACGTGATCGTCGCAGGGGACTTTGGGGGCGTGTTCGATCCGTTCACGCTCGACGAAGATTTGGTGCTCTATGAGCGCTTGCCCTTCACCGTTTTGTTCGTGGACGGCAATCACGAGAATTTCGACCTGTTAGAGCGGCTCTTTCCCGTGATCGAGTGGAAGGGCGGCAAGGCGCAAAAGGTGCGTGAGAATATCTACCATTTGATGCGTGGGCAGGTGTATGAAATTCAGGGCAAGACCATCTTCACCTTCGGCGGCGGCACGTCCGTCGACCGCGCGCGGCGTGTGGAAGGGCTTTCGTGGTGGAGTCAAGAATTGCCTACCTACGAACAGCAGGAAGAAGGGATTAAAAACCTTGCCCGCTACGGCAACAAGGTGGACTACGTGATCACCCACTCAATCGACGAGCGTGCGCTATACTATCCCGTGCTTCGCAACGTGCTCAGCACGGCAAAGGCGAAGGTGTATTTCGACAACCAAATCCTGAACTGGTTTGAAGACAACGTCGATTACGGGCACTGGTATTTTGGGCATTATCACGTGGACGGGAAAGTGACGGAAAAAAAGACCGCGCTCTATTCCGATATCCTGCCATTGACGAAACAGCCGCCCCAGGTATGCGTTTATTCACTGAAAATGGTGGATAAAGACGCTTCACTTATTGCGGCGAAGGAGTGGCTGAAAACCGCCGAAGGGGCAACGATGAAGGTGAGCGAAGACCGCCTTATCATCCTGACGGACGACGGCGTGGACGTATCCGCGCTCTTTTCCGCGCTTGTAGGAAAGGCAAAGCCTTGCTCGGTGACTGCGCTGTAAAAAAGAAAACTCTTGCGAGTATTCGCAAGAGTTTTTTCTATGTCGGTAATGTAGGGTGTGGGCTTGCTTCCGCCGAGTGTAGGGAAGGGGGTTAGCCGTGTTTTTTGCGCATAACGTAGTCTTGGTTGACCATGCCGCCGCCCAAATCAATGTCGATTCTTTCATCGACGGTAAAGCCGTTCTTTTGATAGCACGCAAGCGCGCGGGCGTTGCTTTGGTTGACGTTGAGAACAACGTCCTTGCCACGCTTTAATAGCTCGTCAAAGACAAACTTCGGATACCCTTTTCCGCGCGCGGTAGGGATGAGATAAAGCTTGTCCAAATAGGTATCTGCTCCCCGATCGACAATCACCAAAACACCGACGTCGTCCACCTTGTAGTATTCGTAGCCCTTTTTGCGGAACTCGCAAAGGTGCTCGGGTGTGAAATACTTCTCCAAAAGAAACAAGATTTGTTCCTTGGGCAAAAAGCCGCCGTACGTTTCCAGCCAAAGGGGGCGCATAAACTCGTATAAAGACAGGTAGTCGTTTTCTTCAAAAGGAATGAGCTGCATACGTTTATTTTACACCCTTAGCGCGGAAAAGTCAACGGATTTTTTCCATCTACCATTGACAAACGGACGGAAAAAAGCTATAATGGGCGTATGAGCTTTGTACCCAACGACGAACAACGGCAGGTGGTGGAAAACCTTGCCGAAAATATCCTGCTGTTTGCCAGCGCAGGCACGGGCAAAACCTTTACGGTGGCGCATCGGACGGCGCACATTCTTGCAAGCGGCGCGGCACGTCCCGAGCAAATTCTTTGCCTGACCTTCACCATCAAGGCGGCAAACGAGATGCGGGACGATATTCGTCGTATCGTGGGCGAGCAGGGGGAGAAGGTTTGTGTGCAGACCATTCACGGCTTTTGCTATCGGCTCTTGAAGGAAGAAGAACGCTTGCGCTCGGAGCGGTATTCCGATCCGCAGGTGATCGACGAAGTGGACGAAGAAACCCTTCTCGAAAGCATTTTCGCCGCGCGTGCGCCCGAGTGGAAAATCGCGGACACGATTCAAAAATACAACTTAAAAGAAGGTGTAGAAGACTTAAAAACCGCGCCGCTCGTTGCCTATCGCGGAGAGCTTGGTTGGGCGGTGGACGGCGGCTTTTTGAGCCGAAAAGGAGTGTTTGAACGCGTACCTGCCCCCCATAAATGGGAAAAACCGCAAGGGGAATGTCCCTATTGCAAGGGGAAATATAGCGAAGGGGAAGAAGTGTGCGCCGCGTGCGGAAAACAGCTTCCTGCGCTTGTCGGGTTTCTCGATGAGCCTACGCCGCCCCTGCTTTTGAAAAAGAAAAGCCCGTTGATGGGGATTGTCACGCTCATCAAGCACACCCGTCAAGAAATGGAGATTTATTCTGAAAGCGCCGCCGCCGATTATCAAGCGGCGTGGAAGCATTGCAAAAAGCAAAAGGCGGAAGAAACGCTCCGCGCGCTCTCTTATTTTCAGTTTGCCGTTGGCGGCAAGGATGGGGGAGAGATGCTGGTGGATGAGCGAATGGAGCGCGCGCTCGATTTGCACGCAGGGGAGCTTGTTGCCGAGTACGAAAGCGTGCTTGCAAGAAGCAATCAGCTGGACTTTGATGATTTGATTTTGCGCGCGAGCCGATACCTGCAAGACGACAAAACACGGAAAAAATACGCCGCGCGCTATCCCTTTATCACCGTGGATGAAATGCAGGATACTTCCTTGACGGAATATGCTCTTTTGAAGGGGATTTTCACGGGCAACAACGTGATGCTGTGCGGTGACTTTTTTCAGACCATCTACGCTTGGCGCGGCTCTTGTCCCGATCAGGTATTATCCGACTTTCAATCGGAGTTTACCCCCACCGTGTACGCGTTCAAGGAAAATTACCGCGCCACGAAAACGCTGGCAAACGCTACGTTTGGGTATTTGAAAAACACCTATCCTGCTTTGATCGGGAAGTATGCGCCCGCCACCTTGGATACGCATAGTGAAAGGGACGGGGATAAGATTGTCTGTTGCGGCTTTGACAACCTGCGCGAAGAAGCGGCGCAAATCTATGAATACGTCCGCACGCATCGTCCGCAAAGCCCTAGCGAGCTTTGCATTATGGCGCGCTCGAACGGCTATATCGCCAACCTTACCGCCGCTTTTGAACGGCTGAATAGCTTTCAAAAACGGGAAGAAGACAAGGTGCGCTTTTTTACCGTTGAAAAGGACCACGCCTTTTTCAAGCGCGCGTGCGTCAAGGATATTTTGTCTATCTTGAAGCTGCTTGTCAATCCTACCGATACGGTGAGCATGGAGCGGATTGTAGGCAAGTACGTTCGCGGCGTGGGCGCAAAGAGCTTGCAGGCGCTTCGCGATCATTCTACGCTTGGGCTGTCCGTTTGTTCCTTCTTAAACGAAGGGGTTATTTTGGGGCAAGACCCATACCAGGTATTGATTGAAGCGGCAAAACAGGGAAAAATCGTCGTCTACGATACGGAAACGACGGGCTTAGATTTGTCGAAGGACGAGCTTGTTCAGCTCTCTGCCATTCGTTTGGATGAACAGGGGGAGATAGCGGATACCTTGGATATGCTGGTCGAGCCGACCGTGCCCATTTCGCAGGGCGCGTATGAAACGCACGGCTTTGACTTAGACTATATTCGCGCGCACGGCGGCGTGGATGGAAGGACAGCACTCGAAAAGTTTGCGGCGTTTGCGGACGGGTGTGTACTCGTCGGGCATAATAGCCTGCGGTTTGACGCCCCCTTTCTTCGTCGGCTTTTTAAGGAGCAGGGCTTGCCGCAAGCGGCAATCCTTGGGGAATACGACACCTTGCCGATGGCAAAGCTCTTTTTGCAGGGGCTTACCGACTATAAGTTATCCACACTTTGCGCGCGGTATGGGGTGGTGAACGAAGCGGCGCACAACGCGCTCGGGGACATCACCGCGACGGGAAAGGTGCTTTGGAGAATGCTGCAAGAAAACGTTTTGCCCACCGCATCGGAGCGGCTTTCGGCGGTGGAAAAGTATGCGCCGAAGTTCGAGAAGTTCTTTGCCTTTTATCGGGAGCTTTCCGAGCTTTTAGCGCAGGACCGCGTGGGCGAGCTTGTACCGCGTATCATTCAGCGAATGGCTTTGGAAAGGTTCTATCCTGCCGTAGGGGATCGGGAAGCAATGCAGGACGTTGCGGATAGCTTGCGCGGCGCGGAAGGGCAGGGCGGCGAGCGGTTTCTTGCCGAATATCTTGCGGACGCGGCACTTTCGGGCAGTCAAATGGACGTGCTTTTGGAAAAGCTGCAAAAAATTCCTGTGATCACCGTCCATCAGGCAAAGGGCTGTGAGTTTTCCACCGTGATTTTAGCAGGGGTGAACGAGCGGTTTTTCCCGTCTTCGCTCTCGAAGGGCACGCCGCTGGAAGACGAAGAAAAGAAGGTGTTTTACGTGGCGATTACGCGCGCGAAGGAAAAGCTTATTCTCACGCGCGTCACCAAGGATTATAAGACAGGCAAGCACATTCCTGCAAGCCCGTACGTTGCCGCGATTCCGAGCGAGTACGTTTACACCGATCAGAATTGGTGGTAGGCAGGTATGGATTGAATGGTAAAAAGGGGGTAAATATGGCGGTTTTGACCGTATTGCAACTCAATGAGTACATCAAGGGGGTCTTTGAAGACGATCCCGCCCTTCAAACGGTGGCGGTAAAGGGGGAGATTTCTAACTTTATCCACCATCGAAGCGGGCATATGTATTTTACACTCAAAGACGAAGAGAGCCAAATCAAGGCGGTGATGTTCAAGGGCGCGAATATGCGTCTTAGCTTCCGCCCTGAGAACGGGCAAAAGGTGGTGGCGATGGGGTCGATTTCCGTCTATTCGCCCGGCGGACAGTATCAGCTCTACGTCGGCGCAATGAAGCCCGACGGCATCGGGGATTTGTACCAAGCCTATGAAAAGCTGAAAAATCAGCTTGCGGAAGAAGGGCTGTTTGACGCTCGGCATAAAAAGCCGTTGCCTGCGTTTCCGCAAAAAATCGGGGTGATCACTTCGGCAAACGGCGCGGCGGTTCGGGATATTATGAACGTCGCAGGCAGGCGTTGCCCGATAACGGAGCTTTTGCTATATCCTGCCATGGTGCAGGGGGCAGGTACGGATTCATCGCTGATTGCGGCGCTCGATTACTTTGAAAATCGCGGGGATATCGACGTCGTTATCATCGGCAGGGGCGGCGGCTCGATTGAAGATCTTTGGGGCTTTAACAGCGAGAAGCTGGCAAGAAAAATCTTTTCGATGAATACCCCCGTGATCTCGGCGGTCGGGCACGAAACGGATTTCACGATTTGCGATTTTGTTGCCGATAAACGCGCTCCCACGCCGTCCGCGGCGGCGGAGATTGCCGTTCCCGATTTGAAGGTGGTGCGACAGCGTCTGGATTTGCTTGCCGAACGAGCGGTGAGCGGCGGCATAGGCTCTATCGAAGAAAAGCAAAAGTCGATTGCGGAGTTGCGGCTCTTTTATGGGGAAAAGAACGTCGAGAAGATTTTGGCGTTGCGTCGAGAACAGCTCAAAGGGATGGCAGGAAAAGCGCAGTCTTTAAGTCCGCTTGCGGTGCTTTCGCGCGGATACGCGGTGGTCAGCAAGGATGGCAGGGCGGTGAAAGACTCTGCGGAAGTTGGCGTTGGCGACAGCGTGGATATTCGCCTGCAACAGGGCGCGGTGACGGCGCAAATTACGAAAACGGAAAAGGAGAATGGATAAGATGGATATGACTTACGAACAGGCGTACGAGAAACTGGAAGAATACACCGAGCAGCTCGAAAGCGGAGAGCTGACATTGGACGAGAGCTTGAAGGTGTTTGAAAAGGCAGTGGGGCTGATTCGCTATTGCGGCGAAAAGCTGGACGGCGCGAAAAAGCAAATGATGGTGCTCGTGGAAGGGCTGGACGGCGAGTTGGAAGAAACTCCCTTCAACCCCGAAGACTATCGCGGATAAAACGGCTTGCATAGTGTTTTAAGCGAAGGCACACCCTATAAAGGGTGTGTTTTTTGCTAAAACGAGTGAAAAACTTGCCTACGACTATTGACAAATTAACGGAGAGTGTGGTAAAATAAATGCAATCATTTTCAAAAAAGGAACAAGGAATGTTGAATGACGCGGAAAAAGTAAAAGAATGGTTCTCGCATGATCTTTTCGTGCAGGGGATCGGCGCGCAAATCGTGGAGCTTTCCCAAGAGAAAACGGTGGTGAAGGCGACGGTTTTGCCTGCTCATCAAAACGCCAACGGCTACGCGCAGGGTGGGATGCTCTATACCGTTGCCGATTACGCGTTTGCGCTCCATGCAAATTATTTGCACGGACCTACGGTCACGCAAGGGGGTAGAGTGCAATACTTGATCCCTGTTAAGGTCGGGGAAGAGCTGACCTTTACCGCCACCGAAACCGCGCACGCAGGGCATAATACGGTCAGCGAAGTGGCGGTGAAAAATAACGCAGGCGAAATCGTTTGCGTTTGTAATTTCAACGGTTTTGTCCGTTGAGCTAAAAGCGGCTATTTATTTCAACCCATACATGGGTGGCATAAAATACAAAAAAAGAGAGAAATACGCATGAAAGAATTGATGTTGACGAACAAAGCGATTGCGCGCGGCGCGTGGGAAGCAGGCGTAGCCGTACTGTCGGCGTATCCCGGTACGCCGAGCACCGAGATTGCGGAAAGCTTTGCCGTGATGGACGGCGTGTACGCGGAATGGGCGCCGAATGAAAAGGTTGCCGTCGAAGTGGCAATCGGCGCGGCGGTGGGCGGCGCTCGGGCAATGGCGTGTATGAAGCACGTCGGCTTGAACGTAGCCGCAGACCCCCTGTTCACCGTGGCTTATACGGGCGTGAATGCAGGGCTTGTGATCGTCGTTGCGGACGACCCTGGAATGCACTCGTCGCAAAACGAACAGGATTCCCGCTACTACGCAAAGAGCGCGCATATCCCCATGCTCGAACCGTCGAATGCAAGCGAAGCAAAGGAATTTGTTAAGCTTGCCTACGAGCTTAGCGAGCAGTTCGATACCCCCGTGCTTCTTCGTGAAACGACGAGAGTGGCGCACTCCCACGGTGTGGTGGATCTTTGCGATCGGGACGAGAGAGAAATCAAGCCTTACGAAAAGGCGATCGGCAAATACGTGATGATGCCCGCGAACGCAATCAAGCGCCACGTCGTAGTGGAAAAGCGGGATAACGAGCTTGCAAGCTACGTTTGCTCGCTTCCCATCAACCGCGCGGAATATACAAGCGAAAACGAGATCGGTATCGTCTGCTCGGGTGTGGTTTACGAGTACGTAAAGGAAGCCCTTCCAAACGCCAACGTATTCAAGGTGGGAACGGTTCATCCCGTACCTGTCCCTGCCATTTTGGAATTTTCAAAGAAGGTAAACGGGCTGTACGTCGTGGAAGAATTAGAGCCGTTTATAGAAGAAACGCTCAAAGCCGCAGGCATTGATTGTAAGGGTAAGGAAATCTTTTCCCGTCAAGGGGAAATCTCTGTGCCTATACTCCTTGAAAAGCTTGTCGGCGCAAAGGTGGAAACGGCTACGCCTGCGAGCGTGCCTGCTCGTCCCCCTGTGATGTGCGCAGGCTGTCCGCATAGGGGCGTGTTCTACGTTTTGAACAAGCTCAAACTGACGGTGAACGGCGACATCGGCTGTTATACGCTCGGCGCAGTTCCCCCCTTGGCGGCGGTGGATACCTGCGTTTGTATGGGCGCGTCCGTCGGTATGGCGCACGGGTTCAAGAAGGCGACGAAGGGCGCAAGCAAAAACGTGGCGGTGATCGGGGATTCCACCTTCTTACATAGCGGTGTGACAGGGCTTATCAACGCGGTGTATAACCGTAGTGGAATCACCCTGCTCATTTTGGATAACTCGACGACAGGCATGACGGGGCATCAACAGCACCCTGCGACGGGAAAAGACCTTCAAGGCAACCCTGCCCCCATCGTTTTGCTCGATGAGCTGGTGAAAGCGTGCGGCGTAAAGGATTTACAAATCGTTGACGCGTACGACGTGAAGGCGGTGGAACAGGCGGTGAAGTCGGCAATCGCTTCGGATCAAGTGAGTGTAATCATCGCGCAACGCCCCTGCGCTCTGCTCGATAAATCGAAGAAGCCGACGGCGGTTGTCACGAACTGCAAGAGCTGTGGGCTGTGTATGCGGCTCGGTTGCCCTGCCATTAGCATGGGGGAAAACGGCGTCGAAATCGACCCGAATCAATGCAACGGCTGCGGTGTGTGCGTGAAGGTTTGCCCCTTCCACGCTATCGAGATTTGATAGGGGGTACGGCAATATGATGAATATATTGATTGCAGGCGTCGGCGGCCAAGGAACGCTTCTTGCTAGCCGTGTGCTTGGGAAATATGCGATGCTGTTAGACAAGGACTGTAAGCTCTCCGAAATCCACGGTATGAGTCAGCGCGGCGGGAGTGTAGTCACCCACGTGCGCATCGGGGAAAAGATCCATTCCCCCGTCGTTTGGGAAGGGAGCGCGGATATGATTATCGCCTTTGAAGGCTTGGAAGCTTTGCGCGTGAAGCATTATCTGCGCGACGGCGGTATCTTGCTTGTCAACGATGAAAAAATCTTGCCTATGCCCTGTATCACGGGTGTGGCGAAATACCCCGACGACGTAAAAGCACAGCTTCTTTCGGCTGTGCCGAACGCAACGTTCGTCCCCGCGCAAGCGTGGGCGGCGGAAGCAGGCAGCGTAAAAGCAACCAACGTCGTGATGCTCGGCGCGCTTTGCCGTCTGTTTGGCTTCGATAAAGAAGTGATGAAAAAAGCGGTGGAAGAATGTGTGCCGCAAAAGTTCGTTGCGCTCAATTTAGCGGCGTTCGAGCTTGGCTACGAAAGAGTGTAAAAAATCATTTTCCGCGCGTGGACGCGGACATGGTCGCCCCAAAAGGCGACAAAGGAATACATACGTATGCAGTATTTTCAAAAAGAACTGGAAACCATGACCCCCGACCAAAAGAAGGTGTTGCAATCCGAACGCCTTGTAAAAATGGTCAAGTACGTGTACGAAAACCAAAAACCGTACCGCGCGAAGATGGACGCAATCAAGTTGAAGCCGTCCGACATCAAGTCGATTGACGACATCTATAAATTGCCTTACACCGTCAAGCAAGACCTGCGCGACGCCTACCCCTTCGGGATGATGGCGCGCCCGAGAAAGGATCTTGTGCGCTTGCACGCATCGTCGGCAACGACGGGTAAGCTCACCGTGGCAGGCTATACGAAAAACGATATCGACATCTGGGCGGACTGCGCGGCGCGTTCGCTTGTGATGGCAGGCGCGGATGAAGATAGTATCGTCCACATTGCCTACGGCTACGGCTTGTTCACAGGCGGGCTGGGTATGCACTACGGCGCGGAAAGAATGGGCGCGTGCGTGACGCCTGCATCCGCAGGCAATACGCAAAAGCAAATTCAGCTCATCACCGACTTTGGCGCGGACATCATTTGCTGTACCCCTTCGTACATCATCTACCTTGCCGAAGAAATTGAAAAGATGGGCTTAAAAATCGGCACGGACATCAAGCTCAAAGGGGGCGTGTTCGGCGCGGAAGCTTGGTCGGAAGGGATGCGTGAAGACATCGAAAAACGGCTTGGGCTTCGCGCTTGCGACATCTACGGTCTGAGCGAAATTGCAGGCCCTGGCGTTGCGTGTGACTGCCAGTACAAGACGGGTATGCACTTCCAAGACGACCATTTCTATCCCGAAATCGTCGACGTGGATACGCTCGAACCCCTGCCTTACGGCGAAAGCGGCGAGCTTGTAATTACGACGCTCACCAAGGAAGGAATGCCCTTGCTTCGTTATAGAACGCGCGATATTGCCAGCCTGAACGCCGATCCTTGTCCTTGTGGCAGAACGACGATTAAGCTCAACAAGATTACGGGCAGAAGCGACGATATGCTGATTATTCGCGGCGTAAACGTGTTCCCTTCGCAGATTGAAAGCGTGCTTTTGAAGAACCCTGATATTCAACCCCATTACCACATCAACGTGGACCGTGTGAACAATCTCGACGTTATGGAAATCGTCGTAGAGCTTTCCCCGAATATCTCGATCGACGAAGTCAGCCACGTGGAAGAAATCCGCAGAAAGCTTTCCGCAGATATGACGTCGGCGCTTTCCGTCAGCGCGAAGATTACGCTCGTTTCTCCTGGTACGGTCGCTCGTAGTGAAGGGAAGGCTAAGCGTATTACCGACCGCCGTAAGTTATAAAACAAAGAATATGCGGCGCGTAGCGTCGTTGCGCTGCGGCAACCTTCGGTCGTTTACGCCAAGTAAACTCGCTCAGGTTATCCTCGCGCGTCTTGCTACGCTTGCATCTTGCATTGTTTTATGCGTTATTATGGAATATGTGGCGCGTAGCGTTCGTTGCGCTGTGGCAACCTTCGGTTGTTTATGCTAAGTAGACAGCCATAGAAAATTTGATAAGGAGTAAAAAAATGATTAAGCAAATTGCAGTATTTTTGGAAAACAAAGAAGGCAAGGCAAGCGCTTGCTGTAAGCTTTTGAAGGAAGCAGGCGTCAACCTGTACGCAATCTCGATTGCGGATACCACCGATTTTGGGATTTTGCGTTTGATTACGGCGGACAATGCTTTGGCTTTGTCCACCTTAAAGGGGGCGGGCTATATCGCGTCGGAAGTGGAGCTTGTCGGCATTGAAGTTCCCGATAAGGCAGGCGCGTTGGCGGACGTCTTGATTGCGCTTGGCGAAGCGCGCGTGAACGTGGAATATATGTATTCCTATGCGGAAGTGGACGGGCACGCAAAGATCGCGCTGAAAACCGCCGCGCCGCAAATGGCAATTTCCGTCTTGGAAGATTTGGGGGCGAAAATCCTGTAATACGCCAAAAAGTGGCATACAGGTACGAAATGAACGTAAAAAACACCGCTTTTTTGGCGGTGTTTTTTGTTGTCTTTTGAGATCCTTCCCCTCAAGGGGAAGGCAAGCAGGGCGTGTGCATAAAATAACAGCCGACGGAAAATCCGTCGGCTGTCGTTATTGATTACAATAGATTAGTTTGCATCAAAGTTCGTAGTATTCAAAATCTTCGTGCCGTCTTCCAAGCAGATTGCTAAAACGCACGCTTTATAGCCTTTTGCGTTCCAGTTGCAAAGTGCGATTTCCAAAGTGACCACCTGATCCTTAGCGTAATTGCTCAACCAAGAGTAAGCTGAAACACCGCTTGCATACAGAGTAATGGTAGAGTTTTCACCTTGCAACACAACAGTGTTTTGACCTACCGAAACTTTACAAGATACGATGTAGCCGTTGGTGGTATAGTCAGCAGTGACGTCTACAGATGCAAGCGAATCAATCGTTGATTCGGTGAACTTTGCGGTGCTGTAAGCGTGGTTGCCGTAGTTGTTTTGTAAAACGACTGCATTGTAAATATCTGATTGACCGAAGTCGGTTTTTGTTTCACTAAACTTTCTATTTCTAGTACCCTTGATAATGATTTCATGCCCAATTTCAATATTTGCAACCATTGCTGCTTCCTGCAATCTAACGGCAATCATGCTGCCGTCTTCGCCAAAGAGGTAGAAGCCAGATTTTTGGTTTACAACAGAGGGACCAACAATCCCCTTTACGGTGATTTCGGTGCCGAGAGCGGTGGTAATAGCTTCAGCAACGGTAATAGACGGAATTTCAGCAGCCTTTTCGTAAGTGATTGCAAGCACCTTGGTTGCACTAACGCCGTTTAAGGTAGCTGTAATCGTCACGTTTGCCGTGCCGCTATCGCTGCCTGTGTGCATTTTCAAAACACCTTCTTCTTCCGCAAAGTAGATTACGTCGGTGTTGTCGGAAGCGTAGCTAAGTGCAACCCCTTCAAAGCCCAAAAGGTCGGAAGAAACGCTGGGAAGCACTTCCAAAGCGGGATCGGCGGTGTATTTGCTTTCGAACTGGTCTGCGGCGTAGTAGTCAATCGCAAACTGCGGAGCGTTCGCCTTATCGAAGGTGAAGCCTTCGTCCAGTACTTTGAGTACCTTGAAACGCCAGTTGCAGCCCGAAGACGTGCTCTTTGCATTGATAACGGAAAGGTAAACGGTGCAAATCTTGCCGTCGAACGGTTCCAACCAAGCAAGGTCGTTGCCGTTTGCTTGCGTGTAAACGTAGCTGCCCGTCACGTTGTCCAAATCGTCAACGTAGTAGTTGATGAAACCGTTGCCGACCAACTTCTTCACAACCGCAGTCACCTTGAATACGGTGGTGGTGATGTCCGTCGTGAAAGGCGTGTTCATAACTGCCTTAACAGTGGTTTCTTCCACCCAAGAATAATTGGGCTCCGTGTTGCCCTTATCGTTAGCCCAAAGCCAAGCGTTGGTGAGCTGGTTGCAGCCCTTGTAGCCGTACTTTTCAGCGCTCGACTGTTCGGTATCCAAGATCCACCAGTCTTTTTCCGCAAGGATGGTGACGGTGTTGCCTTCCGCAACGTTTGCCGCGATATCGCCGTCGAAGACGTAGATAGAGTTGGTGTCGTCCACGAGATAGAAGCCGTTGGGGATCATGCCGCTTGCATACGTGATTTGCGCAACCACGCCGTCGACCTTGATCTTCGTTCCCTTTTCCGCAAGACGAGCGTCCTGTACGCTCATTTCTTGGTAATCCGCGTCGCTTAAAGTGACGTTTTCAAAAGCGATCAATCTTGCGTTTTGTACTTCCGCGCTACCCTTGTAGTTGTTCAAGGTACAAGAGAGCAATACGTCCGCGCCCTTCAAAGGCTTGGTTTCCATAGCGGCATAGCCGATGCTGCCGTCTTCGCTGTACATGCCATATACCGAGATGGAGCCCGTTTCGTCCGAGATCCACATTGCGCCGTATTGCGGCTTGGTGACGGTGTCTACGGTTGCGTGAATGTAATATCTTTCCGTCGTTGCGCCGTCGGAAACTGCCGCGATCGCAAGCGCCTGTTCGATGGTGATAACTTGATAGCCTTCTGCAATCCCCGTACCCGCCGAAGGAGTCACGTCGATAGAAGGCGCAAGCTTGCCGTCTTCATACGCGAGAAGCGTAGGCTTATCAAACTCTACCGTTCCCTTGTAGTTCTTGATTGTACCTTGTACGGCGACGATATCGCCAATGCCGATTTTTGCGGTGTCCGCGCCCTTCAAATAGAAGCAATAGATGGGAGAATCTTCGTACCCTTCCACAGCGATGGTCACGCAGATATCTTCTTCGCCCGTATAGCCTTCGGACGAGATGATTTGACCCTTCAAGGTGTGCGTGCCTTCCAAGGTTGTACCCGTATCCAAAGCGAATGCCGCAGGGATAACGACGGACGCGTCACTAAACTCGATACCGTCGAATACGGACGGCGCGGGCGGCGTGTCGGGCGTGCTGTCGTCGGGCGTGCTATCGGGAGTGGAATCCGAGATAGTGCTGTCGGGAGTGGAACTGTCAGGGGTCTTATCACAAGCCGCAACGCCGCCGATTACGGACAGCGCAAGCAAGGACAAGAGAAGCGCTTTGAGTTTCTTCATGTTCTTTCCTTCCTTTGGTAATTTTTTAGGGGGCAACCAACCGTCGCTGGCTACCATTTTATTATAGTATATTTTGACGAAAAAGTAAAATGAATAGCGTAATATTTTTTTATGATTTTGCGTGCGCGTGAGAAGCGGCTAAAAAACAACCGACGGATTTTTTTCCGTCGGTTGCAAAAACGCCGTTATTTAAGTTTCAAGATTTCTATGAGCTTGTTATACGCTTCGTCGTAGTAGTTAAAATTGATCACGTAATCGCAAAGGGAGCGGTTTCTCTCGCAAAAATCCAAGCCCATAATACGGTTTGCCTTGTCTTTAATGGACGAGTTTTTCTTCAAAATCGTTTCGATAATCGCCTTCTTTTGGCGGCTGACGTAGATGGTCGTCACGTTGTTGAAGTGGGTCTTCAAGGACATCGCGCCGCAAATATCCATGGTCGTGATTACGTGCTTTCCGCTTTGCAAAATCTTCTCTACGTCCGATTTCACCGAGCCGTACCCATGTCCTGCGTACATCGTGGACTGGAACATTTCCCCGCTTTCCACCATTTCGCGGAACTTCTCTACGGAAACGTAGTGATACCATTCGTTGTCTTCGGTGGCGGTGGGGTCTTTCGTCGTGTAGCTGATCGGCTTTTCAAACTGCGGATAGTTATTGAGAATCCGCGTTGCCAGCTTGGATTTACCGCAGCCCGACGGCCCGACCAAAACCACGATGCTCGGCTCGCTTAAAATGGGTGCGACGTCCTGCTTTGCGTAGCTTTGCGCGATTACGTCAACCACCTTTAAGAACTCGTCGTAGGTATTGACGGCAAGCATCCCCGTCGATTCCTGATTCCACGGCCGACGCATCAAGATGGGGTACTGCGCGTTGGAGTTTAAGACGTTATGAAGCGCGTCGTCGAACAAAATATCCGTTGTGATCTTATCCTTGCGCGCGCCCATATAGATATGGTCGGCAGGGATCTGGGGAAATTCTTCGCGAATACGCTTTGCGCGGATGCCCATAAACTCGGGGGGGACGGCGGTGGAAATGAAAATTTCCGCCTTTTTAGAGAGCTTGCTGACAAACTCCTTTGCCCCTTCCAAAACGGGCATGGTTTCGTAGAATTCCGCTTTGCCGAAAAACTCGTGGACGATATCCACGCGCGTGCCAAGCTTCCCCCAGCCGCTTGCTTCGTAAATGGTGATGGGGGGATCGTAGTTGTATTTTTGGTTTGCGAGCTCAATGGCGTACTCGGTACAGGACATGAGCAGGTCGTCGACGTCGAGCGCGACGGAAAGTCTAAAATTTCTATTCATAATTTCTCCTTTTTGCCTACAAAATGCGGCGCAATACTTCGTCGCGCTTGCGTTTTCCCTTGCTCGTGTACGTCTTGTACACTCCCGTCGGGGAAGCCGCGCGCTTCTTGTCTTGCTTGCATTTTCCAACGGCAAAATATCTAAAACACGGTGCTGATTTTCTCCGCGTGTCAATCTATTTTGTTTTTTTATTATACCGCATAATACGTAAAAAATCAATACTTTTTGAAAAATTTTTGCATTTGGGGTTGATTTCTTGAAAAATGTATGTTATAATAACTTGGACTTCGGGATAAATATTATCTGCGTTCCAACCAAGGAACGCTATTTTTATGGGGGTAAAGTATGGATAAGCAATACGACGTAATCATCATCGGCGCGGGCCCTGGGGGGATTTTTTCCGCGTACGAGCTGATGAAAAAAGCACCTTCTTTGAAGGTGGCGGTCTTTGAAACGGGGAACGAGCTGAAAAAACGCCGTTGTCCCATCGACGGTGACAAGGTCAAGAGCTGTATCGGCTGCAAGAGCTGTTCGATTATGAGCGGCTTTGGCGGCGCGGGCGCGTTCTCGGACGGTAAGTACAACATCACCAACGATTTCGGCGGCACGCTCTATGAGTATATCGGCAAGAAAAAGGCGCTTGAACTCATGGGCTACGTCGACGATATCAATATGCGCTACGGCGGCGAAGGCACGAAGATGTACACGACGGCAGGCAGCAAGTTCAAGAAAATCTGCATGCAAAACGGCTTACACCTTTTGGATGCGTCGGTACGCCACTTGGGTACGGACAAGAACTATATCGTACTCGAAAATATGTATGCCGAGCTTAAAAAGCACGTAGATTTCTTCTTCAACACCCCCGTTCTTTCGTTGGACGCGCAAGACGGCGGCTATAAAATCACGACGAAGAAAGGGGAGTTTGTTTGCGAAAAGTGTATCGTATCCGTAGGCCGTAGCGGCAGTAAATGGATGGAGCAGGTATGCAAGCATTTGGAAATTCCCACAAAATCCAACCGTGTGGACATCGGTGTGAGAGTGGAAATTCCTGCGGAAATTTTCTCTCATTTGACGGACGACCTATACGAAAGCAAGATTGTCTATCGCACCCAGCAATATGGGGATAGAGTGCGTACCTTCTGTATGAACCCGAAGGGTGCGGTGGTCAGCGAAAACACAAACGGAATCATCACCGTCAACGGTCACAGCTACGAAGACCCTGCCAAGCAGACGGGCAACACGAACTTTGCTTTGCTCGTTTCCAAGCATTTTTCCGAGCCGTTCAAGGATTCCAACGGCTACGGCGAGAGCATCGCAAGGCTGAGCAATATGCTCGGCGGCGGCGTAATCGTACAGCGCTTTGGGGATTTGATTCGCGGCAAGAGAAGTACCCCTTCGCGTATCGAAGAATCTTTCACCGTTCCCACCCTTTCGGCAACGCCAGGGGATTTGAGCTTGGTTTTGCCCAAGCGCATCTTGGACGGCATCATCGAGATGATTTACGCGCTCGATAAGATTGCGCCCGGTACGGCGAACGACGACACCCTTTTGTACGGCGTGGAAGTCAAGTTCTATAACATGGAAGTGGAAGTCAACGAGCGTTTGGAAAGCCGCTACGAAGGCTTGTACATCATCGGTGACGGCAGTGGTATCACCCATTCCCTTTCGCACGCGTCGGCAAGCGGCGTTTTGGTGGCAAGAGAGATTGCGGAAAACGTGTAAAAAGAGTGAATGGAACGCTGTGCGTTTGCAAAACGCAATTCACGATTGCCGTAGGCAATCAATTCACATATAAAAAAGGAAGGTCCAAAGACCTTCCTTTTTTGTTTTACTTTCGCTTATTGTCTGATGGTGAACTGATAAATCTTTTCCATCAAGCCGTCGGGAATTTCATCCCGCAGGCTGCCGAGCTTGACGAAGATTTGACGGAAGAACAGCTTGTTCTCACCGCCGATTTCGTATTCGGGGAGCTGAACGTCTAAATCCTTAGAGAGTAGCTGCAAGAACTGTTCTTTTTCTTGCTCGGAAAGAGTGGAAAGAAAGGCGTCTTCTTTGCCTTCGTCTTTCGTTGCGTTGTCTTCCGCTTCTGCGACGGCAACCGCCGCTACGGGCGTGCAGGTAGGCGCATCTTCCGCCTTTGCCGTTCTTTTCTTCTTGCCTGCAATCAAGCCGTAAATCGCGTAGAAGGCGAGTATATAGACGAAGAACAAGCCTACGACGATCAAGGGATAGAACACGGGATGACCGTTTACGAGATTGAAGAAAATGTCGTAAGGCGTGCCGTCGCCGCGCATCAGGAACATATAGTTATAATCCAGCGTGACGTTTGCAACGTACGCCAAGACGCAAAAGCTCGTCAAAATGCCCAAGCAAATAAGAATATTTCCCTTCTTCATGCTTGCCATACCCGAGAAAAGAATGTACAGGGATGCAAAGCCCGAGATGGAGTGGGTGATGCCCGAAACGATATTCGGCCACGAAAGAACGGGATAAGCGCTGTAATTTTGCGCCGCGCCGTAAGTTCCCATCACCGCGCCCAAAATCCCGAAAATGAGCACGAAATCTAAGGATGCGTTTTTCAGCTTTCCTTTGGAGAATGCCGCAAGGGGAATGGCAATCAGTTGGATACTGCACAGGAACAAGGGGAGCATTCTACGCAAGGGCTCAATCGAGCCTTCCAAGCTGCATCCGATGATGATTTTTGCCAGCTCAAAGCCGTCGATGAGAATCGCCGCCCAAATCATCACGCGGTTTTTTGCCTTGTATTCTTGGTTTTTGTACCGTTTTCCAAGGAAGATTGCAGCCAAAACCATAATCACCATCAGGGTGGTGACAAACGTCAAATGTTGCCAGGAGTACGCGCCCTGCGCTTCGCCTGAGCCGCTTAAAAACTCTTTCATAACCAACCGCCTTTGTCGAAAATTGTCGAACCTTATTCCCATTGTAGCAAATCCCCACGGCTTTGTCAAGAGATAGGCATAACGTAGATGAGTGATTTCTCTTTCCGCAATACGAAAAGTCCGCGCCGCACCGTAGGGCGGGGGCTTGCTCCCGCCGTGAACGATAGTTGTCCTTACGGACAAGCGCGATTACGCTTATGGCGTAGCGATATGTTTGCTGTTGGCAAACGTTGTGGGGGAATTTATAATAATTCCATAACGCAAGGCAACGCCTTGCAATGCACGACGGCACAGCCGTCAATTCACGCGTTTGTAAAACGCAATTCACGATTGCCTACGGCAATCCATTCACATATAAAAAAGGAAGGTCCGAAGACCTTCCTTTTTTGTTTTACTTTCGCTTATTGTCTGATGGTGAACTGATAAATCTTTTCCATCAAGCCGTCGGGGATTCTTGCGCGCAAGCTACCGAGATTTACGAAAATCTTACGGAAGAATACCTTGTTGTCGCCGCCGATCTTGTATTCGGGGATTTCAGGCAGCTTGTTTTCCGAGCGGAGCAAGAAGATTTGCGTAAACTGCGTTCTTTCTTCTGCCGTAAGGGTTGCGATGAACGCGTCGAATTCGCTGCCGTAAGCGTCGCTGTCTACGGGAGCTTCTTCTGCTACGGGTTCTTCTGCAACAGCTTCTTCTACGGGAGCTTCTTCAACGACTTCTTCCACAGGCGCTTCTTCAACGACTTCTTCTACGGGAGCTTCTTCCACAGCTTCCGCTTCAGCCGCTTTCTTTGCTTTCTTCGCCTTCTTACGTCTTACGCTGACGATCGTGGATTCCAAAATGAGCATCAAAAGTGCAGCGCCAGCCGCGATGATGCCGTAGATAAGGAAACCTGCAAGCGCTTCCACAAGGAAGGAAAGCACGATGATGCCTGCGCCAAGCAGGAGCATGATAACGCAACGGATAACGTCCGCGCCGTATACTTTCTTTGCGGAGATGCCAGCGAATGCGAGCATAACGAACAGAGCATAAGCGCAAACCACGCCAAGCGCAATCCACTTATAGAGAGCGTTTTCAGCGAACAAGCCTTGAACTGCCGTGTTTTCTACGGAAATAGCGTAGATAACGACGCCTGCGGATGCAACCGTAAGCAAGAAGATAAGCAAGCCTACGAAAGCACGAGCGCCCGACTTGATTGCGGACATGATTACGTAAAGCACCAAGGTGAACGCCGCGATGCCAAGGATTACGTAGTCAAGCGTAGCCATGATGTCCTGACCGTAGTATGCGTAGGGCAAAAGCAAGGACAGCGCGTAGCCAGTGTAAACGCCGAATTCAACGTAGATGATGAATCTTGCGATAGAAGGAGCAGCCTTACCGCAGAAGAGTGCGATAATGGATGCAAGCAAGCAAACCACCATGGAAACGGGCACGAGATAGAGCATTACGCTTGCCGAAATACCCAGGATACTGGTGTTGGTGGTCATCAAAGGAACTACGCCAAACAGCTTGGAAACTGCATAGCCGTCTTCGGTGAACATCTTGATGAACATATCAAGGAGCTTATTGTTTTCAACAATAAAAGCGCCTTCCTTGTACGCCAAGGTCTTCATTTCCAAGAAATAGAACACTGCGATCGGCGCGATTGCAAGGAGCAAAGCGAGCAAACGATAGAAGATGTTCTTTTTCTTCTTGGGAGCTGCGGGAGCTTCGGAAACTTCGGGAGCGGCGATGAATTCAGTCAATTCTTCGTTGGTCGCTTCGAGTTCTGCAACGGGAGTTTTGGTACTCATAAATATACTCTCCTTTTTCAAATTACAAAATAGTTTTTCAAAATAGTAGGCGCATATTTTTTGTTGCGTATGGACGGGAAAACCGCCAAGGCGCACGTATGTATAGGCGCAAAATACTATTAGTTAATTTATTATAACACTTTTATTTTATGATGTCAATAGACCATTTACTTTTTTTTCGAAAAAATCGCACAAAAAAAGCAAAAAAATCTTGATAAAATTGCACTTTTGCGTAAAACCCCTTGAAAAAAAAGAAAAAATGCGGTATAATGATGCAAAGAGATTTGAGAAAGGATTGTAGCAAGCATGACGGAAAAAATCACGGCGGAAATAAAAGCCCGCTTTTACGTGGACGCGACGGTGGAAAAACGCGCGAAGGAGCACGCAAAAGCGGATGAAAAATGGTGGACGGAAGGGGATAGCGTATGCTTCCGCTTTCCCTATAAGGGAAGCGAGTATGTCGGCACGCTGGCAGGCGCGACGGAAGGCAATCGCAGTATCGCGGCTTTGCTTGTCAGCTATTTTGAAACGGAAGACGACCGTCAATCCGAGCTTTCCAAAAACGACGGCTGGCGGAAGGTGTTGCTCGGGGAAGGTACGGTGCGGACGGTATTCCGCTTTTTAGCAAAGCATTCCATTAAGAATTGCCCCTGCTTCGTCTTGGCGATCCGCGTTCCTAAGCTTTTGGAAAGGGCTATGGAAACGCTGACGCAGTATTCGGACGTATCTTCGGATGCGGTGGTGCGGATGGACGAGCAGACGGTGGCGCTCGTGCGCTTTTCGCAGGTGGACGAGAGTGAAGAATACCAGTCTTCCTTTGAGTTTGGCGAATTCGTGGCGCAGTTTTTGAAAGAAGAGCTGGGGCTGGACGCAACCGTGGGCGTAGGCTCGACGGTGAAGGAAGTCAAGGACGCGTCTATCTCTTACGCGCAAGCGTATAACGCTTTGCGTTATGCCGACACCTTCGCGGCGCGCGGCAGGGTACATTCCTATCGCGAGTTCGTGCTCGTGAAGATGGTGGAAGAGCTGTCGGCAATCAAGCAGGAAGAATACCGTGGGGAGCTGATGGACGCTTCCGCGCAGGAAGTGTTTGAAGACGAAGAGCTGCTTGCCACGGCGGAAGAGTTTTTGCTCTCCGATTTGAACGTCAGCGAAACGTCCCGAAACCTGTATATGCACCGCAATACCCTTTCTTATCGGCTAGATAAAATCGAGAAGGCGACGGGGCTGAACATTCGGCATTTCTCGGACGCGGTTTCCTTCCGATTGCTGTCCGTCTTGTACAAGATTTTGTATAAATAAGCCTAAAAAACAACCAAAAAAACGGCAAAAAACAGCGAAAAAAGTGCATTTTTTCGCTGTTTTTTCACATAGTTTTCGCATGATTATCACATTTTATGGCTATAATAAAACCGTCGATGAGAGATCGACAGCACATAATACAGCACGACCAACCTTTGGTTGAGATTTTCTCAACCTAAAGAACCTCCACCTAAAAGGAAAACGGATGCCGAAACGCATCCGTTTTCTTTTTAGCTATTTTTCAAGAATTATTTTGCCGATTTTGCGATGGACGCCTTTGCCTTTTCCACAACGTTTTCTACTGTGAAGCCGAAGTGGGGGAACAAAACGCCTGCGGGTGCGGAAGCACCGAACGAACGCATCGCGATGATTTCGCCGTTGTCGCCTGCATACTTGTACCAGCTATACGGGCAAGCCGCTTCCACGCATACGCGCGCTTTCAAATTGGAAGGCAATACGCTTTCCTTGTATTCGTCGCTCTGCTTTTCGAACTCTTCAAAGCAAGGCATGGAAATCACTCTCGCCTTCACGCCTTCTTCCGCAAGCGCCGCCTTTGCCTTGACGCAAAGCTCTACTTCCGAGCCCGAAGCAATGAGCAGTACGTCGGGCGTGCCTTCGCAGTCTTCCAAAACGTAGCCCCCTTTGAGCGCATTCTTGCCGCTATTTTCGTACTGGGGCAGAGCCTGACGGGTGAGTACGAGCACGGTGGGCTCGCTGCCGCTCATCGCGGAAACCCAAGCCGCCGCCGTTTCTTTGCCGTCCGCAGGGCGGTAGACCTTCATACCAGGTACGGAACGAAGCATAATGAGCTGTTCTACGGGCTGGTGGGTAGGGCCGTCTTCGCCGACGCCGATACTATCGTGGGTCATGATATAGGTGACAGGCAAGCCCATCAGCGCCGCAAGACGCATTGCAGGTTTGCAGTAATCGGAGAACACGAAGAAGGTTGCGCAGTACGCCTGCATACCGCCGTGCAGCTGCAAGCCGTTGCAAATCGCCGCCATCGCGTGTTCACGGATACCGAAGTGAATGTTTCTGCCTGCAAAATCGGTGGGCGCGAACGTGCCGAAGGTGACCGCGTCCGTATTCTTCATATCCGAAAGGTTGGAAGGTCCAAGGTCAGCCGAGCCGCCGATGAGAGCAGGAAGCTCTTGCGCGAGCACGTTGAGTACCTGTGCCGACGTTTGGCGGGTTGCCATAGGCTTTGCAAAATCGTACAGACCTTCGATTTCATCGAAGTTGGGCTTTTCGCCAGCCATCATCTTCTTATAGAGAGCCGCAAGCTCGGGATATTCCGCTTCGTACGCCGCGAACTTTTCCTTCCAAGCGTCCTGCTTCGCCGCGCCTGCCGCCGCTGCCTTTGCGCAGTGCTCGAAGACTTCTTCGGGGCATTCGAAGGGAGCGTAATCCCAGCCGAGCTTTTCCTTCGTGAGCTGTAAATTTTCCTTGCCAAGGGGAGCGCCGTGCGATTTTGCGCTGTCCTGCAAGGGGGAATACTGACCGATGTGTGTCTTGCAGATGATGATGGAAGGCTTATCCGTTCTTGCCTTCGCTTCTTCGATCGCCGCCGAGAGCGCGTCTACGTCGTCGGGGCGGGTGGCAAGGTCAACGTGGAGCACCTGCCAGTTTTGCGCCGCAAAGCGCGCGCCTACGTGTTCCTTAAAGGTGATGTCCGTATCCCCTTCGATGGTGATGTCGTTGTCGTCGTAGATCAAAATGAGCTTGCCGAGCTGATGCGCGCCTGCAAACGAGCAAGCTTCGTAGGAGATACCTTCTTCCAAACAGCCGTCGCCGCAAAGAACGTAGGTATAGTGATTTACGATTTCAAAGCCAGGCTTGTTGAAGCGAGCCGCAAGGTTGGCTTCCGCCATCGCCATACCGACCGCGTTTGCAATCCCTTGACCCAAGGGGCCCGTCGTCGTTTCCACACCTGTGGTGTGGCGGTATTCGGGGTGACCTGCCGTCTTCGCGCCGAGCTGACGGAAGTTCATCAGGTCTTCCTTTTCCAGTCCAAAGCCGTAAAGATGCAACAGCGAGTAGTACATCGCCGAGCCGTGACCTGCTGAAAGCACGAAACGGTCTCTATCGTCCCATTGCACGTCCTTGGGGTTGAACTTCAAGAAGTGTTGGAACAGGGTGTAGGCAATCGGCGCACAGCCAAGGGGAAGCCCGGGATGCCCGGATTTTGCCTTTTCAATGGCTTCTGCGGAGAGCACGCGGATCGCGTTGATCGTGGTTTTTTGAACGTTCATAGAAATATCTCCTGTTAAAATATTATTTTTCGTGTTTTGGTTGCAGGGCGCTTGGGGTTGCGGCTTTTTGCCGAGCTTGGAAACGAAAGGGGTCAAGTCCAAGAACTCATAGCGCTTTAAGAAATTATACAAATCCTGCAAAATGAGCTGTGTGCCGCCCACGCTTTCGCTTTCAGCGTTGATGGGAAGAATGGGGTCGTGCAGGCTCATACGCATCAGTGCCCAGCCGTCGCCCAAATCCTTCGCATAGTTTACCCGATAGCCTTCGTGGTTATCCGTTGCGGGCGTGAGCCCCTTTTTGCCGTTTGCGTACCCCTTGAAATCTTCAATCACCTGTCCGCCGAGCGTCTTGAAATCCACCCCTTGGCGGAATTTCACACGCACTTCCGTTTCTTCTTTTGGCAGGGGCATGTCCGCGATGAGCGCGGAAAGCTCCCTTCCTTGGCGGCTTTCCTGCGCAAGCGCGATGAGCAGCCTTGTGATAAGATACGCGCCGTCGTCCAAGAAGTAGTTTTCCTGCAAAGCGGCGTGGCCGCTCGTTTCAATGGCAAGGGGAGTGTATTCCCCTGCGGCGTTCAAACGAATCGCTTCGTCTATCACGTTTTTATATCCGCGCTTGAAGCGGTGGTGTCTGCCGCCGTTTGCCGTGATGAAGGCGGCAAGCCCGTCCGAAGTCACGCTATCGGTGACGATCGTACCTGCTTTTTCACGCAAAAGCACCGCCGAGATGAGCGCAATCAAGCGGTTGCGGTTGAGCTCCTTTCCGCCCTTTTCCACCGCGCCAGCGCGGTCTACGTCCGTATCGAAGATGATGCCGAAATCGGCGTCTACGCGTCTTACCGCGTCGCAAACCGATTGCATCGCTTTCTTGTTTTCAGGGTTGGGGATGTGGTTGGGGAAAGAGCCGTCGGGCTCTAAGAACTGCGAGCCCGTAATATCCGCGCCGAGCGGAAGAAGCACCTCGGTGGCGAAAAAGCCGCCTGCGCCGTTGCCTGCGTCCACCAAAATCCTCTTGCCTTCCAAGGGGCGTTCTTCGCCTGTCTTTGCGCGAACGAGCGCCACCAAATTGCTTGCATAGTCGTGTAAGTAGGGGGCATGTACGGTTTCACCCTTGATTGTTTGGGAAAAATCTTCCGCGGCAAGGGTGAGAATTTCCTTCATTTCCTTGCCGTCCAAGCCGCCGCCCGTATGGAAAAATTTCATGCCGTTGCGGTTGAAGGGCAAATGGCTTGCCGTAATCATCACGCTGCCGTCGCAGGGGTACTTAGCCAAGCGGCGTTCGTCTTTTAAGAGCATGAACATCGAAGGGGTGGTGGAAAGCCCTGTGGAAACAGCGTTAGCGCCGACGGAAACGATACCGTCCAAGGTCGCCGCCGAAAGGGAAGGGGAAGAAAGCCGACTGTCGTAGCCGACTGCCACCGTCACCTTGTCTTTACCGAGCTTTCGTTGCAGCCATACGGCGAACGCCTTGGCAATCTGCTTGACCGTTGCGCTATCCAGCGTAATCGGTTCGCCGTCCACGCCGTCGATGGCAACGCCGCGCACGTCCGTGCCGTTTCTCAGTGATAAGTAATGCTCTGCTGCGTTCATTTTCGTCCATCCTTTTTTGGGGATGATTTTTTTCAAAAATCCCACTAATAGCATTATAGCCTATTTTTTTCCTTTTTTCAAGTGTTTGGAAGCAAAAACTTTTTGGAAATTCTTCTTTTGCGCTACTGGCGGCAAAAAGCAGATAAAGAGAATGGGAAGAAAATGAAGAAAAACGCTTGCATTTTTTGGGCAGAGGGTATATACTGTAATCACAACTAAAAGATGCACGGTACGGCTGATAAGCGCAGCCGTTTAATAGGGAAACGAGTATTGCTCTGCTACCCCCGTAACCGTAGGAATGCTTTGCCCCTTTTCATTGTCGAAAGATGAGAAGAAAGGGGGCAGGTATGCGATGAACGCATACAAGGCGTTGTAAGCCGGGAGACCTGCCGAAGAAAAACAATAGTTTTTTGCGTCTTTACCACCCTTTTGCGGGGATGCGAAAGAAGGTGCGCTAAGCCACGTTTTGCCGTGGCGGTTTTGCGTTGTCTTTTTTCGCTAGAAAAAAGACAATTTTTTGTTGCCCGACGAAGGTCGGGAAAGGAGTGAAACATGAAAAAACTTTTGGCGTGTCTATTTGCGGCGGTGGGGCTTTTCGTCTTTGCGGCGTGCGGAACATCGAACGGCGCGGGCAAAACGGTCGCTAACGTGATCAAGGAAGAAAATATGGTGATTATCACCATCGAAGAAGTGGACGGCGAGCCCACGCTTTTGGACGTAATGAACGATTTGAAGGACGGCGGAAAGCTTACTTTCACCGTTTTAGCGGACGGAATGGTTGCTTCCATCGAAGGGAAAGAGAATGCGGCGGACTGGTCGGCGGTTTGGATGCTGTACACGTCGGACAGCGAGATGGCGGACGCTTCTTTTAGTATCGAATGGCAAGGGGAAAGTTGCGGTTCGGCGGTGGTGGGCGCAAATGCGCTTGGCGTGCTCGCAGGCGAAAGGTATATTTGGTATTATCAAAGCTTCTAAAACAGTGAATGGAACGCGTTGCGTTCGTGAATTGTCGTTGACGCGACGTGAATTGTTTGCCTGTGGCAAACGTTGCGGTAGAGTTTCAATGTTTCCATAACGCAAGGCAACGCCTTGCAATTCACGACGGCTGTGCCGTCAATTCACGCGTTTGAAAAACGCAATTCACGATTGCCTTGCAATCATTCACTTTCTATTACTTTCCCTATGGCAGGTATGCGATGAACGAAAAAATAGACGTAAAAAACAAAGTGGCGCGCTCCGCAAAGGAAGTGGCGAGAACGGCGGTCTTTTTGGCTGCCGTTATCGGCGTACAATATGCCTTTGCCGCCATTCCCTTCGTGGAAGTGGTCACTCTGCTGTTTGCCTGCTACGCCTATGTGTTCGGTGCAGGGCGCGGAGTGGTCGCGGCGGTGCTGTTCGCCCTGCTTCGGCAGCTCCTTTTCGGGGTTTATCCCGTCGTACTTATCCTGTACTGCGTGCATTTTTCCTTCCTTTCACTCGTCTTTGGCGGCTTGAAACGGTTTTGCCCGTGGAAGGGCTGGCGGCTAATTATCCTTGCCATCGCGGCGGCGGTTGTGTGTACGGTTGCCTTTACCCTTTTAGACGACCTGCTCACCCCCCTTTGGTATAGCTATTCCGCACGCGCGGCAAGAGCGTACTTTGTGGCGTCGCTGCCGTTTATGCTCGGGCAATCGGTATGTGTGGCGGTCACGGTCGGCGGACTTTTTTTGCCCCTGACAAAAGCGTTATTTTTTGTAAAAAATACGTAAGAATTTTCAAGCAAAGGTCTTGCTTTTTTCATTAGGTTTTGCTACAATAGAAAAAATTCGTTTTGAAGGAAGGTATCTTATGACGTTTGAACAGGCAAAGGCGCTCTTGCAGGCGCACGGTCAAGAACATCTTTTGGCGTATTACGACGAGCTGTCCGCTGCGGAACAGGCAAGCTTGTTGCAGGTGATTTCCGAGCTCGATTGGAGCTTTGAAGAAGAACTCAAAAACCCCGCCGATTTGACGGGCGCAGGGCGTGATATTCAGCCCATCAAGGGTATGGATTTGCCTGAAATCGAAGCGCGCAAAGCGGAGTTCGAAGCCATCGGCGTAGAAGCAATCAAGGCAGGCAAGGTGGCGGCGGTGCTTCTTGCAGGCGGTATGGGTACTCGTTTGGGCGTGGACGGGCCGAAGGGCGCGTACAATATCGGTATTACCAAGCCCTTGTACATCTTCGAACAGCAGATGAAAAATATTATGGACGTCGTAAACAAGGTGGGCGTGTACGTTCCCCTGTACATTATGACGAGCGATAAAAACCACGACGCAACGACGGCGTTCTGGGCGGAGCACAAGTACTTCGGCTATCCGTCCGAGCTTGTGAAATTCTTTAAGCAGGATATGGCGCCTGCGGTGGATTATGACGGCAAAATCCTTCTCGAAACGAAGGGTATGCCTGCGATGTCCCCCAACGGCAACGGCGGTTGGTTTGCGTCCATGAAGCGCGCAGGGCTCGTGGAAGACTTGCACCAAAAGGGCGTGGAATGGCTGAATATCTACGCAGTAGATAACGTTTTGCAACGCATTGCCGATCCCGTATTCGTCGGCGCGACGATTGCGACGGGCGTGAACTGCGGTGCGAAGTCGATTTCCAAGACCAACCCCTACGAAAAGGTGGGCGTGCTTTGCCAAGACGGCGATAAGCCCGACATCATCGAATACTACGAGCTCACGGACGAAATGGCGAACCAAAAGGACGAAGACGGCAACCTTGCGTATCGCTTTGGCGTAATTATGAACTACCTGTTCCGTCTTTCCAGGCTCGAAGAAATCGTGGAACAGAAAATCCCCGTCCACATCGTGGAAAAGAAGATTGAATGTCTTTGCGAAGACGGCGTGACGAGAAAGCCCGAAAAGGAAAACGGGAAGAAGTTCGAGCTGTTGGCGGTGGACCTCATCAAGCTTATGGGCAGCGTTTTGCCGTACGTGGTCGTTCGTGAAAAGGAATTCGCACCCATCAAGAACAAGACGGGCGTTGACAGCGTCGAAAGCGCAAGAGAGCTTTTGAAGCTCAACGGAGTGGAACTCTAATGGCGACGGATTTGGTCGGGAACGTAAAGCTGCAACGGTTTATCGAGTTGCTTGCCGAGCTTAACCACCTGACGGCGGACGCGATCCGCTCGGGAGAGCTTGCTCTGATCACGAAAATGAACGGCGTGATCAAGGAAATGCACTCCATTCAAAGCGTTGGGGAAGAAGAAGCGTATACGGCAATCGAAGAAGACGCGCAGGTGATTTATAAGAATTTCGACGCGGCGGCGCAGATGCTCAAAAGCAACGAAAACGGTTCGATTGACGGCGCGACGAATGCGGCGGTAAAAATGTTCCTGAAGAACATTTTTCAGGCGACGGTGAATATCGTCCATGCTTACGGCTTGGCATAAAAAAGAACGCTTTATACAAAAGTGGGGTAGATATGGGATTTTTTTTCAGTAGCAGAAGATTGAGCGAGTGGAGCAAAAAGATGAAGGAAGCGGTGGATGCCGCCAGTCAATTTCCACCGTTTGGCGGAAACGACGTATATTTTACGACGCACGAGCTGACGGACAGTATTAAAATACACGGCAAGGTGTATTACGATCCCGACGCGTACGTCGGTAGTGGTTGGTCGCAGCATAAATTGACACGTCAGGAAGCGCAGGATATGTTTTTGGACAGCGTGCAGACGTGGGTTTCGATGAAGTGTAGCGATCTTGAAGGACCCGTTCCTACCATAAAAGGTACTTTTTACGTTGTAAAAAGCCATTGGAAATATTGAAAAAAGAGCCTTTTTAGGCTCTTTTTTTGCAAAAATAAAGGAGAAAAAGATGGAAAAGGTATTGTCTGCAAGAGAGCTGTTTCAAGCCTTGAAAGCGGAGCTTAAAAAGAACAAAAGTTTGCAAGAAACATATCATCATCATAAACCTTGGACGGATTATATTAAAAAGCTTACGGAAACAATCATTGGCAAAGAAAAGGTCAGCAGAGAGTATTATCGGTTGGATAGCTTGAAATACGAGTACACCGATTTTTACAAGGAATACGGTGACGTAAAAAGAAAGTATTTTGACGGCGGAAAGTATTTGTCCGTACATAACTGGCGGAACGTATACACCATTGAATACGAAAACAGCGCAAAGGACTGGACGGATGAGCTTGTCAAACTTTCCCATTTGCGCAGTGAAATGAAGGTGATTATCACCTATTCCGAATGGGAAGGGGGCAAAGACGAGTATCTTGCTTTGATTGAAAAGAAGGTGGCGTTTGCCGTAGAGCTTTTGAAGAACTGCCAAGAGCTGGCGTTGCAGGATAAGTGGTTGCTTGTGTTTGGGCCGTGCGGAGCAAGCGGTCGGGACGTTTACGACAAGGATCTTGCCGAGCATTTTGTGGGCTATGAAATGCAAGGCGGAAGGTTTGTAAAAATAGATTGACGGCTACCATGTCCGCGTTGAACATGGATTTTTGGGTGGTTGAAAGCAAATATTTGGCGTCTGCAAGAGCGGAAAATATCCGCTCTTGTTTTTTTGCGGAAGGGCAAGGACACCTCATCCGAGCGGCTTCACCACCCACCTTCCCCTTAAAGGGGAAGGCAAGGTGGAAATCGTGTACAGTGAATGGAACGCGTTGCGTTCGTGAATTGAAATCTACGATTTCGTGAATTGTCGCTGGTGCGACGTGAATTGTTTGCCTATGGCAAACGTTGCGGAAGAATTGAAATTTTTCCATAACGCAAGGCAACGCCTTGCAATTCACGACGGCGTTGCCGTCAATTCACGCGTTTGCAAACGCAATTCACGATTGCTACAAGCAATCCATTCACTTTAATATGTCATTCTGAGCGGAGCGATAGCGCAGTCGAAGAATCTGGCTGAATTAACGGCAAAAATTGTTGGGTTTTGGCGGGTAAATGCTCTTGACTTTTCGTTTGGCGGTGTGTTATAATCCTTTATGATTATAAACTTCTATCAAGGAGCAGCTTATGAAATACCAAGAACTGTCTGCAAAACCTGATTTTTGCAACTTCCAACAGGACATTATCGACTTTTGGAAGGATGAAAAGATTTTCGAGCGTTCGGTAGACCAAAGAACGGAAAAGGAAAACGTCTTCTACGACGGGCCCCCGTTCCCTACGGGCAAACCCCACCACGGTACGGTGCTTGTTTCCTTCATCAAGGACATGCTTGCCCGTTATTGGACGATGCGCGGCTATAAAGTACCCCGCGTTTGGGGCTGGGATTGCCACGGCTTGCCTATCGAAAACCAAGCGGAAACCTTGCTCGGCATCAACGACAAAAACGAAATCGAGCGCACGCTCGGCATCGGCGCGTTCAACGATAAGTGCTTTGAAATCGTGTCTTCCAACAACGAAGCTTGGAAGGAATACGTAGAGCAAATGGCGCGCTGGGTGGACTACGACCACGCTTACAAGACCATGACGCCTGACTTTATGGAGAGCGTTATGTGGGCGTTCAAGACCTGCCATGATAAGGGCTTGATCTACCGTGATTACCGCGTGACCCCGTATTGTACCCACTGCGAAACGTCCCTTTCCATCTCGGATACGAGAGAATCGGATTCCACCCGTCCCCGTCAGGATAGATGGGTGATTGCGCAGTTTAAGTCCCCTTTGAGCGAAAACGGCAAGCCCGTGTACCTGCTCGCGTGGACGACCACCCCTTGGACGCTCCCTTCCAACCTTTGCTTGGCGGTAGGGGAAAAGCTCGATTACGCGTTCGTGGACGTCGGCGAAAAGATTTTGGTGGCTTGTAAAAACACCCTTTCCAAGTTCGAGAAGGTGTTCGGCAAGAAGCCCGAAATCGTCAAGGAATGCAAGGGCGCTGACCTTGTCGGCTTGACCTACGAGCCCCTGTTCCCGTACTTTGCGGACAAGAAGGCGGAAGGCGCGTTCCGCGTTGTGACGGCGGATTACGTCGGCGCGGAAGAAGGCGTGGGGATCGTACACACTGCGCCTGCGTTTGGTGAAGACGACTACTGGACGTGCAAAAAGCATTCCATTCCCCTTGTCAATCCTGTGGATAGCAAGGGTCAGTTCACCGAAGAGATTGCCGATTTCTATCCCATTCAGGAAGAAAAGACGGTTATCGAGATGAACCCGATCATCATTCGTTTCCTGTACGACAACGGCTTGGCGGTTGCCGACGGTACGATTGAGCATAACTATCCCCATTGTTGGCGCTGTAAGCGTCCGCTCATCTACAAGGCGATGGACGCGTACTATTTCAACGTCGGCAAGATCAAGGATCGCTTGATTGAGCTCAACGAAGGGATCAACTGGGTACCCGAAACGGTAAAACACGGACGTTTTGGCAACTGGCTGGAAGGCGCTCGCGACTGGAATATTTCCCGTAACCGTTATTGGAGCACCCCCATCCCCATTTGGAAGTGCGAATGCTGCGGCGGCGAAAAGGTGCTTGGCAGTATCGACGAGATCGAACAGGCAAGCGGCGTTCGCCCGACCAACCTGCACAGACAATACTTGGACGAAATCACCTTCACGTGCGGCTGTGGCGGCACGATGAAGCGTGTGCCCGAAGTACTCGACTGCTGGTTTGAAAGCGGTAGCGTTCCCTTCGCGCAAAAGCATTATCCGTTCGAGAACAAGGAATGGTTCGAAAGCCATTTCCCTTGCGATTTCATCGTCGAATATACGGGGCAAATCCGTTGCTGGTTCTATTATTTGCACGTTTTGGCGGTGGCGCTCTTCGACAGACCTGCCTTCCAAAACTGTATCGTACACGGTACGATTTTGGCAAAGGACGGCAAGAAGCTTTCCAAGTCTTCCAAGAACTACACCGACCCGATGGAGCTTATGAAAAAGTACGGCACGGACGCGTTCCGTCTGTACCTGTACCAGACGAAGGCGATGCTCATCGGCGATTTGCTGTTTGACGATTCGGGCATTCAGGACGCGTATCAGCAGTTCATTTTGCCCTACTGGAATGCTTGCAATTTCTTCATTTCCTATGCAAATATCGACGGCTTCCATCCCGAAAAGGCGGTTGCGCCCAACAGCGACAACCTGCTCGATCAATGGATTTTGGCAAAGCTCTACGACACCGAAAAGACCATCCGCGCGAGCATGGACAACTACCAAGTGGACGAATACGTCGGCCCGATCGAATCGCTCTTGGACGGCTTGACCAACTGGTATATTCGCCGTTCGCGTAGACGTTTCTGGGGTTCGGAGTTCACGCAGGATAAGAAGAACGCTTACGAAACGCTCTATTACGTTTTGGTGAACGTGACCAAGCTCCTTGCGCCCGTTGCGCCCATCGTTTCCGAAAAGATTTACAAGATGCTGACGGGCGAGCTTTCCGTGCATCTTACCGACTGGGAAGAAATCCCCGAAGCGTACAAGAACGAAGAGCTGCTTGCGAAGATCGAAACGGTGCAAAGCGTTATCGCTTTGGCGCGTAATATCCGCAATAAGAACAAGGTGAAGAACCGTCAGCCTTTGAGCCTGCTCCGCGTGGCGTCCACCGACCCCGTGAAGGTGAAGGTTATCAAAGAGTTTGAAGATATCTTGAAGGAAGAGCTCAATATCAAGAGCATCGAAATCCTGTCTAGCGTCAGCGACATCGCAACGATGAAGCGTGACCCCAACTTCAACGCAATCCGCGAAAAATATCCCACCGAGATCGGCCAGATCATCAAGGCGGTGAAGAGCGGCAAGTACGAAATCAATGGGGACGTGGTTGAATGCAACGTCGACGGCGAAATCAAGACGTACGATAAAGAGATCATTTTGGTCACCTATATCGCAAAGGACGGCTTGTTCGTGGCGAGCGACTTCGATTTGGTGGTATCGCTCGATTTGACGATCACGCAGGAGCTGAAAGCGGAAGGGCTTGCGCGTGAGATGATCCGTGGGATTCAGGACGCGAGAAAGCAAATCGGCTGTGAAATCACCGATAAGATTGTGATTGCAGTGACGGGGGATTATCCTGCGGCATGGCTCGATTACGTCTGCGGCGAAACCCTTTCTTCCGTTGCGGCGGTGGAAAACCCTGCTACGGTGGTAGAAGTGCAGGAAGGGGATGCGAATATCCAAATCGCAATCGCGAAGCTGTAAGAAAAAAATGTAATAGAAAACGACGGTGTAAAAGCCGTCGTTTTTATCTATGATAAAAAGTATTACAATTTTTGTTTGTGGAAAGGATTGCCTGTGGATAAGTCGATCCATTCGATATTCTCTTCCGAAAGGAGCATACAGCTGTGCGGAGAGCCGTCCTTCGGCAAGCCCACAGAGCCGCAGTTCGCGTACAAAATGCCGTCTTCCAACCGCTTGAACGTCGGGACGTGAAAATGTCCGTTTACCTGCAAATCCCCTGCCTGTAAGGGGGTGAGCGGCTTGTCCTGTTCGTGCAAGTGTCCGTGCGTCAAATACAGCGTTCTATCCCCTAAGGAAAGCGTTTTATAATCGTCCATCATAGGGAAGTCGAGCACCATTTGATCCACTTCGCTGTCGCAGTTGCCGCGTACGCAAAGCAGGTCGTCTTTTCTGGTGTTGAGCATTTCATACACCTTTTGCGTGTCGTATCCTTCGGGGAAGGGGTTTCTCGGGCCGTGGTAGAGAAGGTCGCCGATTAAAAGGATTTTATCCACCTCTGCCTTTGCCGCGTAGTCGAGCAGCTTTTTGCACCAAAATGCCGAGCCGTGTATATCCGATGCGATGATATATTTCATACTGCTTTTACTCCTTTTTTACTTAAATAACCCACCCATGTACGCGTTGAACGGCGTTTAGGGTAGAAAAAAAGTGCCATTTTCCGCAAAGAGAAGATGGCACGAAACGTTAGAATACGAACTTGAAAATATCCATCTTTTCGGGAAGGTTGCCGCCTGCGGAAAGAACGTCCGCATATTCTTGAAGCTTTTTGGGCAGGTCTTCTTCCGAGAAGGATTGATAGGGGAACTCGCTAAACGTGACCGCTTTGTTTGCCAAGATGTTGATTGCCGAAGAAACGTATTCTCTGCATTCGGTCACCCCTTTGACCGTCACGTTGTTTTTCAAAGCGTTTTCCAAGTTGACCGTAAGCGGTTTTTCCATCAGCGAACAGAACGCCACGGTGGTGTCGCGCGCCAAGAAATTGAACACGGCGGAAGGCTCGATACGGTTGTTGAACGCAAGATAGATGGCACCGTCCGCCATTTTACCGCCCGTCACCTTTGCGATACTCGTTTTCAGGGTTTCGTCGAAGGGCAGGGTGTAGTAAATACCGCTCTTTTTCGCGCGCAAAAGACGTTCGGGGTTGTTATCCACAAGGATGGGAACGGCACGGTGATAGATCAAAATTTGGCAAAGTACGTTTCCGTACAGACCGCCGCCAAGCACCAAAATGTGCTGACCTGCGGTGACGTCCATTTCTTCCACGATCCGTTCCGCAAGCGCGACCGCGTCGATCAAAAACGCCGCTTCGTCAGAGACGGAAGGGGGCAAAACGTACGCTTGGTTTTCGTCTACGAGCACGAAATCACGGTAAAAGCCGTCCACCGTTTGACCTGCCGTTTGCAAGCCGCTGGGGGCGAGCTCGTCTTCCAGCGTGTGCGCAAGGTAGACCCGTTCGCCTTTCTTCATGAAGGAATTTTCCCCTGCTTCGGTGACGACGCCGATGGCAAAACGACCGGGCACTAAGGGATACTGCACCTTGATTGCGCCGGTGTACGTCGCAACGTCCGCTTCGGAAAGCAACGCCTTGGTCACCTTTACCTTCGCCGTCGTGTCGCTGATTTTCAAATCGGGCGCGGTGCTCCTTTGTATTCTATTTTGTGCTGCAAGTTGCCAAATCTTCATAAAAAGTCTGCCTTGTTTTATTCTTCATATAGTATATCGTATTTTTGGAAAATTTGCAACTATTTTTTGTAAATAACCCAAAAACAGTTGACGAAGAGATAAAATCGGGGTATAATGATAAAGCATTTGATAGAAAATAACAGCGAGGTGAAAAGAATGAAGGCTGATATTCATCCCAAATATCACGAAGTGACTGTGACTTGCGCGTGCGGCGCTACGTTCAAAACGGGTACGACGAAAGACGGCGACGTTATGAAGGTAGATATTTGCAGCAACTGCCACCCTTTCTTCACGGGCAAGCAGAAGTTAGTTGATACCGGTGGACGTATCGATAAGTTCAAGAAGAGATACGGAATGTAATGGTTTCGACTGGTCGGGATTTGAGGGTCTCCCTCGAATCCCTTTATTTTTTTTCGTCTTATATGCGGCGCAATACGGCGTTGAACTTGCGCGCCCCTTGGTCACGTACAGCTAGTACGCTCCCTGCGGGGTGCTCAGTTCGCCTTGTCTTGCTTGCATCTAAAACGAAAAATGCACTTTCAGTGAGTGGCGCAATAGGGCGTTGAACTTGCGCGCCCCTTGGTCACAAATAAGCAAAATCATAATATTTCCATATAAATTGCAAGGCAACGCCTTGCAATTTATATGCGCGCGCGTGATTAAATACGCGCGTGAGCGTGTATAATAAAAGTAAACGTTTAATTTTTCTAAAAAAAGAGTGAAAATATGAAAAAAGAGAAACTCCAAAGAACTTACATCGGCGGGCAAGCCGTTATGGAAGGGGTAATGCTCAAAGGGAAAACCGCCTATGCGACGGCGGTGCGCGATCCCGACGGCAATATCCAAATTGAATCCAAACGCATCACTCCCCCTGAAAAACAAAGCCGCTTCTTGCGCTTTCCCATTGTGCGCGGCGTCGTCAACTTTATCCAAGCCTTGGTGCTCGGCAATAAAGTACTCATGCGAAGCGCCGACGTTGCCATTGAAGAAGACGAGCAACCGTCCAAGGCGGAAAAATGGCTGGAAGAAAAAAAGGTGGATACCAACGGCGTGATGAACTTTTTCACTACCCTGATTGCAATCCTGCTTGCGGTGGCAATCTTCATCTTCGTGCCTCAAAAGCTGACGGGCTGGATCAGCCGTTGGGTCGGCTGGGGGGAAACGCCCAAGGGACAGGAGCTGTTGTGGTTCAACCTGATTGAAGGTGGTATTCGCTTAATCGTCTTTGTGGCGTACATGCTACTAATGACCGTTTCCAAGACCCTGCGCCGCGTCTATATGTATCACGGCGCGGAGCACAAGACCATCACCTGCGTAGAACGGGGCATGGACTTGACGGTGGACAACGTGCGCACCTGCCGCAGAGTGCACGATAGATGCGGTACGACCTTCCTGTTCATCGTAATGTTCATTTCCATCATCGTCTTTTCCTTTGCAAACTACGGCGTGGCGGAATGGCTGTACGTCGAGAACGTGACGGTGAATAATATCATTCGGATTGCGCTCAAACTTTTGATGCTGCCCTTTGTGGCGGGCATTTCCTACGAAGTTTTGCGCCTGCTGGCAAAATCGGAAGCGAAGATTTTGAACGTTTTCAAGTGGCCTGGGCTGCTTTTGCAACGCATCACCACGCAAGAGCCGACGGACGATATGATCGAATGCGCTATCGCCGCTTTCCGCACTGTGGAAGCGATGGACGCGGATGAAAACATTCCTGAAAAGATGTTCGCAATCGGCGGCAAGCTGACGGAAATCTTGAAGAACACCAAGGATCGGCTGGCAAAGCTCGGCATCGACGGCGAGGAAGCGGAATGGATTTTCGCTTTGAAGCTGGGCATGGCAAAGAGCGCGGTGGCGGGCGGCGAAGAACGCATCTTAAAGCGCGCGCAGGTACAGGAAATTTTTGCGGTCGTAGACGAGCGCATGACGGGCAGACCCCTTTGGTACGTCATCGGGGATACCGATTTTTACGGCTATAAAATCAAAGTGGACGAACGGGTGCTCATTCCCCGCAGGGAAACGGAAGAGCTTGCCCTGCAAGTGGTAATGTCGGCGAGCGAAGGCTGTGATATTCTCGATCTTTGCACGGGTAGCGGCGCGATCGCGATTGCCGTTTGCAAGGAGCTTGAAAAGAACGGTGTGGAAGCGACGGTCACCGCCAGCGATATTTCGGACGACGCGCTTTCTTTGGCAAAAGAAAATGCGGCGGCAAACGACGCGAACATTAAATTTATCAAATCCGACCTGTTTTCGCGCATCCGCAGCCGCTATCACATCATCGTATCCAATCCCCCGTACATTCCTACGGCGGACATTGAAGGCTTGGATCGCGAAGTGAAGGATTACGAACCCCATTTGGCGCTCGACGGCGGCGCGGACGGGCTCGATTATTACCGCAGAATTGCCACCGAAGCGCCCAAGTGCTTGACGCGCGGCGGTATGGTGATTTTAGAAGTGGGCGACGGTCAAGCATCGGACGTTGCAAAGCTTTTCAAGAACGCCGAATACACCATGATTATCAAGGATTTGGCTGGGAAAGACCGTTTTGTTAAGGCGATTTTTTAGTTTTTTCGTCTTATATGCGGCGCAATACTTCGTCGCGCTTGCGTTTTCCCTTGCTCGTGTACGTCTTGTACACTCCCGTCGGGAAAGCCGCGCGCTCCTTGTCTTGCTTGCATCTAAAACGAAAAATGCGCTTTCAGTGGGGCAAAACACAGCAAAAACATACAACATTTACACGAAAAAACCATAAAGGAGAAACCCTTCCGTGCTGAAAAAGTTGGACGACATCTTAAAAAGGGAAGAATTCTTATCTCAGCAGCTTCAAAGCCCCGACGTAATCGCGGATATGAGCATTTGGCAAAAGTATTCCAAGGAGCATTCCGATCTTTCCGAAACGGCGGAAAAGTATCGCGAATACTTGGAATGTGAACGGCAAATGCAGGACGCGTTTGCCTTGGCGGAAGAAGAATCGGACGTCGAGATGAGAAAAATGCTTCTCGACGAAGGGTATCTTTGCAAGGAAAAGCTTGCTGGGCTGTTGGGAGAGCTGAAAATTTTGCTCTTGCCCAAGGACAAAAACGACGAAAAGAACTGCATTTTGGAAATCCGCGCAGGTACGGGCGGGGAAGAAGCGGCGCTGTTTGCCGCCGAGCTTTGCCGTATGTATCTGAACTTTTGCGCATCTAGGCGTTTGAAGGTGGAAGAGATTGAAGTCAGTCCCACCGAGCTTGGCGGAATGAAGGAAGCGATCTACTCCGTTTCTGGCGCGGGCGCGTATAAGCTTTTGAAGTACGAAAGCGGCGTTCATCGTGTTCAACGCGTACCTGCTACCGAGACACAGGGCAGAATTCATACTTCCGCGGCTACCGTTGCCGTCCTTCCCGAAGCGGAAGAAGTGGAAGTGGAGATCTCCGATAAGGACATTCGTATCGACATTTTCCATTCGGGCGGCGCAGGCGGTCAAAATGTCAACAAGGTGGCGTCGGCGGTGCGTATCACCCATTTCCCGACGGGGATAGTCGTCACCTGCCAAGACGAGCGTTCACAGCTTAAAAACAAGGAACGCGCCTTTAAGGTGCTTCGTTCCCGTATCTATGATTTTTACAACGGTCAAAGCGCGAAGGCGCGCGAGGAAAACCGTCGCAGCATGGTCGGCAGTGGGGATAGAAGCGAGCGAATTCGCACCTACAACTTCCCCCAAAGCCGCGTCACCGATCACCGTATCGGGCTGAGCCAGTACAACTTAGACGCCTTCATTATGGGGGACATCGGCTCGATGGTGGAAGCGCTGTCGATTGCGGATAGAGAAGCGTTGCTTGCATCGCAAGGAGAATAATATGGTCAGTTTTGTGGCAACTCCCATCGGGAACTTAAAGGACATCACCCTGCGCGCGCTTGAAACTCTAAAAGACGCGGACGTGATCTTTTGCGAAGATACCCGACATACCTTGAAGCTTTTGAACGCGTACGAAATTAAGAAGCCCTTGCAGGCTTGCCATAAGTTCAACGAAACGGAAGCGGCGGAGAAGATTTTGGCGGCGTCGAGAGAAGGAAAGAAGGTGGCGGTAGTGTCCGATGCAGGCACGCCCGTCGTATCCGATCCTGGCAACGTCGTGTGTAAAATTTTGCGAGAAGCAGGTGAGAAATATACGCTCATTCCTGGTGCTTGCGCGTTCGTCGCGGCGCTCGTGCTTTCAGCATTACCTGCGGACAGGTTTGCGTTCATCGGCTTTTTGCCCGATAAAAAGGGTGAAAAAATCAAGACGCTGGAAGGATATAAGGATTTGACGATGACCCTTGCCTTCCACAGCGCGCCGCAGGACGTAGACAAGGACGTGGCGGCGATGTACGAAGTGTTTGGCGAACGCAAAGCGGTGGCGGTGCGTGAGATCACCAAGATCCACGAAGAGAGCGTTTCCTTTATGCTTTCCAAAGGCTTGGAAGGGGAAAAGCGCGGGGAATACGTCCTGCTTGTTGAAGGAGCGAAGGCAGGGGAAAATCCCTTAAACGCGCTCTCTGAAACGGAGCATATCCGCCATTATATGGCGGCAGGCTTGCCTAAAAAGGAAGCCTTGAAGAAGGCGGCGAAGGATCGCGGCGTTTCCAAGTCCGAGCTCTATCCCTTCGCAGTCGAGCTTTAACCTTCCCCACCTATTCACTTTTCACTATTACTTATTACTTAAACTTCGGGGGTAAAAGTATGACTTTACAAGAATATATGTATTTTATTTTGGCGCTGATTGTGTGCGCGTTATTTTCGGCGTATGCGAGCCATAAGGTGACAAGCACCTTCCGCGCCTTCAACGGTACGCCTTGCCAAAGCAGAATGACGGGCTACGACGCGGCAACGCGGCTCTTGCGTGTAAACGGCGTTCACGATATTTCCGTCGGCAGAGTGCGCGGCTCGCTGACCGATCACTATCATCCGACGAAGAAGATCGTCAATTTGTCCGATAGCACCTACGGCAGCCCTTCGGTGGGCGCGGTGGCGGTTGCGGCGCACGAAATCGGGCACGTGATGCAAAAGAAAAAAGGCTACCTGCCCTATAAAATCCGCACGGCGCTTGTGCCCGTGGTGAATATCGGCTCTCGGCTGGCAATGCCCCTTGTGCTTGTGGGGATGCTGCTCGATTTGTTCGTGTATGCGGCAGGGGAATCTACCCTTGGTTTTACGCTTGCGATGGTGGGCGTGGCGTTGTACGGCTCGGCGTTTGTGTTCCAGCTTGTCACCTTGCCCGTAGAGTTCAATGCGTCTAAAAGAGCGAAAAGGATGCTCCGCGAAGAAGGGATTTTGACGGACGAAGAAATTTACGGCGCGGATAAGGTGCTTGACGCGGCGGCGCTGACCTACGTTGCAGGCATGGCAACGTCGCTGTTATATTTCTTGCGGTTTTTATTGTGGGTGTTGGCGATTTTCGGCCGCAGAAGAAGGTAAACCCCACCCAGGTACGGATTGAATACAAAAAAACGGAGTTTTTACAAACTCCGTTTTTTTTGTATAATGAATAGTGTGGGATTGTCGCAAGAAGCCACGTAGGGCGGGGTTTGATCCCGCCGCTTGGAGTGGTTAGCTATTGATGCTAAACGTGATGGTGGCTTGGTCGCCGATGAAAGAGTTGACGATAAAGAAGTAGGCAAGCTTTTCGCCGTTGTCCGTGTAGGTGTCCGTCGAAAGATAGTCGTACAGCCCAAAGACGTAGCCGCCGTTCGCACATTCTACCAGCTCAATCAAATTGTTTTCCGTTCCGTAGCCATCGGGGTCGTCGGGGTTGGTATTGTTGTTGTAGACGTCGTAGTACGTTTCGCCGTCTTGCGTATCTACGTAGAGAGAAGCGTTCACGTGGTAGACAACGATGCCTTCGTCGTAAAAATACCCAAAGTCGTCCCCATTCAAGCCGTCGTGCGTGTAGTACATCAGTACGAAATATTCTTGGTACGCGCCGAGCGTTTCATCCCAGTTGTTGGCAATAATTAGCGTATCCCCCGTTTTCGTAAAGGAATCCAAGGTCAAAAGTACGTCTTCTTCCGCAACTACGAGCCGAGAAGAAGTCAGCCAACCATAGTTGAACTTCGTATACGGGTTGTGGTCGCCGATCATGCTGTCCATGATGTCGTAGCCGCTCATCGGGGAATATTCCCCTTCGTAGCTCGTGTCGTAGTAATCGTCCGCGCCCAAAACGTGCCCAAACTCGTGAATGAACGTGTACGTGTTGCAGGCGTTTTTGTTGGTAAAGTCCCCGTTATCGTCTTCGAACAGGAACTCATACGACGCCCACAAATAATCGTTGGCGGAAACACCGTCGTATTCGTAATAGTAGTCGTCACTATCCGTGTAGATATTCCAGTAGCGGTACGCCCATTGCATCGTCACGTCGTAGTCGATTGCCAGCGTGTTGATAAGAACGATGGCGTCGATCATGCCGTTTTCGTCCGAGTCGTACTCGGAGAAATCCATTGTAGAATTGTACGCGCGCAGGAACTCATCAATGATCATTTGATCCCCACATTCCACTTCGTCGCCGTAGTAATCCATCGTTGCGTTTAAGTAGTGGCTGCTCTTGTTTGCGGGAGTGAACCATTCGTCCATAATGTCGAAGGTCAGGTTGAGCTTGCCGTAGCTGGACTCCTTATAGAACGCCGCAACGGACGGAAAGGATGTACCCGTGTCCGCGTTGAACGCGGTTTCTAAGCGGTCTAAGTCGTAGCCCAGCGTTGCCGCCTTTCGATCGGAAAACTGTACGGGAACGACCAAAACCTTGACGTCGCCCGTCGTGGGGCAACCGCCGAGATAGTAGCCCTGATCCTGAACGGTTTTGACGTTCGTAGCCTTGGTAAAGTCGACGTTATACACGCCGTCTACGCCCGTGGGCAAACCCTTGCCGTCGTTGGTGAGTACGTTTTCAGGCGTTTGAGAAGAGCCGCCTTGTCCCCCTTGATCGCCGCCAGTATTGCCACCTTGACCGCCTTGGTTGCCCGTATTGCCACCTTGACCGCCTTGGTTGCCTGCGCCGCCTTCATCGTCCTCGCCACCTGAGCCGCCCGAGCCAAACTCGTAGTCGAGAAGGTCGGGGTGGTCGAACTCAATCAAGCCGCCGAATCTCTTGATTGTGCCATAGACGGTGATGGTATCCCCAACTTCCAAGAAATAGCCGTCTTGCAACCAGTAGCAATACATCGGGTAGTCGGTGTAATCGCCGACAACGAAGGTCAGGCAAATATCATCACCGCCCACCTTCTCGACGTCGGTAATCACGCCCGTCAGCATATATTCGCCGTCGAGATATTCGCCGCTTGCAAGGCTGTGCGCCGCTTGCAAGATGGAAAGATCGTCTTGCGGATAATCTTCACCGCCGCCGTTGTTAGAGATATACGCATACAGGTCGATATAGGTTTCGCCTTCGTATTCGTAATAAGTTAGGTCGACGTAATAGTCGGTGCTTTTATAAGAGTGCCAAAGCTCGCCTGCATCGTTGAAGGTGCCCAAGTAGGTATAGCGAGAGAACATACCCAGGTATGCGTTGAACTCTTCTTGGGTGTTGCCTTCCGTGTAGAAGGCAATTCCCGTTTCTTCGGAGCTTGCATAGAATTCGAACTCGTAATAGTCGTTGGGAATAAACGGAATCGTTTCGCCAAACAGCTCTGTCTGCGTCGACTTTTCACTGGGCGTGAAATCGTTAAAAAGATAGGTTTTTTCCGTTGGGGTATCGTCGGGCGTGCTATCATTCGGCGTAGTATCGTCAGGTGTACTGATAATCGGCGAGCTATCGTCAGGAACACTACCGATGGGGGTGGAAAGCCCATTTGGCGCGACGCACCCGCCCAAGGTTGCCACCGCAAACAGCAGGGCGAACAAACCGCACAGTTTTCGTTTCATAGTTTTCATAGGTGTTTCCCCTTGTTGGAGTTTGTGATACTATTGTATCACACGCTTAGAAAAAATGCAATAGGGGAAAGAAAAAATCCGTTAGGCATTTTTCGGCTGAAAATAAAAATACCTTCCCAAAGGGAAGGTAAGTTTGTTTTATCAGTATTTAATCACCACTTTAATTTCGCCGTCGGGGGTGACGGTGCGGGAAATGCTGACGCTGTCCACCAAGAACAAGCCCCGTCCGCTTTCGGCGGTGGGAGAAGAGCAGACGCTCTTTTCAGGCGGGAAAAACGCATGGGTCGAGCGAACGTAAATTTCCACGCAACCGTTTGCAATCACGCTGTTCATCGTCGCGTAGCCGTCCGAATGGCGCAACACGTTGCCGACGAGCTCGTTGACGACCAAACGGCAGTCGAACACCTTTTCGTTGGGTACGGCGTGCGCTTCCAAATGCTTGCAAAGCGTTTGGGTGGCGTTTTTCAGGTCGGTGGTGGTTCTCACTTCAAACCGCATCGTTTTCTCTCCTTTGTTCTTATTTTTATGCGTTTACAATAGATTTTTTAACCGTTCTTTGAGCTTTGCAAGCGCCTTGCGCTCCATACGCGAAACGGTCATCTGGGAAACGTTCAGGCGCGACGCCGTTTCCGTTTGCGAAAGGTTTTCGATAAACCGAAGCTGTAAGATTTTTCGTTCGAGCTCGGGGAAATCATCCATTGCCGCCGCGAGCGTTTCTCTAAGTTCCAACCGTTCAAAGCCGCTATCCTGCGCGGGGAGCAAATCCCCCAGCGTCCTGCCGTCTTCATCGCCGCCGACCTGCTGATCGAGCGATACCGTGCCGCCGACTTCGAGCGCTTCGATCACTTCTTCTTCGGATAAATTGAGCGCCGCCGCGATGGTGCGGACTTCGGGCACGGAGCCGTTTTCTGCAAGATACCGTTCGGCAAAGCGGCGGATATCCAAGTTAAGCTCGCTCAATTTTCTCGGCACTTTCACCATTCTTGCGTGGTCGCGGAAGTAGTTTTTCAGCTTGCCCGTAATCGTGGGAGTGGCGAACGTCGAGAACTGCAATCCGCGCGCTTCGTCAAAGCTGTCGATCGCTTCCAAAAGATACATGGTGGCTTCCTGCACCAAATCTTCATACGCAACGCCGCGGCCTACGAACTTCTTGGCGAGAATCTCGGCTATGTACAGGTATTTTTCAGCGATTTGGTTGCGAATGGCAACGTCCTTCGTCTGCCTGTATTTTGTAAAAAGTTCGTGAATATTCTCGGACATGGGTTAACCTTCAAATGCAATCGCGAGCACTTTGCCCGTTTCATCCTTTTCGTATTCTACGTTTCCGATGAGCGCGGAAAGCAGGGCGTAGGAAATCTCATCCGTTTCGTCCATCGAAGGCGCGCCAGCGTCTTCACCGACGAGCTTGCAGGCAAGCGTTTCGCCTACGCGGAAGGTCAGGCTTGCGCTCGAAAAGCCGTTGCGCTGTAAAATGAGCAGGGCTTCCGTCACGCACACCTTGTAGTCTTCGGCAGAGTCTACGTCAAAGCCAGCCACCGAGCAAAGTCCGCCGACGGTGAGTCTTACCGTGGTCATATATTCCCCGTTGAGGGGCATTTTGATCGAAAAAACGTTCATATTACACAATCTCCATACGGCTACCGAGCGCGCAGATCGCGAACAGTTTTTTGATGCGCGCCTGCAACCCGAGCAGGCGTACGCGGTTGCCGTCCTTTTCCGTAAGCTTGGAAATTTTTACAAACACGCCGAGCGTGGTGCTGTCGATGAAGGCAAGATCGGTGCAATCAAAAGCGATCGTGCGCTTGTTTTCGTTGTACGCGCTTTCCACAACGGCGAAAAAATCGTCCGCGTTGCCCACGTCGATGTCCCCCGAAAGGGCAATTTTCAGCTCGTCGTTTTCCACGCCGAGTACGGTGATTTCTTTCATTTAAGTATACCCCCTGTTAGGTTAGATCTTACTAATTTGTTTATAAACAAAAAACGCGTTTTTTCAAACGCATTTTATAGAATTCCTGCAAAAATCAGGTTGCAAAGCAGCCCAACCACCACGGCAACGGCATACAGCACGCCGATCAAAATCAAGTTGCGCTTCCATCTTCGCGTGTTGCGAAGGAGCACCACAAAGCCGAGCCCTGCGTTCGCGCAAAGCCCTGCGACGCAGCTGCCGAAGGCAATCGTTCCGTCCAAAAACGCGGTGGTGATAAAGACGGACGACGCGCAGTTGGGGATCAGCCCGACCAAGGACACGAGCAGGGGCTGTAAAAGCAGGTGTTTACTCATGAACGCGGTGAAGTTGGCTTCCCCCACAAAGTGGATAATTGCGCCGAGTACGAAATTGAAAGCGAACATCAACGCGGCAATTTTCAAGGCGTGCAAAATCGGGCCTACCACGTAGGTCATAAAGGGGCGGTTGTCGTCGTGCGGCCTTCCGCAGGAGCAGCCTTCTTCCACGCCCATGTCTTCAAAGTACCGAACCATGAAAATTTCGTGGACGGTTTCGGGGGCTCTTGCGCCCGTCACGGCGTCGATAGAACGGGCTTCAAGGCGTACCTGCCCCCGTCCTATGAGTTTTAACAGCCCATCTGCGGCATAGCCAACGCCGATGCCGACGACGATTTTTATCGCCACCATACTCAGCACGGAAATGGCGGCGTTTGCGTTCCCCGACGAGAGCATAATGATAAACGCTTCGTCGCTTGTGGATAAGAAAATGGCAAGCAAAGTGCCCACCGTGATGTATTTTTGTTCGTAGAGCTTTGCCGCCAAAACGGAAAATCCGCATTGCGGAATCAAACCCGTTGCCGAGCCGATCACAGGCCCTAATTTGCCCCCTAATTTTCCCGAAGTGGCAAGGCTCGTCTTGTTTTCCAGTAGCTGTAAAACAACGTAAATCAGAAGCAGCCAAGGGAGCAGGGGAAGGGTGTCTAAAAAGGCGTGGGAAGTATTTTCCCACAGGAATTCCCAAAAGGTGTGCGTTTCGTGCGCGGCGTGCAAAAAAAGGTGGCTCATACTTTGTCCCCCGTTTTCCAAGTCGCGGAAAGGGGAATGGACGCTTTCGCGTTCAAGTCCATCTTCGCAAAGTTCCCCAAACGGTATTGCACCAAGCCTTCGGAAGCGATCATTGCCGCGTTGTCCGTGCAGTAGCGTTTTTCAGGCAGGACAAGCTTCAAGCCTTCCTTTTGGCAAGCGGCGTACAGGGTTAGGCGCAGATAATCGTTCGCCGCGACGCCGCCGCCGACGGTGACGGTGTCCACCCCCGTTTCCTTTGCCGCCATAATCGTCTTTTCCACGAGCACGTCGATTGCGGCGCATTGAAAGGAGCAAGCCACGTCCGCTTTGGAGAAGTCTTCCCCCTTTTGTTTTTTGGTGTTGCAGTAGTTGATTACCGCCGTCTTTAAGCCGCTATACGAGAAGTTGTATCCGCCGCCACCTTTGAGCATCTTGGGCATGGGAATACAGGGCGAGCCGTCCATCGCGCACCGTTGTACGTTCGGGCCGCCAGGGTATTTGAGCCCCAAAACGCGCGCCACCTTGTCGAAGGCTTCGCCTGCGGCGTCGTCGAGCGTCGCGCCTAAGATTTCAAACTCCGCTTCCGTCTTTGCGTACAGGATTGCGGTGTGACCGCCACTTGCAAGCAGGGTGACGAAGGGTGGCTTTAACGCTTTTTCCACAAGATACGCCGCCGCGATATGTCCACGAATATGGTTGACGGCGATGAGCGGTTTGTTTAAGGCGTATGCAAATGCTTTCGCAAAGGAAACGCCGACGAGCAACGCTCCCAACAGCCCTGCGCCGTAGGTGACGGCAACCGCGTCGATTTGGTCGTAGGTAATCCCAGCCTTCTTGACGGCGCGCGAAACGACGTCCGCAACGGCATCGGTATGCGCGCGGGACGCGATTTCGGGCACTACGCCCCCGAACAGCGCCTGCGTAGACGCGGAAGACGCGATCTCATCGGACAGGATTTCCCTGCCGCGAATCACCGCCGCCGCCGTTTCGTCACAGGACGATTCAATCCCCAAAATAACGGGATCTTTTTTTGTTGGGTCAAAAGTAGGATTATACATAAAAACCTTGTTTTTAGTGAATTGATTTGCCTTGCAAATCGTGAATTGCCGCACAAGCGGCGTGAATTGTTTTCCTTTGGAAAACGTGAATTGTAAGGCAACGCCTTACGTTATGGAAAGGGGCAGTAATTGCATACCTGCCCCCTTCATTTTCATGTTTTGCTCTTAAAATTTCTTCAAGTAGTCGATTATGAAGCCGTGGATTTCGCCGTCCATAACCGCTTGAATGTCGCCTTTTTCGTAGCCCGTTCTATGGTCCTTTGCCAAGGTGTAGGGGCAGAAGACGTAGGAGCGGATTTGCGCGCCCCATTCAATCTTTTTCACGTCACCCTTCATTGCTTGCGCTTCTTCTTGACGTTGCTTGATTTTCAGTTCCAAGAGCTTGGAGCGGAGCATATTAAAGCACATCGCCTTGTTTTGGAGTTGCGAGCGTTCGTTTTGGCACTGTACCACGATCCCCGTAGGGAAGTGGGTGATACGAACGGCGGACGCAACCTTATTGACGTTTTGACCGCCTGCGCCGCCCGAATGGTAAATGTCGATACGAATATCGTCGTCGTTGATTTCCACTTCGTTGTCGTCTTCGACTTCGGGCATAACTTCGAGGGACGAGAAGGACGTTTGACGGCGCTTGTTGGCGTCGAACGGGGAGATACGCACCAAACGGTGTACGCCCATTTCCGCCTTCAAATAGCCGTAAGCGTTTTCCCCTTCGACGCGGAACGCAACGCTTTTCAAGCCTGCGCCGTCGCCCGCTTCGCGGTCAAGTTCAAACACCTTAAAGCCCATCTTTTCGCAGTAGCGGGTGTACATTCTGTACAGCATTTGACACCAGTCACAGGCTTCCGTACCGCCTGCGCCTGCGTGCAGGGCAAGCATGGCGTTATGGCTATCGTACGGGCCCTTCAAGATAGCGCGGATGCGCATATCTTCGATGTCCTTTTCCGCAACGGCGAGCATTTCGTCAAGCTCGGCAATCAAGCTTTCGTCTTCCGTTTCTTCAATGAGATCGACGACGTCTTCCGCGTCCGAGAGCGCGGTTTCGCCCGCTTCGTAAGCGTTGATTTTCGCGCGCACCTGCGCGATTTCTCTGCCGATCTTCGTCGACTTTTCCAAATCCTGCCAAACGTCGGGGTTTTCCTGTTCCTTTTCCAGTTCCGCAAGACGGGGTTTCAAATGCTCGATGTCCAGCGCGTAGCCCGCTTCGTCCAAGACGGTGCGCATGGCTTGTATTTTCAATCTATAATCGTCAGCCTTAAACATATTCGTCCTTATTTGTTGTTATTGTTTTGCATGGAAGACATGCTGGAAAGGGGGGAAGGCATAATCCGTCTTGTAGGCGCTTGCACGGGGGCAGGTGCGGGTTGAGCCGCAGGCTGCTTGGGTTGCGCGGGCGCAGGAGCAGGTGCTTGGCGGATTTCCAGCTTCACTTTCAGCAGTACGGAAATGGTGGTGCGTTGAATACGCTCTACCATCTCGTCGAACATTTCAAAGCCTTCCTTTTTGTAGGCGATGATCGGGTCAACCTGACCGAATGCGCGAAGACCGATCCCCTTACGAAGCTGATCCATCGCGTCGATGTGGTCGATCCAGTTTCTATCGACGGTACGAAGGAGCACCTGTCTTTCCACCTGACCGAAATCTACGCCCATTTCTTTAAGCTCGGCAATCTTCTTTTCGTATTCCTTGGTGACCTTGTTTGTGATCTTCTTCAAGGCAAGCTCGTAATCCCACTTCATCAAGCGTTCCTGTGTGACGTAGTTCGTGCCTTCGGGCAGAAGCTTTGCTTCGAGCGCCGCGTTGAGCTCTTCCGCGTTCCAAAGCTCGGGCATAACGTCAACGTTGACGGCGGAGTTTACCGTTTCCGCAACGTAGTCGGGGATATATTTCAGGACTTGCTCGTGAACGTCTTCGCCCTTCAAGACCTTCATTCTTTCGCCGTACATAACAAGACGTTGGGTGTTCATAACGTCGTCGTATTGCAGGACGTTTTTACGGATACCGAAGTTTCTGCCTTCGATTGTCTTTTGCGCGTTTGCAATCCCACGAGAAAGCATCTTCGATTCGAGCGCTTCATCTTCTTGAATTTTGAACATTTGATAGAGCGCCTTCATTCTCTCGCCGCCGAAACGGAGCACGAGATCGTCTTCCAAAGACAGGAAGAAGATGGATTCGCCCACGTCCCCTTGACGGCCTGCACGCCCACGGAGCTGGTTGTCGATACGACGGGATTCGTGACGTTCCGTACCGATGATGCAAAGACCGCCTGCCGCGATTACCTGTTCCTTTTCCGCATCCGTTTGCTTTTTGTAGATTTCGTAAACGGTCTTGTAGCGGTTTCTAAGCTCTTGAATTTTTTCAGGGATATCCGTGATATACGTGCTCATTGCAAGGTCGATATCTTCGGGGGAGTGGCCTTCTTCGCGAAGACGCTTCTTTGCCAAATACTCGGGGTTGCCGCCGAGCAAAATATCCGTACCACGGCCTGCCATGTTCGTGGAGATGGTCACCGCGCCAAGGCGGCCTGCCTGCGCGACGATTTCCGCTTCACGTTCGTGGTTCTTTGCGTTCAAGATGTTGTGCTTTACCCCTTCGCGCTTCAAAAGACGCGCGATTTCTTCCGACTTTTCAACCGAAGACGTACCCACCAAAACGGGCTGACCCTTTTCGTGGCGACGCTTGATTTCATAAACGATTTCCGACTTCTTGCCGCCGACGGTGGAGTATACCTTGTCGGGGTGGTCGATACGCTGTACGGGACGGTTGGTGGGGATTTCGACTACGTCGAGCGAGTAAATTGTTCTAAATTCCGCTTCTTCCGTCTTCGCCGTACCCGTCATACCCGAAAGCTTCTTGTACAGACGGAAGTAGTTTTGGAAGGTGACGGTTGCCCACGTCTTGTTTTCGCTGCGGACTTCCAAGCCTTCCTTCGCTTCGATTGCCTGATGCAAGCCGTCCGAATAACGTCTACCGTCCATAAGACGGCCCGTGAACTCGTCTACGATTACCACTTCGCCTTCCTTGACGATATAGTCTTCGTCGATGTGGAAGAGCTTGTGTGCCTTCAAAGCCTGTTGAATGTGGTGGTTTAAGTCAGCGTGTTCGATTTCCGCGATGTTGTCGATGTGGAAGAACTTTTCCGCCTTTCTTGCGCCGCTGTCGGTGAGCTCGACCGTCTTTTCCTTACGGTTGATGATATAGTCCCAGTCGCGGCTCTGCGCAAGCGCCTTTCTTCCTTCGGGAGCAGCCGCCTTTGCCGCAGCTTCGCGTTCCGCCTTTTCCGCTTCGTAGTTCGCCTGTTCTTCCAAGGTCATCTTGGTGTAGTCGACGTAGTCTTCATCGTCTTCGTCGTCTACCGCCTTCTTTTTCTTCTTGGGAGCTTTGATCGCCGCAAGCTTCTCTTCTTCTTCTTTGAGCTCGTCGTCGAAGCCGCCCGAAATGGTGCGGACGAACTTATCCACCTGCACGTAGAGCTCGGAAGATTTTTCACCCTTGCCCGAGATGATAAGGGGGGTTCTTGCTTCGTCGATCAAGATGGAGTCGACTTCGTCGACGATTGCGAACGTCAGGTCGCGCTGTACCATGCGCTTCAAGTCGGTTTTCAAGTTGTCGCGCAGGTAGTCGAAGCCGAACTCGTTGTTCGTACCGTAGACGATATCGCATTGATATGCGGCGCGCTTTGCGTCGTCGTCCATACCGGGTACGACCACGCCGACGGTCAAGCCCATGAACTTATGCACTTTACCCATCCATTCCGCGTCACGCTTTGCAAGGTAATCGTTGACGGTGACAACGTGCACGCTCTTGCCCGAGAGCGCGTTCAAATATGCAGGCAGAGTGGAAACGAGCGTCTTACCTTCACCCGTACGCATTTCGGCAATTCGTCCTTGGTGCAAGCAGATACCGCCGATGATCTGTACGCGGAAGTGGCGCATGTTCAAAACACGCCAAGCCGCTTCACGAAGCGCCGCAAACGCGTCGGGCAAAATATCGTCCAACGTCTCGCCGCCAGCCAAGCGACCCTTCAAGATCGCCGTTTGGCCTTTCAGCTCTTCGTCGCTCATCGGAGCGTACTTGTCTTCCAACGCTTCTACGCGGTCTGCGATTTTGTTCAAACCCCTAAGGCTTGCTCTGCCGTCGCTGCCCAACAAAAACTTAATAAGTCCCATTCTATACTCCTACTTTCGGGTGAAAACAGCCAAAAACTTTTCTAAAAGAAAAGAAAGCCATACTCCCCGATTATTATTCACCATACCATTGTACTATATTTGCGCCGATTTTCAAAGCATTTTTCGCGCGTTTCCGTAATTTTTTTTACCCATATGGGCAATTTCTTAACCAAAAATCAAAAAAAGCAAGCGCAAAACAATGCGCTTGCTTTTTATCGTTTGTTTTTACAGGTACTTTTTCAAGCTTTCGACGCGGTCGGTCTTTTCCCACGCAAAGCCATCTCTGCCAAAGTGACCGTACGCCGCGGTTTGCGCAAACACGGGTGCGCGCAAGCCAAGCTCGCGAATGAAAGCGGAAGGGCGAAGGTCGAACTCGTCGCAAACGATCTGCGCCAAGCGTTCGTCGTCCAGCTTGCCTGTGCCGTGGCTGTCTACGAATACGGAAACGGGGTTGGCTACGCCGATGGCGTAAGCGACCTGAATTTCCAGCTCGTCCGCAAGCCCTGCGGCAACCATATTCTTTGCGATATAACGGCAGTAGTACGCCGCGCTTCTATCCACCTTCGTGGGGTCTTTGCCCGAGAATGCGCCGCCGCCGTGCGCGCATCTGCCGCCGTAGGTGTCGACGATGATTTTTCTGCCTGTCAAGCCGCTATCCCCTTCGGGGCCGCCGATTTCAAATCTGCCCGTCGGATTGATATAGAACTTGGTGTTTTCGTCCATCCATTCCACAGGAATGATGGCGTCGATTACGTATTTTTTAACGTCCTTTTTCAAGGTTTCTTGGGAAACTTCCGCGTCGTGCTGGGTGGAAACGACCACCGTATCTACACGCTTTGCAACGCCGTCTTCGTATTCAACGGTCACCTGCGTTTTTCCGTCAGGGCGAAGGTAGGGGAGCGTGCCGTCGCGTCTTACGTCCGTAAGCCGCTTTGCCATCTTTTGCGCCAAAACAAGCGTCAAGGGCATCAGCTCTTCCGTTTCCGTGCAAGCGTAGCCGAACATCATACCTTGGTCGCCTGCGCCAAGCTGGTCTTCTTCGTCGCCGCCGTCCGTCTTCTTTTCCAAGGACGCGTTCACGCCCATGGCGATGTCGGGGGATTGTTCGTGGATTGCCACAATTACTTTGCATTTATCGTAAGCGAACGTACCGAAATCGTAGCCGATACGCTGAATGATTTGGCGCGCGGTCTGTTCATAATCGACCTTTGCCGTCGTCGTCACTTCGCCCATGATGAGCAGGGTATCGAAGGCTGCGGCACATTCTACTGCCGCTCTTGCCATCGGGTCTTGGGAAAAAATCGCGTCAAGGATACCGTCGGAGATGTTGTCACAAACCTTGTCAGGATGTCCTTCGGTGACGCTTTCGCTGGTAAAAAACTTTTTCATGTAAAAAATCCTCTTTTTAACTATAGTTCACCTTGGCGGCTGGGATTTGCCAAGGAGTTCCCACTAAGGGGAAGGATAGTATAACATACTTAAAAGAGAAAGTCAACTAAAAATGCGCTTGCGCTTTTCAGATTGTTGTGGTATAATAAACTTGTTATGAGCGTTTTTACCTACGATGAACACAATTGCAAACTTTGCCCTAAGGAGTGCGGCGCAAACCGAGCGGAAAGAGCGGGCGCTTGCGGCGCAGGCAGCGAGATGCGGATTGCCAAATATTACCTGCATCCGTTTGAAGAGCCGTGCATTTCTTTCAAAAAAGGGAGCGGCACTATCTTTTTTTGCGGTTGTAGCCTGCAATGCGTGTTTTGCCAAAACTACGAAGTGTCCCGCGCTCAGCGCGGAAAAGTGGTGACGCCGCAGGAGCTTGCGGACATCTTTAAGGAGCTGGAAGATATGGGCGCGGAGAACGTGTCTTTGGTAACCGCAGGGCAGTTCATTCCATACCTGGTACGGGCATTTGAGATTTATCGCCCGAAAATTCCCGTCGTTTATAATAGCGGCGGTTATGAAAAGGTGGAGGCCTTAAAGCTTATTGATCCCTACGTGGATATCTACCTTCCCGATATGAAATTTTGCTCTTCCGTCCTTTCCAAGCGGTATACGGGCAGGGAAGACTATTTCGAGCGCGCAGACGACGCCATTCGGTTTATGGCGCAAAAGCCGCTAAAAATGTCGGAAGACGGAAAAATGCTCTCAGGCGTGATCGTCCGCCACTTGGTGATGCCCCTTTGCGTGAACGATTCCAAGACGGTTTTGCGGTGGTTCAAATACGCCATGCCCGAAACGGCCTATCTAAGCTTGATGAGCCAGTATACTCCCTTTGGGAGTATTGATAAGTATCCAGAGCTTTCCCGACCGATTACAAGCAGGGAATACGACGCCGTTTTGCAGGCGGCGTTCTCGCTGGGGCTGGGGGATCGGCTGTTCGCGCAGGAGCGTTCTTCAAGCGGTGAACAGTATATCCCGACTTGGGATTTTTAACGGTTATTTTTACGTCGGTTGCCCTTGGAAAGGAGCTGCATGGCGGTATCCACCAGCTCGTCTGTGAGCCGCGCCGCCTGCTTTGGGTTTGCCGATTTCCACGCCTTGGGCGTAGGCGGTAATACAGGTTTTCTCATACCGTTAGTTTGTGAAAAAGGAGTGCTTTTATGCTGATCAATGCAAGTGAAGTACAATTTGGATATGCAGGGGAAGTCTTGCTTGAAAAGGTGGGTTTTACCCTAAACGAGGGGGACAGGGTTGGACTTATCGGCGGAAACGGCGAAGGAAAGACCACTCTGATCCGCCTGATGCTGGGCGAGCTTTTCCCCGACAAGGGGGAGCTGTTTTGTAAAAGCGGTATCCGCATTGGCTACTTGGCGCAAAACGGCGGCTACGATAGCTACAACACCGTTTGGGAAGAGATGCTGGAAATCTTCGCAGAAGATCGGCGGCTGCTTGCCGCGCTTGGCGAAACGGAAAAAGCGATTGCGCATCAAGCGGAAGGAAGTGACGAATACAAACGCCTTGCCGCTCGCTACGAGAGCTTAAATAGGCAGGTTGCCGCGCGCGATAGCTATCATTATGAAGTAAAAATCCGCTCGGTGCTTGGCGGTATGGGCTTTGCCGACCGTATGGAGCAAGTAATTCACACGATGTCGGGGGGTGAGAAAACCCGATTGAAGCTCTGTCGGTTGCTTTTGGAAGAGCCCGAGCTTCTCATCTTGGATGAGCCGACCAACCACTTGGACGTCAAAACGCTCTTTTGGCTAGAAGAATACCTTGCGGCGTACAAGGGCGCAATTTTCACCGTATCGCACGACCGCTATTTCTTGGATAAGACAGTGCGGCAAATTTACGAGCTGGAAAACAAGCGTTTGACCGTTTTCAAGGGGAATTATACAAAGTATAAAACGCTCAAAGCGGAGCGGGTTGCCCACCAAATGAAGGAGTGGGAAAAACAGCAGGTAGAGCGCGCGCATTTGCAGGAATACGTCGATCGGAATTTGGTACGCGCGAGTACGACAAAGTCCGCGCAGAGCCGTCGGCACAAGCTCGAAATTATGGAACTCGTCGAAAAACCGACCTTGCCGCCTACGCCCCCTAGGTTTACCTTCACCTACACCGAGCGCCCCTACGAGCAAGTGCTTTTGATAGACGGTATGCGCCTTTGCGCGGGCGAAAAATGCTTGCTGGAAAGGGCGAGTATGCAAATTATGCGCGGTGAGAAATGCGCGCTTGTGGGGGACAACGGCACAGGCAAAACCACCCTGCTCAAAGCGATTGCAAGGGGGAAAGATCCGTCGATTAAGCTCGGTCGGTTTGTGCGCCTTGCGGTCTACGATCAGGAAAACGCCAACTTGAACCCCGAAAACACCGTCTTACAGGAGCTGTGGGAACGGCACGTTTCTTGGGATCAAACGAAGGTGCGCAACCTTTTGGCGCAGGCAAAACTGGAAGCGGAAGATATGGATAAAAAGGTGCGTATGCTTTCAGGTGGGGAGCGGGCAAAGCTTGCGCTTGCCGTATTTTCCACCGAGAATGGGAACTTTTTATTGCTCGACGAACCGACCAACCATCTTGACTTGCCCGCAAGAGAGAGCTTGGAAAGCGCGTTAAAGGCGTTTGACGGAACGATTTTATTCGTGTCGCACGATCGGTATTTTATCGAAGCGCTGGCAGGAAAAATCTTCGAGATTGAAGATGGAAAAATCGACGAATATGCCTGCTCGTATTCCGAATACAGCGAGAAAAAACGCGCGCAAAAAGCAGCGGCGGTAGCGGAGCAAAAAAGCGTTCAACGCGTACCTGCCCCCATAAAAACGGAAGAAAAGCCCGTTTATCGAAGCAAGGAAGAGAGAAAGAACGACGCCAAGCGCCGCACGCGTATCAAAGAGATAGAAACGGAGATAGAAAAGCTCGAAGAAGAGAACGAGCTTTTAAGCGAAGAGATTTCCACCCCCGAAGTTGCAGGCAGCTTTGCGCTTCTAACCGAGAAGTGTAGCCGTATGTCGGAAATCAAGGAGCGCTTGGACGCACTCTACGACGAATACGAAACTTTGCTCTAAGTAGTTTACTTTTTTGACAAAAGGTGCTATACTACAAAAGAAGAAATCCGAAAGGAGAACGATTATGAAAAGAAAAATCAAACTGCCCTTAAAAATCTTGGGCTGGTTCGTCAGCGTTGTGCTGGCGCTGCTCATTCTCATCTTCGTGGGTGAGAAGCTGGTGTTTGCGTCCTTCTTCTTTGGCGGTGCGAAATCGGAAATGAAGACCCCAGGTACGTGGACAAACTACGTTCAGCAGGGCTTTGACCGCTTGGAAGAAGGCAAGTTTTTGGTGTCCACTTACGATAAAGGGGACGACAAAGCGGCAATCTTTATCATTGACGGAAAGAAGTCGAGCTGTGTCGAGCTGAAAAACGCGGACGGCACTCCCTATTTGAGCCACGCAGGCGGCGTCACCCATTATAAAAACTGGGTGTACGTGGCAACCGATAACCACGTGGATACGGAAGGGGAAGTGTACTGTACGCACGATAACTGCGATACGAACTTGGATATGTTCCTGCTTTCCGACGTAGTAGACGGCGACGGCAAGGCGACGATGGTGGATAGCATCACCGTTCCCAACCGTTTGGCGTATGCGTCCGTATACGGCGATATGCTCTACGTGGGTGCGTTCCATCGAGAAGGGAGCAAATATATCACTCCCGAAAGCCACCATATTACCACCCCCGCAGGGGATAAAAACACCGCGCTGATGATGGTGTACGAAATGGACGAAAATACGGGTAAACCCGTACATGCTACCCCCGAATACTGCTATTCCACCCTTTCCAACGTGCAGGGTATGTGTATGAGCGCGGACGGGGATATCATTCTTTCGACGTCTTGGGGGTTGAGCACTTCTCACCTGTATCAGTACGACGTAAAGAACGCAACGGCAGGCACGGTGACGGTGTCGGGTGCGAGCGTGCCTGTATACCATTTGGATAGCGCGTGCTTGATCGAAGACGTCAAAGCCCCCCCGATGGCGGAAGAACTGGTATGGCTGGACGGTAGAGTGTATATTCTCACCGAATCCGCGTCGATGAAATACCTGTTTGGGAAGCTCATGAGCGGCAACCGCATTTACAGTTATCCTTTGGCTTAATTATGAATCCAACGAAAAAAGGCTTTACCGCACTCGGTAAAGCCTTTTTTATTTATGAGATTCTTCGACTGCGCTCAGAATGACAAGCCCCTTGCCTGTGGCAAACGTGAACGTAGGGCGGGGGCTTGCTCCCGCCGAAATGGAATCCTTTGCCTGCGACATTCCATTCTTACAAAGGGGTGAGAATGGACGTGAATGCGCACCTGCCCCCTTGTTTTTACCAAAAACGTAGTTAATCGAATTGATTTGCCAAGATTTCTGCGGTCAGCTTGGCAAGGTTCAAATCCCCTGCGGACATCTTTGCGCCGCTATCCTTGGAAAGAAGCGCAATCGCGCCCAAGCAATCCCCGCCCAAGATGATGGGAACGATGATTTCCGCCGTGTATTCTTCATCGGATGCGCGGACGGGCGGAATGATTTTTCCGCCTTCTACGGCGTTTGCGACGTAGCTTCTGCGCTCACGCAAAATCTTGTCCATCTCGTCGGAGAGCCGCTTGCCGTCCAGCTCCCGCTTGCCGTCGCCATAGGCGAACAGCACTTCGTCGGTGTCGCAAATCACCGCAAGCTTGCCGCTTAAATCGTGTAAGGAGCGCGCGGTGGCGCTGCTAAAACGCTCTAAGGTGGCAATCGGTGAGTATTTTTTCAGCATCAATTCATCTCTATCGGTGAAAATTTCAAGCGGGTCGCCTTCCTTGATACGCAAAGTGCGACGGATTTCCTTAGGAATTACGACGCGCCCAAGCTCGTCAATTCTTCTTACAATACCTGTTGCTTTCATGGTTCAATCTCCTTAATTTGAAACTTCATAATGCTAGTATTTGTAAAAAAAGGGGATTTATACTACCGATTTATTTTGTCAACGAACGCCGTTTCGAAGCGAATTAAACTATGTTTGAAGTAACAGGGGAAACGGCAAGCGAAAAAAAATTGAAAAAAAGTGAAATAGGGGGATAAAATGAGTTGACAAAAGCTTTGCGGTAGGCTATAATATCATTTGTTAATGCGGTCGTGGCGGAACTGGCAGACGCGCAAGACTAAGGATCTTGTGGGTAACTCCATGCAGGTTCAATTCCTGTCGACCGCACCAGCGTAAGGCATTTATGCAAGAAAAGTTGCATAAATGCCGTTTTTCTTTGTATTTTTGCATAAATATTCACGGTGAAGTGGTCGTTTTTCACGTTTTTAGCACCGATTGGCGTATTTTTTGGCGTGTTAAATAGATAGAAAGACCTGTCGATTATTCCTGAAAAAACTGTCGATTGAAAAATAAGCGAAAATCTTTTATTTTCGGCGTTTATTTGGCGTATAGCAATTTTAAGGATATAAAAAAGAAAACCGTTTGGCGAGTGAAATTCTCACCAAACGGCGTTTTATTATTTAGTTAAAACTCAAATACGACTTTATCCATTTCCGATTTCATAAATTTGTCGGGAAAGTGCGTGTATACACGTCCGACTAAACGTTCCGAGCTATCGCCCATCCAAATATCGACGATATCGGGGCGAACGTATTGCTGACAAACGGTCGCAAATGTATGCCTTAAATAGTATTGCGTGATTTCTTCGTTGTTCATAATCCGTTTGAAAATTCGGTTGAGTACGTCCGTTCGGTGCGGAAAGACAATCGGCTCGTCCAAATTGAGTTGTTCCCGTGCTTGACGGCAAATCGGGATTTTCTTATATTCAATTTTCCCGTTCTTGCGCTTGGCGTTCCGCGCGATTAAGAAATCGCCTTCAAAGTGCGCGTCTTCTAATTCACAAGGTCGTAAACCGAAATATAAAAGAATGAGAAAGGTGCGCTTGTATTCTTCAAATTCAGGCGAATTTAAGCGTTCTACAAGCGTTTTTTGCTCGTCACAGGTCAACGCCCTGCGAGTGTTCCGTTCGGCGCGTTTGAAAGGGATTAAAACCATAGGATTGTAGGTGAGTATTCCGCTTGCAATCGCGTATTTGAAAATAGAATTGAAAATTACGCGCAAATCTTCGTAAACTCGCCCTTCGGCTTTGGTCATAATGTTGTTTATGTCGATCGTTTTGACGGTGGTTATCCGCATATCGCCGATAGCAGGGAATATGTACCGTTTGCAATAGCTTACGTAATTTTTATGCGTACGCTCGTTAAGCTTGTCCTTTTTGAATTCCAACCATTCGTTAGCAATCCGCATAAACGAGCTCGGTTCGCCTTTATAATCTTGCCGACGGTGCTTTTGAATTTGGTCAGGCATCGTTTCTTGGATAAACCGTTCTTTCGCCTTTTCGAGCGTTGCGCCCGAAACGTGGATATGATAACCGTTCCGCCGATAGCGGATTTCAAAAATAAAGGCGTTTTTACTGTTTTGACGTTTGAGAACGTGCGCAGCGAGTCCGTTTGCAATAAATTCTTTCTTGAACGTTTTCGACATCTTGGCAATCTCCTTTTTCGTAAAGTAGGTAGTAAAACTTTTTGTGTTAGGGTTTGTGGGTTTGACGAGATTTTCAACTTTGTCCTGCGTGATACTGTTCGACGCAAGTTTCAAAATGAGCTGAATGTTTTCGTCGGCGTTGGGTTTAGTAGTTGCTTCTTTAATCCATTGGGTAATTTGTTCTAATTCTCTCTGATTCATTGTCCTCCTTTTGGAAATTTTGTTCCCCCTTGATAGATTTTGTTTTGATGATGAATTGTTTTCTACATACTACACCTCCTTTACCCGTGAAAAACAAAAAGAGGAGCTGAAACGTTTGGTAAAAACGAATCAACTCCTCAATGTCATTCATAGGTGTATGATTTTTATTTAATTTTTTTT
>SVIJ01000037.1 GCA_015069565.1 Clostridiales bacterium
TACGTCCTGGTTTTGAAGGCGGTCAGATGCCTATCGCTCGCCGCGTTCCTAAGAGAGGCTTCAACCACAACGGCAAGAAGGTTTACGTAATCGTGAACCTTGCAGACCTTGCAGATCTTCCTGCAGGTACGGTTGTTGACTACGGCTTCGTTATGGAAAACGGTCTTGCAAAGGCTGTTAAAAACAACTGCGGTTTGAAGGTTCTCGGTGACGGCGAACTCAGCGTTGCACTCACCGTGAAAGCGGCGAAGTTCTCCGCATCCGCAAAGGCTGCTATCGAAGCGGCACAGGGTACGGCGGAAGTCCTGTAAAAAGAAATTGTGACACGGAAAATCGCAAGCTATGCGGTTTTCCGTAGTTCGCATTATTTCTCCCCACGAGTTCCGTTCGGTTTTCCGTGACGGAATGCGAAATTAACTTTCAACGGAGAAAAAAATGTTACAAACTCTTATAAATGCTTTTAAGGTCAAGGAAATCAGACGCAAGGTCTATATGATGCTCTTGCTCCTTCTGGTTTTCCGCATTGGCTGTTTTATTCCCGTTCCCGGGCTGATCAGATCCACCTTCGAGAGTTTTGTCGATAGCGGCGCTAACGACTTCCTTGCTTTGATGAGCGGCGTCACGGGTGGCGCGCTTTCGCAAGGTACGTTGTTTGCACTCGGTATTGGGCCGTACATCAACGCGTCCATTATCATGCAGCTTTTAGGGGTTGGTATTCCTGCCCTTGAAAATCTCTCCAAGCAAGGCGAAGAAGGCCGCAAAAAGATTTCGCAATACACCAGATATTTGACCATCGTTTTGGCGGTGGTACAATCTATCGGTATCATCGTTTCTTTTGCAAACAGCCAGAACGCTTTGGATACGCAGTTCTTCTTCGGCAGCAAGTTCTTGACGGGCGCGTTCATGACGATCATGTACACGGCGGGCGCATTGCTTGTAATGTGGCTCGGTGAAAGAATCACCGACTACGGCGTAGGCAACGGCCAGTCTATGATCATCTTCGTCGGTATCATCGCGACGGCAGGCGAATTGCTTCTCAACAAGATTAGAAACTTCGGTACGGACGACGCGGGCGTAAAATCCATCGTTTCGGTGGTTGTTTTCGTGTTGGTTGCGATCGTAATCTTCTTTGCGATCGTTTACGTGGATCTTTCCGAACGTAGAGTTCCCGTTCAGTACGCAAAGCAAATCAAGGGTAGAAAGATGTACGGCGGTCAGTCGTCGAACATTCCCATCCGTATTGCAGGCAGCGGCGTTATGCCTCTGATCTTCTCCTTCTCTATTCTTTCCTTCCCGCAACTCATTGCGAGCATGGTTAAAAATGGTGATAACGGATTTGCAAGATGGTGGGCGCAATGGATGTCCGGTTCGTCTACGAACGACTGGGGTGTATTCGTTTACTCCACGGTGCTTTGCTTGTTGATCTTTGCATTCTCGTTCTTCTATGCGCAGATGCAATTCAACCCCGAAGATGTTTCTAAGAACATTCAGCAAAACGGTGGCTTTATTCAGGGTATTCGTCCTGGTAAGGCTACGGAAAACTATTTGAAAAAGATCTCTAACCGTATCACGTTGTTCGGGGCGATTTATCTTTCGCTCATCGCATTCGTGCCTTCGGTTGTGTTCTCCTTCGTATCGCTTGACCTTGTCAACGTATTCTCTACGACGGGTATTTTGATCGTCGTATCCTGTGCAATGGAATTCGAGAAGCAGTTGCAGGCGCAGCTGATGATGAAGAACTACAAAGGGTTCTTGAAATAAAAAAATAACGGCTTTGCGGCTTGTTCAAAGCAAGCCGCAGGGCTAAAAGGTCAGTAATAGCGGAGTAATAGAAATGAACATTATTCTACTCGGCGCGCCCGGCGCAGGGAAGGGGACGCAAGCATCCAGAATTACGGAAACGTATGGGATGCCCCACATCTCTACGGGCGATATTTTCAGGGCGCACATGAAGGCGGAAACCCCCGTTGGCATCATCGCGAAGTCGTATATCGACAAGGGACAGCTTGTTCCCGATGATATCACTTGCGAAATCGTCGAAAGCCGTTTGGCGCAGGACGATTGCAGGAAAAACGGATATATGCTCGATGGTTTCCCCCGTACCATTCCCCAAGCGGAAATGTTGGACGGTATCGAACAAATTGACGCAGTGATCAACATCGACGTAGATATGTCGTTGCTCATGGATCGTCTTTGCGGCAGACGGGTATGCAAAAGCTGTGGCGAAAGCTACCACGTATCCCGTTTGAACGGCAGTAATACTTGCGAAAAATGCGGTGGAGAGCTTTTCCAGCGTAAGGATGACAACCCCGAAACGGTAAGCAGTCGTTTGCAAGTGTATACCGCACAAACAGCGCCACTCATTGCTTACTACACGAAGAAGGGCTTGCTCATCAACGTGCAGGGCGGCGGAACGCCAGACGAAGTGTTCGTGCAAGTTCGCGAAAAGCTGGACGCATTAAATAAGTAAAAAATGATTTTCGTCAAAAGTGAAAAAGAAATCGACTTGATACGCGAGTCCTGCAAGATTGTCAAGGAAACCTTGGAGTTTGTGGGTTCAAAAATCAAGGCGGGCATGAGCACGAAGGAAGTGGACGAACTGGTCGAAAGATACATTCGCGCTTCGGGTGCAAATCCTTCCTGTTTAGGCTACGGCGGGTTTCCCGCGTCAGCGTGCGTATCGGTCAACGAAATGGTAGTTCACGGAATTCCCGATCACGACACCATTCTGAAGGACGGCGACATTGTCAGCGTAGACGTGGTTGCTGATAAAAACGGCTATCACGGTGACGCGTGCAGAACCTTCTGCATCGGAAAGGTTTCCGAAGACGTCAAAAAGCTTGTCAAGGTCACGGAAGAATGTTTCTTTCAGGGAATCGAAGGATTGCAAGCGGGCACACCGCTTTACGATATCGGCGCAAGGGTGCAGCGCTATGCGGAAAGCCATGGCTACGGAGTGGTTCGTTCCTATTCGGGACACGGCATCGGAAGAGAGATGCATGAAGATCCGTCCGTACCCAACTATGGCAGACCGGGCACAGGCGTTCGTCTTCGGGCGGGCACAGTGCTTTGCATTGAGCCGATGATCACGATGGGGAACTGGCGAACCAAAGTCCTTGCGGACGGATGGGGCGCGGTGACCGTAGACGGCAAACCTGCGGCGCACTACGAAAACACGGTAGTGGTACGCGAGGATGGCGTAGAAATCCTTACCTTGTAAGCTCTACGCTATACGAAAAAAGAAAAATAATTCGGAGGGAACTTCTGTGTCCAAAGACGACGTAATTGAGGCGGAAGGTAAAGTTATCGAAGCGTTGCCCGGCGCAACCTTCAAGGTACAGCTTTCCAACGGTCATGTTATCACGGCGTATATTTCCGGTAAGTTGAAGATGAACTATATTCGTATCATCGAAGGCGACACGGTAAAGTTGGAAATGAGCCCGTACGATCTGACGAAAGGCAGAATCACGTGGCGTAGCAAGTCGTAATTCACGCGACGTTTACCCCCCAACCGTAGGGTTGGATCGTAAGAAAAATCAAGGAGAAAAATACAATGAAAGTAAGACCTTCTGTAAAACCTATGTGCGATAAGTGCAAAGTTATTAAAAGAAACGGCAGAGTTATGGTAATTTGCTCAAAAAGTAAGAGCCATAAACAAAGACAGGGCTAAAAAACGCTTGACATCCCTAAAAAATTATGGTATAATCTACTATGCTGTAATATGGGATAGAGCGGCTACGGGAAAATTTTTCTCGGTAAATACGACAAAAACAGCTGAATTTCCGTTAAAAAAAGGCGGAAATTCGGCAAGTTTTATCGTTAAAAAGAGCACGAAGATATTTCGTCACGGCAAGTACGCCACGCCAAGCGACACGGTTTTTCCTTAAAAAACGGGGTCGAAGGGCTTGGTGCGCTCTTTCATGTAATCGGGAAAATTATCCAAAACAGGAAAATTGAAGATAACACGGACAAGGCTTGGAGGCATTTTCCACTGCCAAAGGGTCAGTTCGTTTGGGATATGCAAAAAAAATTATTAAAGAAAAATTAACGGAGGACAGAAATCAATGGCACGTATTGCCGGTGTAGATTTACCCAGAGAAAAAAGAGTGGAAATCGGCCTTACCTACATCTACGGTATCGGTCTGACCACGTCCAAAAAGATTCTCGCTGAAACGGGCATCAATCCTGATACGAGAGTTAAGGATCTCGATGAAAACGACGTTTCCAAATTGAGAGAATATATCGATAACAAGTTGAGAGTAGAAGGTGAACTTCGTAGCGAAGTTTCCTTGAACATTAAGCGCCTTATGGAAATCGGTTGCTATCGTGGCATCCGTCACAGAAAGGGCTTGCCTGTTCGCGGTCAGAGCACCAAGAGAAACGCACGTACGCGTAAGGGTCCTGCTCGCGCAATCGCAGGTAAGAAGAAGTAATAAGGAGGGGCGATAGATAATGGCACAAGTTAAGAAAGTCGCTTCCAGAAAGCGTAAAGAAATTAAAAAGATTGACAAAGGTCAAGTTCATATTCAGTCCACGTTCAACAACACGATCGTGACTGTCACGGACATGGCTGGTAATGCTATCTCTCAGTCGAGCGCAGGCGCGCTTGGTTATAAGGGCTCGAGAAAGGGTACTCCCTTTGCAGCTCAGATGGCAGCAGAAACCGCAGCGAAGGTTGCTAAAGAACACGGTCTTCGCAGCGTAGAAGTATACGTGAAGGGCCCTGGTGCTGGTCGTGAATCCGCGATCCGTGCGCTTGCAACCTGCGAATTGGAGATCACGCTCATTTCCGACGTATCCCCCATTCCCCACAACGGTTGCCGTCCCCCCAAACGTCGTAGAGTATAATCAGGAGGAAGGAAGAAATTATGGCTACTTATAGAGAAGCTAAATGTAAACTTTGTAGAAGAGAAGGCGCTAAGCTCTTTTTGAAGGGTGACAAGTGCTACATGGAAAAGTGCCCGTTCAACAAGCGTCCGGTTGCTCCCGGTCAGCACGGTGCGGCTAGAAAGAAGGTTTCCGAATACGGCTTGCAGCTTCGTGAAAAGCAGAAGACCAAGAGAATTTACGGCGTTCAGGAAGGTCAGTTCCGTAAGTATTACGAAATGGCTGATAGAATGAAGGGCGTAACGGGTGAAAACATGCTTTCGCTCCTCGAAAGAAGACTTGACAACGTAGTATTCAGAATGGGTATTGCTCCTTCCAGAACGCTCGCTCGTCAAATCGTAAACCACGCTCATATTTCCGTAAACGGCAAGACGGTCACCATTCCTTCTTACATCGTTAAGGTAGGCGACGTAATCGCTGTTAAAGAAAACAGAAAGGGCAACAAGTATTTCACTGCTCTTAAAGAAACTGCTGCAAACAACACGCTTGTTAAGTGGGTTGAATTCGATAGAGAAAAGTTGGAAGGCAAAGTGCTTGCTATGCCTACGAGAGAAGACATTGACAGCCAGATCGCTGAACACATGATCGTCGAATTGTACTCCAAGTAATTTGTAAATAACAGGAGGTAGTATAATGATCGAAATGGATATGCCCAAGCTCGAAGTGCTTGAAAACGACGACTTTTATGCAAAGGTAGTATGTGAGCCCTTAGAGAAAGGTTTCGGTCTTACGATAGCGAACTGCCTTAGAAGAATCCTTTACGCTGCGTTGCCCGGTGCCGCAGTAGAAGGAATCAGATTCTTGGACGGCAGTGTAAAACACGAATTTTCCGCAAAGGAAGGGATTCGCGAAGATATCGCAGAAATCATTCAGAACCTGAAAGCGCTTGCCATCAAAACGAAGGTGACGGATAAGGATTATGAAAAGGTTCTTCACATTGTAAAGGAAGGCCCTGCGGTATTGACGGGTAAAGACCTGAACGTAGACGCGGAAATTGAGATCGTCAACGGCGATCTGTACATTTGCTCGATTGATGAAGGCGCGCGTTTTGACGCGGAAATCACCATCGGCAGAGGCAGAGGTTATCTTGGCGCAGATGAGCACAAGCAACCGATCGTCGATTATATTGCAACGGATTCCCTGTATTCGCCCGTTCAAAAGGTTCACTATGAAGTGACGCCTACCCGCGTGGGTCAGAACGTGGACTACGACAAGTTGATGCTTGAAGTATGGACGAACGGTACGTTCTCTGGCAAAGAGATCATCTCTCTTGCGGCGAAGATCATGCAGGAACACATCAGCCTGTTCGTAAACCTTAGCGAAACGATCGGCGGCATGGATATCCTTGTCAAGACGGAAGACGACAAACAACAACAAGTTCTCAAGATGGCGATTGAGGAAATGGACCTTTCCGTTCGTTCCTACAACTGCTTGAAGAGAGCAAACATTCATACGGTAGAAGACCTTACCAAAAAGACGGAAGACGATATGTTGAAGGTGAGAAACCTTGGTAGAAAGTCGCTCGATGAAGTCATCCAGAAACTGGAATCTTACGGTCTGTCATTAAATAAACAGGAGGATTAAAATTATGCCCGGCAAATTGGGAAGAACGTCCAAAGAAAGAAACGCATTGCTTAGAGGCTTGGCGTCCCAGCTTCTTTGGTACGGTAAAATCGAAACGACCGCTGCAAAGGCAAAAGAGTTGAAGCCCTACGTGGAAAAGCTCATCACCAAAGCGGTAAACACTTATGATGATATTATCGAATTCGAAGTAAAGAAAACGGATAAGAAAGGTAAGGAAGTTGTTGTTAAGTCCTTCAAGGACGGTGCAAAGCGCCTTGCTGCTCGTCGCGCAATCATGGCTAAGACCTACGACTTGCCCGAACTCAAAGCTTTCAGCGAAAAGAAAGCTGATTTCAAGGCAAGAACGGCAGGTATCAATCACCCCTTGATGGCGAAGCTCTTCAATGAAATCGCACCTAAGTATGCGGCAAGAAAGGAAGAACTTGGTCAAGGTGGCGGCTACACGAGAATCTACGTTCTCGGTGAACGTCGTGGTGATGGCGCAGAAGTTGCGATCATTGAACTTGTTTAATCGAGTTTTTGAAAGTTTCGGCTACGGATTCAATCCGTAGCCGATTTTTTTTCATAATTATATTGTAATCTTGTTTGAAGTATGATATAATAGGTTTATAAATAGAATATCGGGGTGTAGCTCAGACGGCAGAGCGCGAATACGAGGGGTTTGCCAAAATCCTTAACCGCAACTTTTTATCGCCAGATAAGCGCGAGGTCGCAGGTTCGAGTCCTGCCACCCCGACCAAAACAACAAACCGACAGTTTGTGTCGGTATATGCGGGCGTAGCTCAGGTGGTAGAGCGCGGATATGGGGGTTTGACAAAATCCTTTACTGCAATCATTTTGCTGGCTAAGCGCGAGGTCGCAGGTTCGAGTCCTGTCGCCCGCAACCTTTTTGGTTTGGAATTGCTATATTGAAAGACGCTTGCAGCGATTTAAGGATCGGTTTAACAGCCCTATTAGGCGTCTTGTTTTTTATTATACGAAAGGGGGAGGGGAAATATGGAAGATAAGTTTTTAGATCAGTTAGAAGAAGTTTTAGACGAAGAAGCAAACGTTTCCATGACGGAAAAAGGCGCGCTTGGATATGCAACGACCTGTAAGCCGTTGCTCGATCTTAATTACGCCGTTTCTTCTTTGCGTAATATGTCTGAATCGGAAGTTGAAAAGCAATATGCAAAAGCATTCTACGAAGACAAGCTGCTTGCAATCAAGTGGCTCTTTTTTGCCGCGGACGTTCGCGGGGGGATGGGTGAACGCCGTCTTTTCCGCATCGGTATGCTCTTCTTGGCGAAGACGGAGCCTGCGCTTGCGGTGAAGCTTTTGCCTCTTGTAGCGGAGTACACCCGTTGGGATAACCTGCTTTGTTTGCTTGAAACGCCCGTAAAAGAACAGGTTTGCGAGCTTATCAAAACGCAACTCAACGCGGACATGGGTGCTATGAAAGAGAAAAAACCTGTTAGTCTTTGCGCGAAATGGATGCCTTCTATAAACGCTACGTCCGTTCGTTCCCGCCATTATGCAAAGATGCTCATTGGTGCATTTGGCATGACCGAAAAAACGTATCGCAAGACCCTTTCCGCTTTGCGTGCGTATTTGAAAGTTATCGAAGTAGATATGAGCAAAAAGGCTTGGGGGGCAATCGACTATTCCGCCGTGCCTTCGCGCGCAAATCTTTTGTATGCCGAGGCATTCCTTCGCAACGATAAAAAGCGCCGTACTGAGTATTTGGAAAAGCTGGAAAAGGGCGAAGAAACCATTAACGCAGGCGTGCTTTATCCGCACGACATTGTGCATAAGTATACCGCAATGAGCGGTTTTTGGAATATAAAAGTTAAGCCGCTTGATCCGACTTTGGAAGAGCTTTGGAAGGCGTTGCCTGATTATGTGCAAGGGCAGGGCAATACCATCTGCGTAGCGGACGGCTCGGGTAGTATGACAATCGGTATTCAAGGAACGAACGTCACCTGCCTTTCCGTGGCAAACGCTTTGGCAATCTATTTTTCCGAGCGTTCGTCGGGTCCGTTTAAGGATCGTTATATCACGTTTAGTATGACCCCAAAAATGGTCAATTTTTCCAAGTGCAAGAGCTTGCACGATAAGATCGGTAAAGCGTTGGCGCATAACGAAGCGGCAAATACGAATATCGAAGCGGTGTTCGATTTGATTTTGGCTACGGCGGTCAAGAACAAGCTGAAGCAGTCTGAAATGCCCAAAAATATACTCATTCTTTCGGATATGGAGTTTGATCATGCGGTAGATTCGAACACCTGCGGCAACGCGTTTGACGCATCGTTTAGCCGCTTGTTTGAAGTAATTGCAGAGCGCTATAAGCAGTGCGGCTATTTGTTGCCGCGCTTGGTGTTCTGGAATATTTGCAGTCGTTCTTTGACCGTTCCCCTTCGTGAGAACAAGCTTGGCGTAGCGCTTGTCAGCGGGTTCAGCCCTGCGATCATGAAGATGGTGCTTTCTGGCAAGCTCGATCCTTACGAGTGTTTGCTTGATCAACTGAACACGGATCGATATCAACCCGTCGAAGACGCGGTGAAGGATTTGCTCTAAAAAGATAGGGGCAGGTATGCAATGAAGGAAGAAGTTCTCGTTTTTTAAGCGGGAACTTTTTTTGTAAAATGAAGGAAAATATTGCAGGGAAAGATTGCATTATTCAGCAAAATATGCTACAATGTTCATATAAGCAAAGGAGAAAACGTCTATGCAATCATTACGCGAGTTGTTTCGAATCGGCAAAGGCCCGTCTTCGTCGCATACGATCGGCCCTGAACACGCAAGCCGATTGTTCTTGAAGGAAAATCCTACGGCGGATTCTTTTAAGGTCGTGTTATACGGCTCTCTTGCAAAGACGGGAGAAGGACACGGGACGCAAAAGATTATTCGTGACGTTTTGCAAAAAGTCGAAATTGTCAACGATTTTGAAACCGCCGATATCAAGCATCCTAATACGATGGATTTCTTTGCCTATCGTGAGGGGCGTGAGATTGCTACGCTTCGCGTGTATAGCGTTGGCGGCGGCGCAATCGAAGTGGAAGGCAGGGAACGGATTGTACCCGACGACGTCTATCCGCTTGAAAGCTTCACTAAAATTCGCGAGTATTTGGAAAAGGCAAACAAACGCTTACCTGATTATGTGTACGAATGTGAAGGTGCACAATTTAAGGAGTATCTTATCGACGTCTGGGCGGCAATGAAAAATGCCGTCGATGAAGGTTTACAGGCAAAGGGTATCTTGCCCGGCGGGCTGGACGTAGAGCGTCGTGCACACGTACTCTATTTTAAGGAAATCCCCAACGAAGGCGCGGATATTTTGGAAGATAGAATGGTTTGCGCGTACGCTTTTGCGGTGAGTGAGCAAAACGCTTCGGGCGGTACGATTGTCACCGCGCCCACCTGTGGCGCTTGTGGTGTTTTGCCTGCGGTTTTGACCTATTTTCAACGTCAAAAAGGGTATAACGACGAGCAAATTATCGATGCCTTGGCGGCGGCTGGCTTGGTGGGAAATTTGATTAAGACGAACGCATCCATATCGGGTGCGGAATGTGGCTGTCAAGCGGAAATCGGCAGTGCCTGTTCGATGGCGGCTGCTGCGATTGCAGAGCTTTTCCAAATGTCGCTCGATCAGCAGGAGTACGCGGCGGAAGTGGCGATGGAGCATCATTTGGGGCTCACTTGCGATCCGATTGCAGGGCTGGTGCAGATTCCCTGCATTGAGAGAAATGCGGTAGCGGCGATGCGTGCGCTCAACGCGGCGGAAATTGCGAAATTTTTGTTCGGTAGCCGAAAGATTTCCTTCGATTTGGTGGTGGAAACGATGTACGAAACAGGTAGAGATTTACACGGCCGCTATCGTGAAACGTCCGAGGGCGGGCTGGCGAAACTGTATAAAAAGTAAAAAGACTGGGGCAGGTATGCGACGAATGCACATCTGCCCATATTTTTTGATTCTTTTGTGTTTCTTTATATAGTTTATTTTCAGAGAAAATCTCTTGCTTATACAAGTGAGAAAACAAAAGAAATTTTTTTTGATATTTTCCAAAAAAGCCCTAAAAAATGCTTGACAAATGTTTGCAAATAGAGTATTATAAACAAGCGTTGTTTAGGACGCAATGGCGATGGCCCAATAGCTCAGTTGGTTAGAGCGCCAGCCTGTCACGCTGGAGGTCGACGGTTCGAGCCCGTTTTGGGTCGCCAAAATGCCTTGGTAGCTCAGTTGGTAGAGCAGCAGACTGAAAATCTGCCTGTCGGTGGTTCGATTCCGCCCCAAGGCACCACACATACACGCCGGTGTAGCTCAATTGGCAGAGCAGCTGATTTGTAATCAGCAGGTTGTGGGTTCGAGTCCAATCACCGGCTCCACCCAAAAATAAGCTACATCGAAATATATGGGCAGATTCCAGAGCGGCCAAATGGATCAGACTGTAAATCTGACGTCTTCGACTTCGGTGGTTCGAATCCACCTCTGCCCACCACAAAAAAGCACCTCAAAAGAGGTGCTTTTTTGTGGTGTATAGAGGTAGTCGCGCGAAACGCCGTATTATCGGTGGGTCGCGCGAGGAGGCGAGGATGTCTAGACAAATATTGTGCACAAAGTTTGTCGCCGACGACACTTTGTTGGCTATGCCAACAATTTTCCACCTCTGCCCACCATAAAGAAA
>SVIJ01000038.1 GCA_015069565.1 Clostridiales bacterium
GATCCCTTCGATCCCCTTCAAAAGAATACGAATCGTCTTGCCTTCCGTCTTTCTCGCATAAATATTGCAACGCAAATTCAGCGCCGCAGGGAAGACCTTGCCGCCACAGTAATCGACGTGCTCGCCAATAACGTTGATACGCCCTGCCGCCGTAAACAAATGGGTGGGCTTCACCCCAAAGCCTTGTTCGAATGCCGCAATCGCTGCTGTTTTGTCCATAGTATTTCTCCTTTTCAAAAGATACCAAATGATGAAATATACCACTCCGCCGAGCACCAAGATTACGGCAGTCAGCTGGGAAGGGGTCAAGAAGGGAACGATCGTTTCCCCGCGCTCGTCCGCGCGCGCGTATTCAATAAAGAACCGCCACACTCCGTAGGCAAGCATATAGATAGGCAAGCCAGGAAGGCGCTTTTCCGTCTTTCTATGCAGCAGCCACCAAACCAGCGCCGCAAGCGCAAACAAAAACAACGCTTCGTAGAGCTGAATGGGTACGGCTTTCACCCAAACGCCGCCAAGCTTCATCGGAACGGCGTACCACGCGTCCACGATTTTCCCGTGACAGCAGCCGCCGAACAGACATCCAAGCCGACCGAAGCCGTGCGCCAAGGGAATGGCAACCGCCGCCGCGTCCGCAAGCGTACCGAAACGCTTTATCGGTTCTTTTTTGTCCTTACAAAACCGACCGAGCACAAAGAACCATATAAGCAGAAAGACCGCCGCACCGCCGATTAAGCCGCCGTAGAAGGTCATTCCCTGCCAACGGAACACCCCCGTTTCCAACCAGTTGTAGAAGGCTTGGAACAAGGTTGCGGAAAGAAAGCCAAGCATAATCGCTAAAAAGCCTGCGATGATCAAGCCGCGTTGTAGCGCCAACGAAAAGCCCTGTTTCGTGCATTCCCGATCGGCATACCAAATCGCGGCAATCACGCCGATCATAATCATAATATCGTATAGGCTCATACCTAAAAAAATCGTATTCGGATACATATTTGCTCCTTCATCGTTAGGCGCAGCCGTAAACCCTGCCGACACCCTTTGTTATTATATAACAAAACAACGTATTTGTCAACGGTGCAAACGGATTTTTTCATGCAAATATCGAGAATAAAAAAAGCGCCTGCCGTAGCAAGCACTTTCCATTTTTTCTTTTACGATACTTCTTCTACTGCGAGCCGAAACGATTGCCCGTTGGGAAGGGTCATTCTGAGTCCGCCTTCGTAGACAATCGCTTTCCCTTCAAAACAAACGTCGAGCATCACCATCAGCTCCTGCAACAATTCCGCCTTTTCCACCTTCTCAATCTTCGTCTTTTTGTTCTTCATACCTACCTCCTGTGCGTTTGTATCTACATTATACCGCATTTTTTTTGCCGTTGCAATACTTTCACCGTGACAAAGATTGTCGAAGGGTTAGAAGCTTTGTCGAAAAAAGTCGAAGGGTTTCACCAAGGATATTTTTTCACCGTTTTTTCTCATTTTTTCGCGCAAAAGCGCATAAATTTTACCAAAAAAGAAGGGCTCTTCGTCGTTTTTAGAAAATAAAAAAACCGCCGTTAGCGGTTTTTTCATCTCTATCATTACTACTTATTCAATGACGGTTACGTTGATAGCGCGAAGCTTCTCCGGGTTCTTAGGGTCAACTTCCGTTTCGTAAGAAACCTTCTGTCCTTCTTTCAGCGTACGGTATCCGTCCGCATTGATGGCAGAAAAATGTACGAAAACGTCTTCGCCGCCTTCATCGCCTGCAATAAAGCCGTAGCCCTTGCCTGCGTTAAACCATCTCACTGTCCCCTGACGCATATATGGGTCCTCCTCTTTATAATTTCGTACTCGACAAACGACGACGCACGCCTCCCCTCAAATCGAACCCATATATTTCAAGTATTACGCTACGTACTTCATCCAAGTACTGTTTATAGTATAACATATATTTTGCGTATTTTCAAGCGATTTTGGAAAAATTTTATTCACTTTTTGTAAAAAATGCTCATAAAAGTGGACAAAATCACAAATAAACGGTATAATAATGCTATAAACCAAATTGGCAGGAGCAATTATGGACTTCCTTGAACTCATCAAAGCCGTTCTTCTCGGCATCATCGAAGGAATCACCGAATGGCTGCCCGTTTCCAGTACGGGGCACATTCTTCTATTCGATGCCGTATGGAGCGCAACGTCGGGCTCGCAAGCGAGCGAAGCCTTCCAAGACTTCTTTTTATACTTTATCCAACTCGGCGCAATTTTATCCGTCGTTATCCTGTTTTTTGGTAAGCTTTGCCCCTTCAAGCTGCGGCAAAAATCGGAGTTTACGGACGCTCAATCCGTACCTGCCCCCATCAAACGCCTTTATTCGGACAAAAATATTTGGCTGCTTTGGGGAAAAGTGGCGGTTGCCTGCATCCCTTGCGTGATCGTTGGCGTTCTTGTGGACATCACCGACGAGCCTTGGATCATCGCGGTGGCTTTGATCGTCTACGGCGCACTCTTTCTCTTTATCGAAAAGTGGAACGAAAAACGAGAAGCAAAGGTGACGGACGTCTACGCAATCACTTGGACGCAAGCGGCGATCATCGGCGCGGCGCAAGCCCTTTCCGTAATCCCTGGCACTTCTCGCTCGGGCGTGACCATCTTGGCAGCGCTCCTGCTTGGGATCTCCCGACCCGCAGGCGCAGAGTTCACCTTCTTCCTTGCCATTCCCGTGATGGTAGGCGCAAGCCTGTTGCAGTTTTTGAAAAACGTGAGCGGCGTACTTTCCTTCACCGTCTTTGAATGGATTTACCTTTTTGCTGGCTTTGCGGTGGCATTTGCCGTATCTATGCTTTGCATCAAGTGGCTGATGAGCTTCGTCCGCAACCACGATTTCAAGCCCTTTGGTTGGTATCGAATTGCACTCGGCGCACTCGTCCTTGCGACCATGGTAATCCCTGCTTGGTTCTAATCGAAACTCTATAATAAAAAACCGCTCGTTTGAGCGGTTTTATTTTTTTATGCTTCCAGCATGGAACGGGAATTGTGGCAGGTGAAATAGACGATTTGCATCTTTTCCGCAAGGGCGTTCAGCCCCCTTTGCACTTCGTGCAAATGCTTCGCGTCTAAGTGTACGAACGGATCGTCCAAAATACAAAACGGCATCTCCCCTTCGTACATATTTTCTAAGAGCGCAAGCCGCAAGCAAAGCGCCGCAAGCGCCCTTTGACCGTCGCTCAAATGCTCTACTCGGTACGGTTGCCCTTTTTGTTCAAGCTTCACTTGCAGGTTTTCATCCAGCAAAACGTCGTCCACCCATTCCGCCCCCATTGCTTTTGCAAACTGAACAAAGCTCGTTTGCATCGGGGTAAGATAGGTGTCTTTGAGCTGCGAATCCGCCGCCAAAAGGGATTGCATTGCAATGTCTACAAGGAAGCGTTCTTCGGTGTAGCCTTGCAATTTTTCCCGCAATTCGGTCAGCTCGTTTTTCAGCTTAGGCAAAAGCGCCAACCGCCCTTCCAGCTCCTGCATTTTGTCGCCGTATTCTTTTACGCGCGACTGCGCCAACGCAAGCGCCGCTTTCGCGCTCTCGATATCACCGCCAACTTGCGGCTCATCCGACACGCCGTTCTTTTGGCGGTAATCTTCCGCTTTCGCCGACTTTAAGCGCCAGTCTTCGAGATATTCCGAATACGCAGCCGCCGCATTCGCCGCGTCTTCGTACGTTTCTTCCGTCAGGCTGTATTGCTGGAACACCGCCGCAACCGCCGACGAATACTTTGCTTCGTCCGCTTTAAGCTCCGCCGTTTCCTGCTCGTACTTTTCCTTTTCCGCGCGCAAGGCTTGCAAGGTTTTCATCCCTTCTTTCAGCTCTCTAAGCGCCGCGTTGTAATCGGTGTTGCGAATACCGTATTCTTCAAAGGACGCGCGCAGGCGCTCGGCAAGCGCGTATTGCTCCTGCGAATAGGCAGGGGCTACTTGTGCAACAGGCGCAGGCGCTCTCATGAGCCCCGAAGCACCGATTGCCGCGCCGACCACGCCAAGCGCAAGCAGGATTGCACCCACGCTCGGCAAAGAGCCAAGCAGTACCGCGCCAACCGCCGCAAACGCCGCCGCAAGAACGGTTAATCCCAGCCATGCCCCCTTCTTTTTCGGTTTTTGAGCCGTAGCGGCAGGGGTTGTAGCGTTTGCCAACGCATAATATTTATCCGCCAACAGCCCGATATTTTCTAGCTTTTCCCGCGAAGGGATTCCCGATGCAAACTGTTCTTCTTTTGCCTGCAATTCAACCTGCTTAGGAAAAGCACGATTTTCCAAACGCACCCTTGCCTTCGTTCGTTTTTGAACGGCGTCCTTCAACCCTTTCACCGTTTCCTTATCGGGGAAGCCCTGCGGATATTTTGCGACATAAGCGTCCGCCTTTGCCTTGCTTTGTTGCGCCATCGAAAGCATTCCCTGATAGGTTTCCCATTGACTACGCCTAAGCTCCGAGCTACGCATTTCCTCCAACGCCGCCGACGTTTTTTGCATATCCGCTTGCGCCGCCAAATAGGCTTCTCGCACGCTCAAAAGGCTAGCTTCTAACCCTTCTGTTTCGTAAATTTCCGCCTGTTTTTGGCGGATTTTTTCTTCCGTTTCAGGGATAAAGCCCGTGTAAACGCCCCCCGATCTTCGATCCGAGTGATAGCTTTTCAGCTTATCTTCTAAAAGCTTTTTCGCCTTGTCGTAGCCGACGGAAAAATCCGCCACCAAGCCACAAAGCCGCTCGCCAATCCCTTCTTTCAAATCAATCGTCTCTTTCTCCCAAGTGATATACGCCGTTCTCTCAAAGCCTTTACGAGATAAGCCGAACATTGTAAAACCAGGTACTTCCCCCAAGTCGCTACAAGGCTTACCGCGCTCGTCCAAAACGGAATAGCTATCCTTCGTTTCCGTTTTTTGATCGAAGGTGCGAAGAATTTTATAGCGTTTTCCCTGCCATTCCACGTCGAGCGTTCCGCCGTATTTCCCCCCTTGGAAAGGGTTATATTTCGGACGGTCACCGTAATCCTTACTATTCTTTCCGTCCGTGGGCATACCGTAGAGCATCGCGCGAAGAAAGGCGGCAAGCGTCGTCTTCCCTTCGCCGTTTTCCTGCAAAATCTCCGTCAAGCCACCGTCGAAAGAGAAATGCGCGTTGCTGAACTTCCCAAAATTATCCATATAGCACGCAATCAGTTTCATACCAGCTTTTCCCCCGACAATGCTTTCAAACCCAAAGCAATCACCTGCTTTTTTTGGTATTCGGTTAAGGTTGTATTTGCAAGCACGACGCGCACAAATTCCCCTTCAAGCGATACCTGCCCCCTATATTTTTCCAAATCAAGCGCTTGCGTCGTATGGTCCTTGACCGAAACGGCAAAGTATTTTCCTTCGAGCTGTCGGCGGACAAAATCCGCAAGCCCTTCCGTATCCATCTCCACTTCGCCTGTCAAATAAATGCGCGGCATATCCGCACCGTCCACCGAGAGCGCATTGTCCACCATTCTATAAGCCTGTGCAAAATCCTGGCAGCCGCTGACGTCCACCGTCACTTCTTCCACCCTTCTTTGACAATTTTCCACAAAGGTATGGGAAAGGGCTTGCCCTGCCGTGTCGATTACGACAAAGCCCTTTTCGCCCACTTCATCAAAGCCGCGCGGCTCTAAACAGCCTGCGTAAGCGTACGTACCGCGCCCGTCGATCGCGCCCGAAGAATAGGAATGAATATGCCCAAGCGCCAAATAGTCGATATTTTTCCCTGCAAGCGAGCGAAGGTGAATCTTCTCTTCCCCCACACTGTCGGCAATCTGCCCGTGAAGCATCACGATATTCTTCTTCGTAGGGTCGAGCGACAAGCCCGCATAATAGGACGAAGAGTTTGCCGCAGACAGCTCAATGCCGCTCAAAGTGACCCCTTCCCCTAAATCGTAGGTCGTCCAAGCGTCCCCAAACGTCTTTAAGTTGGGCTTCTCTTCCACTTCTTCCGCGCCGTCGTGATTCCCCTTCAAATAGAAAAAGGTGATTTGCGGAAAATCGCGCACTACGCCGTAGAAGAACTCCTTGTCCCTACGCAGGGGCAAAGCGGTATCGAAGGCGTCGCCTGCAAGCAGAATAGCTTGCGCCCCGATTTGCTCGGCATATTTCGCCGCGCGCAAAAAAGCTTCGCATATCTCGGCGCGGCGTGTTTGCGCTTTGGCTGGCGTGAGCCGTGCGCTCATTTCCGAGCCCAAATGCAAATCCGCTAAATGCAATAGTTTCATAATTCGCTCCGTGAAAATAAAATACAAACGTATTATAGCACACTTTTTATCCCTTCGCAAGAGCTAAGTTGGTTTTTTTGCAGATTTTTTCGTCAAATGCTTGACCTTGGGGCTTTTTCTCGTTATAATAATAACGAACGAAAAACAAAGAAGGTATTGTTATGAAAGTAATTATCGTTGAAAACTATGATGAAATGAGCGTAAAAGCGGCGGAAATTTTGACGGATATCGTCAAAAAGAACCCCAAAGCAGTGCTTGGTCTTGCTACTGGTTCGAGCCCCATCGGCACCTATCAAAACATGGCAAAGGATCACCGCGAAAACGGTACGTCGTATAAGGACGTCGTAACCGTGAACTTGGACGAATACGTTGGCTTGACTGCCGATCACGACCAAAGCTATGCGTACTTTATGTATCAAAACCTGTTCAAGAACATCGACGTAAAGCTGGAAAACACCAACCTGCCCAGCGGCTCGGCAAAGGATTTGCAAGCGGAATGCGACCGCTACAATGCACTCCTTGAACAGTATCAGCAGGACGTACAGGTGCTTGGCCTTGGCTCGAACGGTCACATCGGCTTCAATGAACCTGGCACGCCGTTTGGCTCGGTCACCCATTTGGTGGACTTGACGGAAAGCACGATCAAGGACAACTCCCGTCTGTTTGCATCCATCGACGAAGTTCCCCGTCAGGCGCTTTCGATGGGCATCAAAAACATCATGAATGCAAAGAGTATTCTCGTCGTGGTTTCGGGCAAGAACAAGGCAAAAGCCGTTTACGGTATGGTGAAAGGGGAAGTCACGCCCGACCTTCCTGCATCCGTTTTGCAGCTCCACCCTGCCGTGACCGTGATTTGCGACAAGGACGCGGCAAGCTTGCTCTAATTTCCCATTCAAAAAAGATAAAAAACCGACCAAAAAGGTCGGTTTTTTTGTTGTTTTTTGCCGTTATTTTATCTCGTTTGCGGCTTGCATAATTTCATCATTGATCGCCTTCATCACGGACACGGGTACTTTGATTACCGCCCGATCGTAGGTGACCAAGCCGTTGATTTCTTCTTCGACGTCGGATACCTGCGTGTATACGCACGCGCTCAAACCCTTTTTGATTAAGGGCTTTAATTTTTTGAGATAGAGCGTTTTCAACGCCCCCACCAGCTTTTCGTCCGTCTTGAATATCTTATAGCCGAATTCCTTTTCGCTGAACACGTGCCCATCCGTCTTTTTGGAATAGCCGCCGAACTCGCTCAAAACCACCACTCTTGTATCGCGCGGAACGCAAAGCGGCGTGTAATAGGTGTGCATCGAGCGCATTGTCGTCTTATCCTTGCCCTGATCGTGCCAGCCGCTACAAGAATCAATCAAACGGGTATCGTCCCAAGCGCGCAATTCTTCCACAACCTTTTTAGAATCAAACTGCCCCCAGCCTTCGTTGAAGGGTACCCAAACCCCTACGCAGGGCGCGTTTTTAAGCGCCTGCACCGTTGCCCTTGCCGAGCGCATGAACTCGTACCTGCCCCCTTCGTCTTCCCGTGCAAAGTACCGATAATCGCTATCCTTATGCTTTGCGCCAAGGAAGGGAAAGAGCGCGATATGCGTCCACTTATATTCGCCGCCGCCGTTGACAAAATCCTGCCAAACGATAAGCCCCAGCTCGTCGCAATAACGGTACCACAGCATCGGCTCTACCTTGATATGCTTACGCACCATATTAAAGCCCATGTTTTTCAGCATTTTCAACTCGTCGTACATCGCTTGGTTGGAAGGGGGCGTAAGCAAGCCGTCCGACCAGTAGCCTTGATCCAAAACCCCGTTCATAAAATAGGGTTTTCCGTTCAAAAAGAGCCGCTTTTTGCCCTTTTTATCCACACCTACCGAGAAGGTACGCACACCAAAATAGGACGAAATAACATCACCGCTATCCGACTTTAAGACAAAATCATAGAGCTTGGGCGTTTCAGGCGACCACAGCGTAAAATCGTGAGCGAACTCGATTTTTCCTTGAAACGTTTTCTCGAAAATAACCCTTTCACCGTCGTAGACGGTGAGCAACACTTCGCCGTCGTAATCGCAGGCAATCGAAACGGTCTTTGTTCGCGCATCCGTCTTTACCGTAAAATCGCGGATATACTTCTTGGGCAAAACTTCCAGCCATACCGTTTGCCAAATCCCGCTTTGCGGCGTGTACCAGATGGTAGCCGCGTTGCTACTCTGCTTGCCGCGCGTGCGGCTATTCTCTTCCGTCACGTCCACACAGTCTACGCGCAGTTCGCTTTCCCCCGTCTTCACCGCGCTTGTAATATCGAGCGCAAAGGGAACGTAGCCGCCGTCGTGTTCGCCTACGGGAATGCCGTTTACAAACACCTTACATTGTTGGTCTACCGCCCCAAAATGAAGCAAAACCGTCTTCTCGTCCAGCCCTTCTTTAAGCGTAAAGGCGCGACGATAACAAAGGGTTTCGTCCTTCCCAAGCACAAAGCCTTCTTTCACCCCCGAATTGAGCGTTTCGGGCGAAAAGGGAACGAGTATACTTTTCCACTCATCGCATACCTGCCCCCCGTTTTTTACCGTTTGGAACTGCCAAACGCCGTTTAGACACAGGTAGCTTTCCCGCTTGCATTGCGGGCGGGGATATTCCGAAAGGGGAACTTCCCCAACGTTATATTTCGTTTTCAGACGCATGCTTTTTCTCCTTTAACATGGGCAGGACAACGAACATCAGCAACGAGAACAGCGCCCCTGCCAAGAAAATCTCGGGTGCAGGAATTACCGCCGTTGTGAGTGCCGCGTTTTCGCTTGCCGCACCCAGTCCGCGCGCGGTATTGATGGCGTTGCCGATCATCGGCCCAAACAGCATGGGCAACAGAACGGAAAATACCATTCGCACCCCCTGCAATTTTCCCACCGAGCCTTCGGGGGTATGATCACGCACCGTCGAGCCCGTCAGCGCGGAAACCAAAATGTTCCCCGTGATCATCACAAACCCAAAAATGCCGAACACAATCAAGTTGCCGATATGCCCCATTCCCTTAGAAAAATACATTCCCAAAAGCCCTGCGGCGAAAATCCCCACCGCAAAATAGAGCATCTTAATCTTATCCATTTTATCCGAAAGCCGCGTCAGGTATACGTTGACCGCCGCGCCGAGCAAAATCGCAAGCGCGAACACAACGCTGTATTCGATCACGCTAAAACCAAGATATTCTTCCATATAGATAATCAAATAGGGCATAAATATCTGGCAAGCAATCCCGTACACGCCAACGACGAGCAAGGTTAAGTACAGGGATTTATTCCCCTTGACGACGGACGGCTTGAAGCCGTAAAACACGTCCTTGAAAGAACCGCTTCTACAAAGCTTCGGGCTGTCCTTTACAAAGAATATCCCTGCGACGCCGCAAAGGGTGATTACAATCCCGAGCGCCAAAAACAGGTTTTGATAGCCGCCAAGAAGGTCCTTCAAAATCCCAAAGCCGCCTGCCACGATCAAAAGGGATACAAGCGGCAAAATGGACAAAATCCCTTCCACCTTTCCACGGTATTCCGTTTCCGTGTTGTCGGTGACCCAAGCGTTGAACGCCGCGTCGTTTGCGGTAGAGCCGAACGCGGTCATCACGCAATCGGCAATCACGACCAACACAACGGCAAGCGCGATGGCTTGCTCGACGTCTAAACCAAAGAGCTTACCGACGTATTTCGGGGATAAAAACCCGAACAGCGCCACCGTGATCCCCCAAATCACGTACCCCCACGATAGGAAGGAACGGCGGTTGCCCACCTTATCCGAGAACGTCCCTGCAAGCAGGGTGATCACCGTTGCGGTGATACCCGAAAGCTGTACCATCAGCGTGACCGCATTGAGATTGGGCGCAACTTCGTTGTACAAGAATACGTTGAAATACATATTCTCTACCGACCAAGCGATTTGCCCGATCAAGCCAAACAGGAGTAAAATACTCCAACTACGTTTTCCAAATGTCTTTTCCATACCTTGGATTGTAGCATATTCGGCGGAACTTGTCAATAACCGATTTACATTTTTTGTCTATCGAAAAAACGAATACTTACAATCGAATTTATGAAAATTTTGAAATTTGCATAAAAACGGTTGCGCGCGTAGCGAAAATATGGTATACTTTTCTACGTATGAAGTATTACATACTTTTTGCGCATGAAAAATAATATATTGTAAAGTGAGGAACAATATGAAAAAGAAACTGTTTGGCTTTCTCGCAGCGTTTCTGGCGTTCACGTCGCTGGGGATTATGAGCGCCTGCGGGGAAAAAATACCCGACGGCGGCAACAGCACTCCCGACGATAGCTCCACCCCGGGTCAGAGCACGCCTTGGGGGGAAGAAATGGACTGCCGTGTGACGATCACCACCGAAGGCGGGATGAGAATTAGCGGCGTGACCGTTTGCGCCTTTGACGAAGACGGCGTTCTCGTCAAGGAAGTGACCACCAACAGCCAGGGCGTTGCCGAGCTCTTTTTGGAAGAAGGGGAATACACCGTCTCCGTCAAGGACCTTCCCTTGGGGATGTACTATTTGACGGGGTTGGACGGCAAGCTCACCCCTGAATCGCCCGAAAAACACGTTATCTACGTCACCGAGCTCGTGGATCAGGAAGACCGCGAAGGTCACATCTACTCCATCGGCGACGTTATGCACGATTTTGAAATCGAAACGTTGAACGGCGAAGTATTGACCCTTTCCGAAATGCTGGAAGAAAAGGACATGGTAATGCTCAACTTCTGGTATATGGAATGCAGCCCCTGTCTTGGC
>SVIJ01000039.1 GCA_015069565.1 Clostridiales bacterium
TTATGAGTTCGCACCAGCAAGCGTGGAGACTTTTCAATGGTTTCTTATGTCCATGTTGGATTTTCTCGTCCTATTCGGCTTTTGGTTATTTCTCCGTTAAGACGGGCAATCTAAAGGGTGCTTTTTTGTTTGCTTTTATGCTTGCTTGATTTCGCCGTATCTCAAAACGGGCGCGCTTTCCGAGAAGCGTTTTACCGATTCGATTGCGTTCTCGCAACGAGAGCGGGTCTTGTAATGTTCGCCAAGGCAAAGAAGCTGACCGTTGCCGCCAAGCAGCTTGAAGATATAATCCCCGCGCTTGGTGATTGAGATGCGGAAATTGCCCTTTGCGATATTCGCCTTGTGGGTGTAGACCGCATTCACCGCGCCTTCGTAGGTGGTGTATTCTTCACTCGTGAGCAGCTTTTCGCCGTTGGATGCAAACAGCTCAAAGTAGTACATCACGCCCACCGTTTCGTCGCCCTTGGTCGAGATAATCCACTTGCCTTCGTAGCCTTCGGCAGGGAGTTCTACCGGCGTATCGTCTTCGGCAGGGAGCTTGATGCGGACTTCTTCCACGTCTTCCTGCAATACCGCCGTTGCGGCAAAACGCTTTGTGGATGCCACCGCGCTTTCACAACGCTCTAAGCTCTTATAGTTTGCGCCCGTGCAAAGCAGGGTGTTTTTACCTGTCAAAAGCTTGAAGATGTAATCCCCTTTCTTGGAAACGGTAATGCGGAAATTGTCCTTTTCCACGTTGTCCTTGTGCGTTTGAATTCCTTTCAACGCGCCTGCGTGCGAAAGGTATTCTTCGCTGGCAAGAAGCAGTTCGCCGTTGGATGCGCGAAGCTCGAAGAAGTAGTGCTCTTCTAAGGGTTGGTCTTTATCGTCCGTCAAAATCAGCTTGCAAATCACCCATTTGCCTGTGTAGCGATTGCCTTTTTCCGTTTCCGCAGGTTGGGCGGGAGCGGGTTTTGTCACAGGTTTTGTCGCCGCTTTGGGCGCAGTCTTTTGAACGGGCTTGCTTGCAGGCGCTTCTTCCGTTTTTGTTTCGGGAGCCTTGCTTTCGCCCATCTTCTTGGTTGCGGCAAGCGCGGAATGTACCGCCTTGGGGGCTTGCTCCTTCTTAACGCTCGAAGTGGGCGCAGCCTTTTTAGGTGCAGACTCTTCCGCTTTTTTAACGGGCGCAACCTTTTCAGGCGCAGGCTCTGCTACCTTTTCTACGGGCGCGACCACAGGCATAGGTTCTTCCGCTTTTGCTTCGGGAGCGGGCGTTTGAACGGTAGCTGTTGCCGCCGATTTTGCCTGCTTCTTCCGCTTCTTTGCTTTTGCGCCTGCGCAAATCAGCGAGATGATCGTGATGATGAGAAGTAGGGCGATTCCACCGATGATGATGGATTCGATAAGGTTGGTTTTGAAGTATTCAATGACTTGCTCGAAAAACATTTCATGCTCCTTTCTTATAGTATTTATATTCTAATATAATTTTTTGAAATTGTCAAGACGAAAAACCCGAAAAATATAGGACAATTTTCTAAAAAAAATTGACTTTTCCTTACAAATAGGCTACAATGAACGTATGGAAAACTACCAAACGATTATCATCGGCGGCGGCGCGGCGGGGCTTTTCGCGGCGGCGAACGTCAAAACGGAATACGGTAAGGTGCTCCTTTTGGAGCGCGGCGAGCGCGTGGGGAAAAAGCTTTCGTCTACGGGCAACGGTCAGGGGAATATCACCAACGAGCGAGTGGGTGAAGCTCCCTATTTTTCCGTGCGCGGCGATAAGACGCAAGAAAAACAGCTCCAAGGGTATTTTATGCGCTACGGCAAGAAGGAAATGCTTACCTTTTTGGAAGGCTTAGGGGGGATGTTTTCCGCGGATGAGCGGGGGAGATATTATCCCACAGGCAGGCAGGCGTCGGCAATCACCGACCTTTTGCGCTTTTATATCGCGGAACGCGGCGTGGAAACGCTGACGGGCGCGTACGTGTATTCCGTACAAAAAATAGGGGGCAGGTACGAGATTAAAGCCAAAACGGCGGACGGTGAGAGAATGTTTTTTGCAAAGAAAGTGCTTCTTTGTACGGGCGGTAAGGCGGCAAAGAATTTCGGTACGGACGGCAACGGCTATGAAATCGCAAAAAGCTTTTCGCATACCGTAACAGCGCTCTATCCTGCGCTTGTGCAACTGAAAACGGACACTTGTTATACAAAGACGTTGAAGGGAATTCGCGTTTTGGACAGCGGCTTGACCGCGTTTGTCGGCGGCGCGGCGGTAGCAAGCCTTTACGGGGATATTATCTTTACCGATTACGGCGTTTCGGGGGATGCGGTCTTCCGTATCTCGTCCTTTATTGCGGACAAGCTTGACGGCGGCAAGGTCACCCTTTCTATCGACCTTTTACCGTCCGTATCCAAAGAAAAATTGCTGTCGGCACTGACGGAGAAAAAGAAAGCATTCCCTGCTTTGCCTGAAAGCGAACTGCTTTGCGGAATTTTGAACAACCAAGTGGGGCGCGCCGTTTGGAAACGGTATGGGGAAAATGGGCTATCCGCCGTTTGCGACGGCATCAAGGCGTTTGAATTGCCTGTGACGGGCTCGCTGGGCTTTGATTACGCGCAGGTGACCAAGGGGGGGATTCCCCTTGCGGAAGTGGATGAAACCTTGCAAAGCCGCAATAGCGCAGGGCTGTATTTTGCAGGCGAAATTTTGGACGTGGACGGCGAATGCGGTGGCTTTAACCTGCAATGGGCATATACGTCCGCGATGGTTTGCGCGCAAGCGATTAGCGAGAAAAGCGGGGGGCAGGTATGAGTTTGACGACCCTTTCAGGGATAAAATTGTCCATCGGCAAGGATGAAAAATCGCTTGTCAAGCTTGCGGAAAAGCGTTTGGGCAAAAAGCCTGCGTATTTTGCGATTCGCAAAAAATCGCTCGACGCGCGCGATAAGGGCAATTTGCATTACTTATACACGATTGAGTTCGGCGATGAACCGCCGCAAAAGAAGGAAACGCTTGCCTCTTTGCCTAAGTCGCGCTTGCCTGAAAAGCCTGTGTTGATTGTGGGAAGCGGGCCTGCGGGGCTCTTTTGCGCGTTGCGGCTTTTGGAGCATGGAATCCCGTCTATCGTCGTCGAACGCGGACCTTGCGTGGAAGAACGCGCCAAGAAAATCGAACGGTTTTGCTTGGAGCGCGTACTCGATTTCAACGGAAACGTACAATTCGGGGAAGGGGGCGCAGGGACGTTTTCGGATGGAAAACTGAATACGCAAACGCATAGTCCGTACAATCGTGACGTTTTGGAGACCTTCGTTCAGTTTGGCGCGCCGCAGGAAATTTTGTGGCTGCAAAAACCGCATATCGGTAGTGACAACTTAAAAAAGGTCGTCCGCAATATGCGTGAATATTTGATAAATCATGGGGGGCAGGTACGCTTTGACTCCCTTTTGACGGACGTTTCTATCCAAGATGGACAGCTGCGATGGGCGGCGGTGAAGGACTTAAAGAGCGGCGTAGAAGAACGCATCGAGCCGTCGGCGCTCGTGCTTGCCATCGGGCATAGCGCAAGGGATACCTTTGAGATGCTGCTTGCGCGCGGTGTGACGATGAGGCAAAAGGATTTTGCCGTGGGGGTGCGTATCGAGCATTTGCAGTCTGCCGTCGGGCTTGCGCAGTATGGCAAGGCGTATACGCAGTTGCCTGCCGCCGATTATAAGCTGGTATCGCACGCGCATGAACGCTCAGCGTTCACCTTCTGTATGTGTCCAGGCGGCGTCGTGATGCCTGCCGCGAGTGAAGAAAGGGGTGTGGTCACCAACGGGATGAGCAACTTTGCCCGTGATGAGCGGAACGCCAACGCGGCGTTGATCGCGCAGGTGCGCGGAGCGGATTTTGGCAGCGAGCATCCCTTGGCAGGCGTGGAGTTCCAACGCAAATTAGAGAGAGCGGCGTTTGTTGCCGCAGGCTCGGATTATCGCGCGCCCGCGCAACGCGTAGGGGATTTCCTGCAAGGGAAAACAAGCTCGGCTTGGGGGGACGTGCTTCCTTCCTATGCCGCAGGGACGGCGTTTGCCGACCTAAACGGCGTGCTCCCTTTGGGCGTTTGCGAGAGCTTGAAGGCGGCAATCGTCGATATGGATAGAAAGCTGAAAGGCTTTGCTTGTCCCGACGCCGTTTTAACGGGTGTGGAAACACGCACTAGCTCCCCTGTGCGCATAGAGCGTGGGGAAGATTTACAGTCGGTATCCGCAAAAGGGCTCTTTCCTTGCGGCGAAGGCGCAGGCTACGCTGGGGGGATCACTTCCGCCGCGGCGGACGGTTTGCGCGTTGCGGAAAAGCTTTTTACGCTCTTTGGCGGCGAAAACTGTTGACTCAGTAAACATTTTTTTGATTTTTTTCAAAAAATTTCCGTTAAGGGTCTTTACAAAATAAAAAATATGTGATAGAATATAAATGACTATAGGAAACTTTTTTCATATTCTCTCACTGGATAGACGAAACGCAGGGATGTGTTTCGTCTATTCTAATTTTTGGGGACAACGGGAGCGGAGACCGCTCCCCTACGGTGGGATGGGTAGGCGGTGGGAGCAGTTGTCTGTGAATTGATTTATTTGCAAAAATCCTGAATTGACGGTTGCACCGTCGTGAATTGAAGCCTGTGGCTTTGTGAATTGCAAGGCTGTGCCTTGCGTTGCGGAAAGATTATAACGATAGTATGTTTTATTTTTTTTGCTCTGAATGAGCAAGTGGTTGGGAACAAGCCCCTGCCTTACGATAGGGCTAGATAATAAAAAACGGAGTAGCACGCTACTCCGTTTTTTGAATGGATTTGGGGATTATTCGTTTGTTTCTTCCGTTGCGGCAACTTCCGCAAGGGCGGGCGTTTCCGTTTTTTCAAAGGGAAGGACTTCCGCCGAAGAATTGTTGATATTAAACTTCTTGCAAAGTGCGGCAATCCCCGTCTTTACGCCGTACACCGAAGCGGTGATTGCGAAGATTGCGGTGGGTACGACGATGGGCAAGAGCCAAGGCTTATCCAACGCTTCGATGCCGAAGGGGTTGCTTTCTAAGAAGAACCAGTTGTATTCGAGCATCGTCACGCCGAGCTTCGCCCAAAGGGTGATTCCGATCAACAGGATTTCCGCTTTCCAAACGTTCTTCCATTCGAGCTTTGTCAAGCCCATAGCAACGGCAAGAATCCCCCACGCCATCTCTACGCCGTGGAAGAACATCGTTTGTACGACGCGATAGCACCAAGGCTCGCCGCCGACGCCCGTGCTCGGGTATACCAAGTACATCATAGGCGCGGTGATTGCAATCGCCGCAACAGGCTCTAAGAACTTATGCAGCTTTTTGTTGTAGGTGGTGAAGACCAAAATTGGACACATTACCGTGCAGATGTGGAAGGGAAGCTTGTCCATATTCAAGCCGCCGCGAACGTATTCGCCCGTTGCTTCCACGTAGTCTGCGTATACGAAATCGTGTACGAAATAGTCGGTCAAATAGGAAAAGAGTAATACTGCCGCAAGCACGCGAAGGACTTTTTCCTTCGTTTCCAGCTTCTTGTTCTTGAAGATGAACGCCGCAAGGGTGATCAATCCGAAGATAGCAATCAGGTACAAAATGTGCCAGATATTGAAGGATTCAATGGCCACGCTTGCGCCGAAGGGCGTGTCGCTGAATAGCTTGAAAAATAAGTTTCTCATACGTTTTCTTTCTCCTTAGTTTTTTGGATTTTGTTTTTGAGTTGGTTGTACCAACGTTCGTTTTCAGGGAAACATTTTTGCTCGTAGAGCGCAAGCGCGCCGAAGAGCAACGTGACGGCAACTGCACCCAAAAGCCATACCGACATCCAAGGGAATTGCGGCAACGGCGGCTCTTGCAAGAACATCGCATTGACAGGGTCTATCCCAAAATGGTCGAATAAGCCGTTGATGATTGCGCCGTCTAATAAAAAGAACAAAAGCCCTGCGATGCAACTGACTACGTTGAAAACGCGTATGCGAATGTATTTGCCTACCAGCATATAGATACATCCAAACAGCATCGTCGAGTGGCTGACTAACCCCTTCAAAATGTCGTAGTTGCGAAGGCTCGGGGTGTTGTCATAGTTCGCATTGAAAATAATTCCGACGGAGCCGCAAACCACGCCGCCCCAGAAAACGAACTCAGCAATCATCTTGAAAGCTATGCCGTCCCGATTTTTTATGCAAGCGGCGATGAGCAAAAGCCACATAACGATATTGCAGGGGTAGACGGGCAAGAGATGATTGTTTTCCAGTTCTGCCGTACCCGTGGTGAAATAGTCCACCCAAAGGTTGCTGTAATGGATGATAACGGTGATGATTGCAAAAAAGCGAAGCAAAAAATCCTTTTGCCGTTGCGTTTTGCAAAGGTACGCCGCCGCCACCAAGCCGCCTGCCGTAAGCAGCGCGGAAATTACCATATAATACTTTCATGGTATATTGTCAAACGTTTTACAATCGGTTTTTAATTTTTGTAATATTTGAATGTGACATTTTGCGTTTTAAGATAAAAAACGGAGCAGTGGTACTGCTCCGTTTCTTGTTTTATAAGTGTTTACTTTCTCGTCGTTTTGATAACCATCACGCGGTATTTGTCTTGGCTTTCGCAAGCGACGCGACGGATTGCTTCGTAGTAGATTTTGTTCATCAGAGCGATACGCTCGAAGGTGACGAACTCGTTCGCTTGGTGAATGGTGCTCTCTTCCCCAGGAACTTCGGGGCCGAAGGCGCAACCGCGTTCCAACGCTCTTGCATACGTGCCGCCGCCGATGGCAATCGGGGTCGCGTCCGCGCCCATCGCTTCGTTGTACACCTTCAAAAGGGTGCGGATGAGCTTGCCGTTCGGGTCGTTGTACAGGGGAGCTTGGTAGTTATTCACCGTAGCTGCGATGCCGTTTTCCGCAAAAGGCGCAAGGACTTCGTCCTTGGAATGGGTAGCAGGGAAGCGAACGTCCACCGTGATTTTCAAAACGCCGTTTTCGAAGGTGGCAAGGTTGGGGGACATCGTCAAAGCGCCCGTTTCGTCTTCCATGGACTGCAAGCCGTACTGATCGGCAAACAAAACGTCGTAGACCTTCTTGCAGCCTTCGTGAATGGTCGCAAAGAAGGCAAACATCTTCGCAAGCGCGTTTTCGCCCTTATGGGGAGTGGACGCGTGCGCCGATTTTCCATAGGTGACCATATACCCCGTCGTGTTGTCGTAGAAGCATTCGGTGAACTTTTCGTACAGGGAAAGCTTACTGCCTGCGTCCTTGGTCAAAAGGGCGGTTGCCTTGCTACAAACCATATTCACCCGTTCGCCTGCAGTCAACGTTTTGAAGGGCGCGTTTTCCATCGGGAAGGAAAGGGTGAAATGCAAAATCCCTTTTTCCGCATAGATAACGGGGAAATCCGCGTCGGGCGTAAAGCCTTCCTTGGGAAGGGTTGCCACTTTTTTGTAGTGCTCGATACATTGCCAGCCGCTCTCTTCATTACAGCCCAAAATCAGTTTGATTTGGCGCTTGGGAGTGATGCCTTCGTCCTTCAAGGCTTTGAGTGCGTACAGGCAGCAAACGGCGGGGGATTTATCGTCCAACGCGCCCCTGCCCCATACCTTTTTGCCAGCAACGCCGCTATCGGATAGGTCGTCGTTGATCACGCCGCCGAAGGGGGGATACTTCCATCCGTCGCCTGCGGGGACAACGTCCAAGTGTGCAAGGATTGCAAACGGCTCGCCTTCGCCGAAGGTCACTTCGCCGATATAGCCGTCGTAGTTTTTCGTTTCAAAGCCGAAGCTTTCCGCTTTTGCAAGGAATGCAGAAAGACAAGCCGCCGTTTCCTTCCCAAAGGGCGCGCCTTCTTCGGGCTCGCCTTGCGTGGAAGCGTATTGCAGCATCTCGACAATAAACTCGACTGTTTCATCAAAATAACGTTCTGTAAGGTGCATAATTCGTACCGCCTTTTCCCGATTTTTCGGGGGATATAGCCAGAGTTTCCTACGGAAAAGCTTCCGCGAAAACATCTAACTTATTACATTATACACCAAACGCGGGGAAAGTTCAACGGTTTTTTGTAAATTTATCGGGTTTTTAGCGGTTTTTTTTGCGTTTTTAGGCGCTTTTTTTCGTTTGCCTTTGACTTTTTGCAAAGAGTATGATACAATAAAAGAAGAAAAAGATAGCGGACGATCGGGGGGATTGCAGTCCCGAGAACGCATAACCAAGTGAGAAGCGCCAAGCGGTACATATTTGGCAGGCGAAAGGAGAGCGGTTTGGAACACGCAGGACATCGAAAACGGTTGATAGAGAAGTTGGAAAAGGGAATGCTTCACGAGCACGAAGTTCTGGAAGCGTTGCTCTTTAATGCTGTGCCGCGCAAAAACACCAACGATTTGGCGCATCGGCTGCTTGCGGAGTTTGGCTCGGTGCCTGCGGTTTTGGAAGCGCCGATTGCTCTTTTGAAAAAGGTGGATGGCGTCGGGGAATCGGTTGCGGCGTACATCAAATGCGTCGGAACGTTCGCGCAGCGCTACTACGCCGAATACAAGGAGCGCTTTCCCTTGGAGTTTGACGAAGCCTCCTTCTATGCCTTCGTTCGTAGGGAATACACCTATCTCGAAAGTGAAATACTCGATTGCTATTTGCTCGATCGGCAGGGAAGAATTTTGCAACGCAAGCGGTTTACTTCGCGCGCGCACGACTTTACCGATATTTCGCCCGACGATTTTGCGGCGGTTTTGTCCGTTGCGGGGACGGCAGGGATATTGCTTGTACACAATCACCCGAACGCCTCTTGTCGGCCGTCGGCTGCCGATGATGCGACCACGCAAAAATGCCAGTGGCTGTGCGAGTTCCACAATATGCTCTTTTGCGAGCATATCGTTTGCGGCGTAGACGGCGTGTACAGCTATTATACCGAGCGGCTACTCGAAAAGGGGGCGCAGCCCCGTTCCGTTCGGCAACGGCTTGCGGAGGGGAATTATGGAACGAAAAACGCCTAAAACCCCGAACGCGGACAAGGGGAAAAAGTCTACCGCAAGGCTTAGACAAAATAAATTTTTTAAGTTCTTTGAAGAACGCATCGACTGGAAGGACGAAAGAAAGGTGGCACTCTCGATAAAAACGATGATTCTCGTTTTGACGGTGCTCGTGGAGCTTTGGCTCTATTTGCGGTTCTTTTTGTGGATGGATATGGATTACAACAGACAGGGGTTTGGCGAGTATCTGTTACTGCTCTTCCTTTCTAGCGGCGTTTTGACGGCGTGCGGCATTGTGCGGCTCTTTTTTGTAAAGGCAACGTCGATAAAAACGGTGTGTATTTTCTTGGAAATGATCGCGTCCGTTGTAATGATTGCCATCACGGGCTACACCTATTTGGTGTTTTTGTACCTGCTCATTTTGACGGGCTTTTATATCGGCTCGCATAAGGCGATCAATACGATGCTCGTCTTTATCTTTGCCGTGGTTGTGTATTTGTTTTCCTATGGGATGGCAATGACTTGGTGGGGCGGCGGCGTGGAAGTGCCGTACGGCGTCGTTATCTCGGAGTCCGTTTGGTCGCTCGTCGCCTTGGTGGCGCATTTCTTCGTGGTCAATTTTGCGGTCGGTTTTTATCAGCAATATTTGAAGCTTGACCGTACCATGTCCGAGTTGACGGACAATAAGGCGCAGCTACAAAAGGCGTACGATTCCCTTGCGGAAGCGACTGCCTTGGAAGAACGGCAGCGTATTGCAAAAGAAATTCACGATACGGCAGGGCATTCGTTGACCACCGTAATTATGCAGACGGAGTCGGCAAAGCTTTTGATGGACAAAAATCCCGAAGAAGCCAAGCGCAAGATCGTCGCCGCAAACTTGCAGGCAAGGCACGCCTTAGAAGAGCTTCGGGAGAGCGTACACGTTCTTTCGGGCAATACCGCGCGTGGGACGCTCAAATACGAGCTTGTCAAGGTGATTGAAGAATCGACGCAGGGCACGGGGCTTGTGATTCGCTACGAAATCGAAGAGCTTACCCTTTCTGCCGCGAAGGACCGCTTTTTGTGCAATGCGTTGAAGGAGTGTATCTCGAACGCAATTCGTCACGGCGGCGCGACGGCGTTTTGGGTGGAGCTAAAAAGCATAGACGGCAGGGCGCGCTTGCTTGTTTCCGACAACGGAAAAGGGGTAGCCATGTCCGAGTTGAAGAAGGGCTACGGCTTGCAGTCGATGGCGGAATACGCCGAACGGCTGGGCGGGGAAACGCATATCTCGTCCGAGCCTGACGATGGTTTTGAAGTGACGTTATTTGTTCCCTTGGATGAAGAAGAATAAAAGAAACGGCTCGATAAGGAGTGGAATATGGAAAAAATAAAAGTGCTTGTGACGGACGATCAGGAAGATTTGGCGCGTGAAATTTGCGCGATTTTGGAAACGGACGAAGCCTTGCAGGTCGTGGGGATTGCGCTGGATGGATTTCAGGCGCTCGAATGCTTGGCAAAAACGCCTGCGGACGTGGTGCTGCTCGATATCCGTATGCCGAACATGAACGGGGTTGTGGCGACCCAACGAATCAAGGCGCAATACCCTGATACCAAGGTGCTTATCTTGACGACCTTTGACGACAGCGATTATATTTTGAACGCTATCAATCACGGCGCAAGCGGCTACCTTTTGAAGGATATTAGCTCGTCGGCGCTCATTGACGCGGTGAAAAACGCCCATCAAGGGGATACGATTTTGCCTGCGAAGATTGCTCGGCAAATCGCAAACGCGGCAAAGACGGTTGCCGCTGATCGCGAGATTAAGCTGAAGCGCGCGTTTGGGATGTCCGACCGTGAGATTGAGATTGCGCTGATGGTCTACGAAGGGTTTACCAACCGCCAAATTTCGTCGGCGTTGCAATTGACGGAAGGGACGACGAGAAATTATATTTCCGCCATCTACGTCAAGACGAATAGCGAAAATCGGCAAGGGGCAATTACGGCGATTCGGAGCGTTTTATGAGCGAGCTTTTGTTGTTTGATTTGGACGGCACGCTTTTAGATACGCTCGACGATCTGCACGCCG
>SVIJ01000040.1 GCA_015069565.1 Clostridiales bacterium
CTTGCGCAGTATTCCTTTTCACCGCAATCCGCACGGAGCTTTTCCGCCACGAATCTTGCCAGCGCTTCCGCCGTTTCCTTTCCATAATATCGAAGTAATTTTTCCGCATTCACAGAAATATACGCCAGATAGTAAATCTCCTGCGACTGTATCGGCACAAGCTTAGTCAACGAGTTCAAAATATAATCCTGATTGTACAGCCCCGTTTCCGATTCGTACATCATCCCTTCGGTCTGCCGATCTCGAAGCTTGGAATTCAACACCGACAAAATCACGATCGCGACCAAAAGCCCGAATACCACCCCGCCGATTAGCCACCATACTACCTCGGGAACAGCCGTCGCCGCAGGATGCGCCATCACGTAGGTAAGCGCCATCTTCGCAAAATCTTCCTGCGAAAGATTCGTCAGATAATCGGTAATCGCCGTACGTACGCTCGCGTCGCAAACGGTCGTAAAGCCTATGCTCGTTTCATACTCTTTTCCGTCCAGCGTAAAGCCCAAAAGCACCGAGCTTCCGCTGAAATATTCGTCCGCAATCTCTCCCACTACCATCGCGGAAACAATCTCCACCTGCTTGTTCTTCGCAAGCGTTTCCTGTCGGTTGGTCGGCGATGCGTAGACGTAGGTGAAGTGTATGCCCGTTTCATCGGAAATTGCCTTGAACAGCTCGGGCAAGACGCCTTCGTATTCCCCCGTTTTTTCGTTATAGCTCTCCAAGGGATATAGATTCGGGTTGCCTGCAATAAACACCGAGTTGCTGTCGCCTCCATTCTCTTTGGAGAAAGAAACGTTACCCATCAAAAACGTGGAAAGCGTTAGCAAAACGCACAGAAAAAGGGGCAATAGTAGCCATTTTTGTTTTTTTCGTAACATAGTTTTCTCCCCCCTTTCGTTATTTTAAGCTAATTTTCTTTCTCTCGATTCTACCCCATTGGAGCTTCTTCTTTCTATACCCGATGAACGCCGTCGCGCGAACGTACGTCATCACGAAATGCATAAAGGTGATTTCAAACAAGCACATCAGCCAAGCCTTCCACATATCCCTGCCCGTCACTTGAATATCCGATGCCTGCACCCTTGCAAAAAAGGACGTCATCGTTAGCGTCGCGCCAAACAGCGCATAGATTAGCGTGAAGGTTAGGAAAAATTCTAGGCTGATCAACCTGAAGCAACACGCAAGTATCGTTACAAACAAGCCGAACAATTCAATGAACGGTGAAAGAAATTCATAAATAAAGAAATATAGATAGGAAATGAAGCTGACTGGGCCACTTTGAAAGTCAAACGCCATCGACTTATGCTTCATCAGCGTTTGGAATAGCCCCAAATGCCAACGCTTACGCTGTTTGCAAAGGTCGCGCAGCCGTTCGGGGGCTTGCGTCCAACAAATCGCGTCCGTCGCGTACTTGATGGCATAGGGCATTTTGTTGGTCGTACAGTACTTATGCAAGTCCACAACTAGCTCCATATCTTCGCCCATCGTTTTGGAATCGTATCCGCCTACGGCGATGACCGCTTCCTTTTTGAATAGACCGAATGCGCCCGAAATGATCAGCGAGCCGTTGAACTTATCGAACAGAATACGCGTACCCAAGAACGAACGGTCGTATTCGACTACCTGCATACAAGCCACCAAATTTTTGGGCAGGCGGTATTTTTTCACCCTGCCCCCTTCCAACTCTACGTCGTTACAAGGACGGACGCAACCGCCCACCGCCACGATGCTCTCATCCTCCAAAATCGGACGGGTAATTTTAATCAAAGAGTCCGCCTGCAACACCGAATCCGCGTCCATACAGATAAAGTACGGATATCTTGCCGCGTTGATGCCCATATTCAAGGCGTCTGCCTTACCGCCGTTCTTTTTACGGATCAGCACAAGGGGGACTTTTTGATCGTGACATTCGTAGATGTGCTCCAAGTCCTTGCAGGAGATCTGCTTGCGAATGGGACGGCGCACGGCGTGCATCTCGAACGCTTCTGCCAAGACCTTGGAAGTATCGTCCTTCGAGCCATCGTCCACCACGATGATCTCATACGCCTTATAATCGAGCGAAAGCAACGATTTTACCGTTTCCACAACCGTTACTTCTTCGTTGTAAGCAGGCACGATGATAGTTACGGGGATATGATACTTGCTGTCTAACTCGTTTTGAAACCGCTTCTTTTTATTGCGGTAATACAGCGTAAGTACGCCCGCGATAACGCCGACGAATAGAAAGGTGGAATACAGAATCAAGTACACGGCAAAGCCTCCCGTAGCGCCGTTTAGAAAGGCTTTTACAAACTCAAAAATACTTTCTTTCATAATCCACGCTCCTTGTTCTCCGCGTAACGCTGATCGAATTGATACTGCAACATTTCCCTTGCAAAACGATCGTCGCCGTCGAACACTTCCGCCATTTCGTCGTAGCGAATACCAAGCACTTCCAAGCTCTCCGCTGCATTGTAACGCACGAACCAATAGGGACTGTTGATTTTGCTGCGCAAAATTTCCAACGTCTTTTGCGAAGGATAATTTCGCAATGCCGTCAAAGCAACTATACTATATTCTATGCGCTCGCCCTTCTCGTTCTTTGCAAAATCTGCCAAAAGCCGAAACGCCTTATCGTAGCGGTGCTTGCCAAAATATCGTATACACGCAAAACGGATTTCATCGTGTTCTTTCTCATTTTCTAACACTTCGAACACTTGCTCGCAATACTCACCCGACGCAAAACGAAGGTAGGTCAAAATATTCACCTGCATCGCCACGGAAAATTCCTTTCTATGCGCCAACAGCATACGTTGCAGGGCGCGCGCGTCGCCGCGAAAGGAAAGCAGACCGTCGCTGACTATCTTCGGATGAACAAAGTCGTCTTTTTCGTCCAAAATTTTCAGCATATCGAGCACCAAGTTCTCGTCCTTTGCCGTGTAGACGGCTTGAAGCACGTGTTCGCTAGCAAATACGCCGCCGTCTTCCACCAAATCTTTCAAATTCGCAATCAATACGGGCGGCTTGGCATACTGCATATAGCCGTACTTGCGCAGGAACGCCGCATAATAGGTTTGCAAAATCTCGTCCTTTTTACGGTACGAAGCGGTGAGCGAAGCAATCGTTTCCGCCGTGGCTTGCAGTTGCCGTTCAAAGCAGTATCTAGCAATCGCCTTATCGACGGGCTTCATCGCGGAACGCTTCGGCCGAAGCAACATACGAACCTTTGATTCGGCTTCCACCGTTTCGTCGGGTTTTTCCACCGTATCGCGCAAGCGCATCCACACGCGCGTGCGCTCGTCAAAATCTACCAAATAGAACTCTCCGTTTTCAATCTCGGAGCGAAGCTCCTCCAACGCCTTATCGTAATCGGAAAGTAAGTTGGGCAAAGTGAGCGCCGTGGAAAGATACTGCAGGTATTCTTTCTCGACTTCCTTGCCTCGGAAAATTCGAATCATTTGGCGCAAAATACGCCTACGCATACGTTTTACGTTTGTCCGATGTATGCGCTCTTTCACTGCCATGACAAGCATAAACCCTACGTTGAACAAAATCAACGTAGCGCATATGAATATGTAACTCCAAAGCAGTGTTTCTATCATAATTTATTCCGTCCAAGCCTTCTGCACCACGTAATAGGACGCTTTCAAGCGTTCGTGATAGGACACGTTGTTATCCCAACCCACAAGCAGCTTTTCCCCTAGCTGTATACGCTCGGTTGCTCCCTTTGCCGCAAGCCCTACGTACATCTTTTGGATCGCCGTACCCACCACGCCGTAATGCGCGTAGTAATCGTCGTAAATTTTCATCGTTGACGGATCGTAGAAGTTCAGCATTTGCCAAGGCAGCCTGATTTCCACAAAGCCGTCCCCCGCCATAAAGTCGGCAAGAGAATCGTACTGCTCCGCCGCAGGGTTTCCGTTGCCGTAACGAAGCAAGCCCGTTTCGTATACGGGCGCAAGCTGTACCGTACCGCCCACGCCGCTAGCCGTTCCCGTCGATTGTAACATCATTTGAATCGTTTTAAAACTCGACGAATCCCTGTCGGGCATATTCCCTTTTAAGTAGCTGTTGAAGCCGTACACCTGCAAAGAGTACTTCGCGCGAAGCAGCTCGTAATATTCCTGCACCAGCACCCGACTGCCCGTCTTGCCGTTCACTTCAATGACAAAATCCGCCGCTCGATCGAATTTTAAAGCGTAATTATCGCAATAATTACCGCCCGATTTTTGCGTGGTGTCAATGGGGATATATAAAACGTCGCGATCGACGTTAAAGCCCTGCTTTTGCGCCATAAAATACACGTACTTTTCATCGTATTTCACCGACAGCGAATCGCCGTTTGCATACGATTTCACTACGTCGTTCGCAGTCCATTCCCCAAGAGCTCCGTCCACGTAGCAAACGCTTTCCTTCTTACCCGTGTCGAACGCCAAGAATCCAAAGCCCTGTTCGCCCGATTGTGCGTCCGACCAAAACGGCGAACGCTCCGCGTCCACGCCGTGGGCAGTGTTCCAAGTATTCTTATACCACTCGTCCTGCCAAACGGAAAGACAATTTCCTACGCAACCTGTTGCAAGCGCATCCGCATAGCAGGAAACAATCGCTTCCCCTTGCTCTCGCTCCGACATTCCGCCAAGCTTTCTAGACGTATTCTCTTCCGCCCTAGCGACACCGCGCGAAGAGGAGAAGCCTATGCCCGAAATCACCACAGGCATAGTGTGATAGTTGTTCAGCCGTTGCAGGTATGCCTTATAGGTGTTCACACCGCCGCTCGCCGTCGCGTATAACGCCTTGTCGCCAATCCCCATTTCTTCCCAGTCATCGTCCTCAAAATAGCGCAAATAGTCGGGATAATAGGGTTGCACGTTATACGCCGCAAACTGACCTGCGACAACGCGTTCGGTCGGTAAGATATTTTCCACGTCTAAGAACGAGCATTTTTGGAACATCGATTCCACCGCCGCAGGGTATTTGAACGGATCCGTTTCCGCGCTGTTGGAAAAGGCGAAAATGCGTTGCTGTTTATAGCGTGCGCTCTCGTACGCGATCGCTCTGTCCCCCACCTGCGTGAGCATCGTTTCAAACGGCGTAGCATTCTCTGCGGTGTAAAGATATTTTCCGCGATAGGCGTTATAGCCGTCTTGGTCGCTGTACTTATCGTTCGCATAGGCGATGGTTACGTCGTCCCAATCCACCCCCCAAATATACCCAAGCACCCAAGGGGAAACATCCTTTGTGTACGTTCCGCTACCCATGTTTTTCAGTTCGTTCCGTTCAATCTTTCGATCGCCGTGAATGACCTCGATCGCCGTCTTGACGTGCTTATAAAAGGTTTCGTAAAACTCATCGTGATACGCGTCGTAACGGGAGTTCAAAACGTAATCGTCCACCGTTGCGCCCTGCAAAAGATATAAGGGCTGTTTTCGATCCTGATTGAAACGGTAAAACGCGTTATAAAAATCGTCGGAAAGCACCGTATAGAGGCGCACCGTATTCGCGCCCATTGCCTGAATCTGCGAAAGCCAACGCAAATACGTTTTTTCATCCACCGCAAAATCGTTGAGCCAAGCCCCAGGCTTTGCCGAGGTCAAATTGACCGCCTTGATTTCAAACGGTTGTACCGTTCCGTCGTCCGCAAGCTTGCCGATTTGACCGTCCTGCACCGTAAACTCCGCCGTGACCGCCGCTTCGGGCGCAAAGTCGATATACACGCCCGCACGATAGTATAATGCGTCCAACCCTAGCACAAGCAGCAAAAGCGCAACGACGATAATCAAAAATTTCTTCATATCCGCCGCCCCCTACTTTGCGCCCAGAGGCACGTCCGCATACTGCCGCAATGCGTAAATATTCTCGTCCATAAATTTTCCGCGCTCTGCAAAAAAATCTCTCAAATCCTGCACCGCTTCTTCATAGGAACGAGGATTTCGTTCAATCGGCATAAGCAAATCATAGATAAACGCCGTTGACCAACGCTCGTAATTTCGATCAATGGCACTACCCAGGTATGCGATGACGTCGGTTATATAGCCATCTATATACGACGCGTTAAAAAACGTTTGCCGAAGCTCTGTATAGCGCGCAATCACCTGTTCGATAAAAGCGCTGTCCTTGAAAATCATCTCGAACCAAAGCCCGTTTTGCAATTGGAACGTGCGGAGGTCCGTCGCCATTTCCTGATAGTTGTCACAGGCGTTGTTAAAATCCCAAACGCAAAGCTTATATTTTCCGCCTGTTTCCTTATAAATATACGTAGAGTACGCACCTGCGTCATAGTTGGACGTAAATTCATTCACCAAAAAATAATTCACGAACGAATCAACGTCGATATAACTTGTATAACCGTGCGTTTTATTGTTATAGTCGTAGGAATAGAGCGTGCGCTCGAACTGCGAGAAGTCGAGCGTAATATCCCGTTTCAGCTTTTCCGTCAAGTTGGAAAGCCCAGGATAGATCGTATCAATGATGCCGCCGTGGAACTTCGAATACATCGAAAAGGTGTTCAGATTTTTGATGTCCGTATCGCTGCCACGGTCAAGGCGCAGACAGTAGCCCGTAAAGGTATTATCCTTCTTGTCTATGGAAAGATTGAGTCTTGTGTCCACGTCCCCCGCCGTAATACTCTCGACCATCACGTATAAGCCCGAATACGAACCGTTAATCACCGCTTCGCAAAAACGCACGTTGGGGGCATATTCCATCAACTCTCCTGCCAAGTTATAGCAAAGGTAGTTGCGAATCAGCGTCTTATCCAAAATCGGGCCGTGCATCACCCACTCGTGATGCTTATCCATCCCCATCACGGGTTGTTTGTTGTTTGTGCCATCCGCTTTCAAAAGGTTGATCGCATAGCTATGCTTGATAAAGTGCCTAGACGAGTTGCCGCGAACGCGAATCTCCGCCCTCGACGATATATCAGGCGTATCCGTCAAATGATTGTTCGTTCTTTCACTGTCCATCACGGCAACGTCGCAACCGATAATGCTCGCCCCTGTCGCAGTCACTGTATGGTGCAAATTGCCCTCGGCATCGTAATAGGACACACCGGGAATCGCCTCTCCGCCGTCCGTGTCGATGGTGATCAGCGGCAAATGACTGCACAGCGTATCGTCCGTATGCTCGCAGGCGGGCTTTTCTTGGGCGCGAAGATGTTGGTGATAACGCGGTTCAGCGTTCCCCTTTTCTAAATCGGGCATAAAAACGCAGAGTACTACGCTCAGCGCAAGTACCCCTGCCAATACGATTGTCAGCACCCTAAACTTTTTCATTCCCGTTCTTCCTTTCCCGCCGCACAAAACGGCAAATCGTTTTTGTTAACCTGAAATCTCGTCGTTCTGCATCACGATATTCACGTATTCAACGCCGCCGACCGCATACAGACGTTCGCTGACCGCGTGCTTTCCAAGCTCCGCCTTTTTGAGTACGTCGTCGGACAGCTCGTAAATCAATTCCACCGTGGTTTTAGTGGTGTTCTGTACGCGCATAATCGCCTTGCGGTTAAACACTTCAAACACAACCGCCTGCAATGCGGACAGCTTGTCGCGTTCCGCGCGGATGATCAGCAACATTCTCTTGTCGTTCTTGATGCGGCTAAAAATCCACAGCACTATGAAAGTGATCGCACTGCCGATGGTCGCCACCAGGAAGTCGCCTACACCGCAACAGATTCCGACGATGATCGCCCAGAAGATATACACGGTATCGCGCGAATCCTTAATTGCCGTTCTAAAACGGACGATAGAGAGCGCGCCGACCATACCGAGCGACAAAGCCAAGTTGTTGCCGATAACGGTCATAACCGTACCCGTCAGCACGGTGAGCGATATCAACGACGCATTAAACTTTTTGCTGTAAATCGTTCCGCGGTGCGTTAAATAATAGGACAGATAGATGACCACGCCTATGAGCGCCGAAAAGAGTATGTAGACCAAAATCTGTTCCCACGTTAAGTTTTGTTGTCCTGCAAACAATTCTAAAATCGAATCTTTCATAGAGAACTCTCCTACAACATTTTATACGAAGCTTGCCGAGCAAGCATATATTTACTGACCGAAAGCTCGCTTTTGTTCGTAACAGCGAGCATATCCTTGATGTAGCCTAGCAGGAAGCCGTTGAACTTGACTTCCAGCACCACCCCGAACTTATCCATAACGGAATACATATTCAGGTTTTCAGAAAACAAGTTCATATCCGTTTCCGTTGCGATAATGTTGCTGTCAAACGTCACGCGAATTTTGTTTTCCTTGGCAATGAACGCCTTGCGATTGTATTCCACAATCGTTTTGGGACGGTAGTTTTGCATATGCATCAACGCATAGCATTCCGCCGCGAACGGCTCGGAGTATTTGAGTAGCGGCGAATAGTCGCACTGCGTTAGGCGAATCGCGTCTTCCCTTGTAATCGTTAGGGATCGTTTCAGCTGATACGCCCCCTGCTTTTGCTTCATTTCCAGCTTCGCAACTTGCGCTTTGGGATCGTAGATTCTTAGACGGATTTTCCGTCGAAGCTCCAATCCTTCCAGCTTCCCGAAGAAATCCTCGTCGTAGGCGGTATCGAAATACAGCGAACGAATCTTATACCCTAGCGCGCCGTTGTGCTCGTCTTGGATCATAAACTGTTCTAGCATATGGCTTCGGGTGATGAATTCTTCTGCGTTCAGCAGGAATTTTTTTTCTTCTCGATATACGTTAATCAAACGAAATTTACCCCCTTTGCCGACTTTTAAGCCAACTCGGTAAAATATAAAAAAACACCGGTTGCCGCCTAAGTTGCTGCAACCGGTCGAGCATACGAAATCTATCGCTTAGCCACCTAGCTTTGCGTCTCTATCTTTCAATAGATTTGCTAAGATATATTCTATTGCATTTATTATAACAAATAGATACTCTATTTGTCAATAGTATTTTTTAAGTTTTTCAGCATTTTTTAATCTTTTTTCTCGTTTTTCGCAATTATTCTCTTTTTTTCTACTATGCCCCTTGACACAAATATATGGAAGTGCTATAATAAACGTAATACTTGGATTACTCAAGTAAATACATGCTTTCCAAGCAAAAAGAACTATGGAAAAGGTTCGACTATGAAATTCAAATCCATACAAAGCAAATTGCTTTTAATTATCACAATCGGACTTGTTTTGATGGCAACCGTCCTTGCGACATTTTCCATCACGATTACGCACGGTATTTTACATACGGACGCCGACGCATTGCTCTCCGCTCAATGCGAAAAGGAAGCAACGGAAATCAACGACGTACTCGGCTCGATCGAACATTCCGTCGCGATTATGCGTCACTATGCGAGTACGGAGCTCAACGATGATCCAAACGTCATCACCGACGAATCCCTGCAAGCGGAGTACTTGCAAAAAATGGACGTTATGTTCCGTGAAATCACTTTGAATACTCCCGGCGCAATCGGCTACTATATACGTTTCAACCATACGCTGACTTCGCCTACGGCTGGGTTCTTCTATTCCGTCGATCAAGCGACGAAAACCATCACGGCGCAACCGACAACGGATTTGACGCTGTATGATCCTGAAAGGGACAGCAACAAGGTCGGTTGGTACTATCAACCTCGACGCGCCGCAAAAGCAATGTGGCTCGCACCCTATCAGTCGGACGAGGACGATGCGGAAATCATCTCCTTCGTTATGCCCTATTTCGCCGTCAACGGAACGACTTTCATCGGCGTCATCGGCATCGACGTTCCCTATTCTTTCTTAACCGATAAGGTTGCTTCCATCGCCGTACACGACAACGGAAACGCAACCCTTTCCCAAACGCCACCTGAGGTGCACGCGCATTCCCATACACGGGACACAGCTCCAACGGCACACGCCTATCAAGCTTTGAAAAACGGACTGTATTTGGTGCTGAACGCACAATACAGCGACATTCAACGCGAAAGCCGCGCGATGCTGTACATCATCGCCGCAATCGCTACCGTCATTACCGCAATTTTCGTTTTAATCACTTTCTATGCGACAAGCAAAATCACGAAACCCTTAAAACAGCTTGCACATTCCGCAAACGAACTTGCAGACGGCAACTACGACGCAAACTTCCAATACGACGGCGACGACGAAATCGGCACAGTGGCGGCTTCCTTAAAATTAGCCGCCGCCAAGCTGAAAGAGTCTATGAACCACTTTAGCGCACTCGCATTCCACGACGCGCTTACGGGCGTACGAAGCACCGCCGCTTTTAATCAGGCGGTTGCCGACCTGAACCTTCTTTTGGAAAATGTACACCGCGACTTTGCCGTTGTGGTTGCGGACGTAAACTTCTTGAAAATCACCAACGATACTTACGGACACGCCGTCGGCAATCAGTTGATTCTACACACGGCAAACGTCTTAACGGAAACTTTCAAAAATAGTTACGTTTACCGCATAGGCGGCGACGAGTTCGCCGTGATTTTAGACGGCGACGACTACGACAACCGTGAAGCTTTGATGGCGCAGTTGGAAGAAAAGAGCGTCGGCTCGATCATCCGTATAAACGACGGAGAAGAGCTTGCGGTATCATTTGCATTCGGTATGGCAAGCTACGCAAAAGAGCTTGACACAGGTTTTGACGACGTACTCAAACACGCAGACTCTGCGATGTATCTACACAAGCGCGCTTTAAAAAGATCTCAACTGCAAGTCGAACAAGAAAATCCGTAGTAACCACGCACAAACAAAAATTGAAAGCAACGACAAAAAGCGCACCCTTAAAGGGTGCGTTTGCTTTTCCACCGTGATGAAGGGTATCTGCCGAAACTCCGTAAACGGAGACCTCTCGGCAGAGCTTCGCAACTTTCGTTGCTCGCGCGAACCGATGAAACCGAGTCAAGCCTTCATCCGCACCACGCAAAAACGCACCCACAAGGGGTGCGTTCGCGTGTGTTTTATGACCTATTCTAAACCTTTGAGGTTTTCAATACTGACTCGAACTCAACAGTTATCGCTTTTCAATTTTTTATTTGAAACTTCTTATATGTTCA